>JAQXLK010000322.1 GCA_029012085.1 Clostridiales bacterium
AAACAAGGAATATGAAAATTCTTGGAAATTATTAAGAGAAAGTCAGGATATAGTGTGAAAATAAATTTTCACACGGCAAATTTGTGCCTGCGGCCCAAAGTTTGCAGGTTGTGAGGAAGGCATGGTTGTTAACATGAAGGAAAATGAATTAATCATATATCGTAATTTGAAGGAAGACAGTTTACTGAGAGACATGGCATGGTTGATGGCTCACTATGATGATGATTACTACAATAGAGAGGATAGAGAAAGTCTTTTCTTTGACTGTATTCACCGCATTTTGGATAAAGCAGCCCATCATGGTTTTCATGGTAATCTGTGGCATTGCTTTTTGGCAAATCTTCTGGTAAATGATGAAAATTCCTATAGTCTTGGTTGTGAAATCAAAGGCAATTTGGAAGGCACTTTAAATGAGGTAGCACTTCATGATTTTCAGATTATGAAGGAATTCATTGATTATGACTTTACAAAGATGGGGGAAATGTTCGGAAATGAATATTTAACCTATATTGCACACTTTGAAGGCAATTATGAAAAGAGCCGTGTGTATAATGGCAGAATCAGAGACCAGATTTGCGAAGTGGCAGTACAGATTGGAAAATCAACTTCTGCAGAAGAAGTAAAAGATATCATTACTTCCTTCTACGAACATTTTGGCGTTGGCAAATTTGGCTTAAATAAGTCGTTTCGTATTTCTCATCCGGAGGGAGGAGAAATGGAAATCAAAGCCATCAAAAATATTGACCATGTAAAATTAGAGGATTTGGTAGGCTATGAAATAGCTAAAAAGAAGCTGATTGATAATACAGAGGCATTTGTGCAGGGAAGACCTGCCAACAACTGTCTGCTTTTTGGTGACGCCGGAACCGGTAAATCATCAAGCATTAAAGGTATTATTAATAAGTATTATGATCAGGGACTTCGAATGATTGAAGTATATAAGCATCAGTTCCAGGACTTAAATGACGTTATTGCACAAATCAAAAATAGAAATTACAAGTTCATCATCTATATGGATGATTTGAGCTTTGAAGAGTTTGAAATAGAATACAAGTATTTAAAGGCAATTATTGAGGGTGGTTTAGAGGTAAAACCGGATAATGTACTCATTTATGCAACCTCTAACAGAAGACATTTAGTACGTGAGAAATTCTCTGATAAGGAAGAAAGAAGAGATGATTTACATGCATCAGATACGGTTCAGGAGAAGCTTTCTTTAGTTGCCAGATTTGGTGTATCTATTTTCTTCTGTGCACCAAATAAAAAAGAATTCCAGGAGATTGTTAAGGTCCTTGCAAAACGTAACGATATTTCTATGGATGAGGAGGAGTTATTGCTGGAAGCAAATAAGTGGGAGCTTTCCCATGGTGGACTCTCCGGCAGAACTGCGCAGCAATTCATCGATTATCTTGCGGGAAAGGACTGTAAATAAGTAAGAAACAAGGGGGAAACATATGGGGTATCAGACATTTGCAGCCATAGATATCGGCTCGTATGAATTATCAATGAAGATATTTGAAATATCTTCTAATAATGGTATTAAGGAAATCGACCATATCAGACATAGAATTGAGCTTGGTACGGATTCTTATTTTACCGGAAAATTGAGTAATGAACGTATTGATGAGCTTTGTAGGATGTTGCGTGAATTTACGCAGATTATGAAATCTTATAAGGTGGATGCATACAAGGCATATGGCACCAGTGCTATCCGAGAAACAAAAAATACGCTGATTTTGTTAGACCAGATACAAACAAGAACCGGTATTTCCATAGAAGTATTGGGAAACTCTGAACAGCGTTTCCTTGATTACAAGTCAGTTGCTTCTAAGGGACAGGATTTTCAAAACATCATTGAAAAAGGAACTGCCTTCATTGATATTGGCGGTGGAAGTATGCAGATTTCTCTGTTTGATAAGGACAGCCTTGTAACCACACAGAATATCAAGCCGGGTGTCCTTCGTCTGCGTGAAGAAATGAGCAGACTGTCTTATCGCTCATATCAACTGGATGAAATCGTAGATGAATTTGTCAGTGACAGATTACAGAGCTTTAAGGAAATGTTTGTGGGAAACAGAGGCATTGAAAATATTATTTTAGTGGATGACTATGTTTCTCTGATTATACAGAAGGGTTTGATTAAGACCAATAAATCAGGTCATATTCTGGTAGAAGAGTTTTTGGATTTTG
>JAQXLK010000323.1 GCA_029012085.1 Clostridiales bacterium
AAAATGCACTCACCACAGCCTTTCCGTTCATGGGACATCCGAATATTAATAAAAGAAATATGTTTTACGGACTTCACTCTGTCATTTTCTAAAATTACTTTCCCTGCTAGTCCTATCCGATGTCCCCCCTGTACCGTTATAAAACCCTGCCTTATTTCATCTTCATAGGCATACAGAGAAAAATTACTTATATATTCTAAGGTTTCTTTAATGTCTCCTGCAGTAATCTGATAACTATTTGCTGACTGCTTTAAAAGTTCACCCTTATCGGATATAAAAAATTCATCTCCATCATATATAACAATAAATGGCTCTAACATACGAATCCTAATTTCCTGCAACCGTTCAAAATCCATATCAGAGCATTCTAATATACGTCGAAGCTTAGACGATACAATCTTTAGAATTTCTTCTTTTTTTGTCATAGTATGTATGCCTCCTTATAAAGACTCGTTTCTCAGCAATCTGCGTCTTTTTTGACACCTTTTTTACCCTCATACTTTTAATATATGCAATGGTCACCAGAATATTACCTTTCACACTCCCTTTTTTGTAGAAATGAGTATTTAAAATTCATACATTCTTCCTGCATATTTTTCTTTCATATTCACATGCTATCTTTCGAAAGGATGGTGTAAAGCATGGATAACAAAAAATTTACCAATACCTATGATGATGGAAATATTCCGGATGTAGATCTTCCAAAGGATAGTACAAAAAATGCAGCAAACGATTCCCAAAGTTCAAAGTACGACGTGGAACCTCTGCCGGAATCATCACGTCCAAGAAAAGATGGACCGGGAGGAGATTAAGAAATCCTATAAAAAAGAAGGTTTCCTCTTATTCGTGCCAGCACGAAAGAGAAAACCTTCTTTTTATTTCTATTAATTGCTTCGCATATTCGCTTAGCTTATGCTCTTGACATATATTCTCCTGTACGGGTGTCAATGACAATCTTATCACCCTGATTTACGAATAATGGTACATTAAGAGTTGCACCAGTCTCAACAGTACATGGCTTTGTTGCACCTGTTGCTGTATTACCCTTTACACCAGGCTCACACTCTGTTACTTCTAATGTTACGTTAATCTCTGGCTCAATAGCAAATACATTACCATCATGAGAAACAACCTTTACATTCTCGTTCTCCTTAACAAACTTCAATGAATCACCAACTATATCAGAGCCTAATGCAATCTGATCATATGTCTCATTGTCCATGAAATAATGTAAATCACCATCTGCATATAAATACTGCATATTCTTACGATCAATATGAGCAGTCTCAAACTTCTCTGTTGGACGGAAACTGTTCTCAATTACACCACCGTTTACAATATTCTTTAACTTTGTACGAACAAAAGCTGCACCCTTACCTGGTTTTACATGCTGAAACTCAATAACCTGACAAATCTTACCATCATACTCAATTGTTACACCATTTCGAAAATCACCTGCTGTAATAGTAGCCATTTCAAAAATCCTCCTTAAAAAACACTATCATACGTACTCTTATACGCACTCACATGCCACAATTATATCGTAACCTTCCATATATTTCAACTATTTTTTATCTTGTACTCATAATTTAGTTGCTTTCAGACTTTTTTAAAGCATCTTCAGCAGCCTCAAGAGATGTATACCCATAGAGTAATGCCGTATTTGTCATAATCATCTTCGCAAGATTCTGGTTCTCCTGATTCAATGCCACAATCCACTGCCCGTACATTCCAAGTGTCCTGTCAGAATAAGTTAACAGTTCACCTTTTAAATAGGTCTCATAAGAAGTATTATACGGTGTATCCTCATCTGCATGAATACTTCTTGCATTCCCTGCCATATAAGGATATTCTTTTGCAAAATCCTCCATCCAGCCTACCTGGATCTGCGCAATCTGATTCACAATGGCACGTTTTTTCTCGGAACATTCCGGAAACTGTCCCTTAATTGCCTCGTATTCTTCCGGTGCAGTAGATTCCATCATACGACCATACTTTTCTGTAATTAAATTCCATCCTCTAGCATTTGCCTCTGTGAAGTCTATGAAAAAACTAGTCAGTAAATCTTCGGGCCATGCTAAATACTGGCTTTTACGCATAACAGAAAACGTATTCCAGTCATCCTGACAGCCAGCCCGTCCCCCAAGATTCTCAACCTTATCAAAAGCATTCCACTCTAATTTTACAATTGCATCTACTAATTCTTCTTTTGTCAGTCTTTCTTCCATTCTGATACCTCTCTGTCTCCCCTTTTACTCTGCACGATCCCGAAGCAACTTCAAAATCTCCTCTTCTTGCCCCGCTTTTTCCGAATGTGTAGAAGCCACTACAATAATCTTTACTCCTAATTCAAATGCAGCTTCCACCTTCTCAATAAATCCACTGGAAATTCCTGCATCTCTCGTAACAAGGTACTTTATATCAAAATCTTCTAACATCGCATAATTCATCAACCTTGAAAACGGTTCCGCCATTCCAATCAAATGCCTTCCCTGTATTCCTAAATCGGTGCAGATACGCATAATATCTCCGTGTGGCAACACTCTGGCATAGACACGATTCTCAAAATCATCCAGTTTTGTATACTCATAAATCTCTGAAACACCTGTTGTAGCTAAAATATTTCCCTGTGTCTCTGCCAAGTATTCTACTGCTGCTTTCACACTCTCGACTATAATAATACGATCAGAGTCCTCATTTTTATCAAGCTCTCCCGGTATTACAATCTCTCCTCTTGTTGCCAACTCCTGAATTGCTGCCAGTTCTCCTTTTACAGCCAGTTCTCCCTTTACAGATAACTCACCTTTTACAGATAATCCGGTTCTTGGAATCGATAATTCTTTATTTTCCCTGACAACCATTTCTTTTTTATCATTTGAAGTATCATTTTCTCCATTGCTATTCATCTTCTCTGCCATGTTCCTTCCTCCTAAAATATATAGTAACTATATTACATTCTTGTTTTCCATCAAAACCTCATCCTCCGTCCGGATTTTACAACCCAGACAATAATATATTTATTATACACCTTTTCCCCACGAAAGAAAAGACTACCGAATGATTTCTGTCTTACCCATCATTCGATAGTCTTCTTATGATTCTAACTTCTATATCAACTTATACTATTTCTTTGTGATATATCCCTGTGCCTTCAAAAGCTCTGCACAAAGCACTGCTCCGCCTGCAGCACCACGAACCGTATTATGAGAAAGTCCTACAAACTTCCAATCATAAACACTGTCTTCACGGATACGTCCAACGGAAATACCCATTCCATGCTCAAAATCAACATCTAATGATACCTGTGGACGATTATCCTCTTCCATGTACTGGATAAACTGCTTTGGTGCACTTGGAAGCTCAAGCTCCTGTGGAACACCCTTATACTCTAACAACTTCTGAATTAACTGCTCTTTTGTTGGCTTTTTCTTAAATTTTACAAATACAGCAGCAGTATGACCATTTAATACCGGTACACGAATACATTGGCAAGTAATAACCGGGCTTGTGGCCGGTACAATCTCACCCTTTTCTTCATCAATATGACCCCAGATACGAAGTGGCTCTTTTTCAGATTTCTCCTCTTCACCACCGATAAATGGAATAATATTTCCAACCATCTCCGGCCAATCCTTAAAGGTCTTACCTGCACCGGAAATTGCCTGATATGTGGTAGCAACTACTTCATAAGGCTCAAACTCTTTCCATGCAGTAAGTACTGGTGCATAACTTTGAATCGAGCAGTTTGGCTTTACTGCTACAAATCCACGAGTTGTACCAAGACGCTTCTTCTGGAAATCAATTACCTTCATATGATCCGGATTAATTTCAGGTACTACCATTGGTACATCCGGTGTCCATCTATGTGCAGAATTGTTAGAAACTACAGGAGTTTCTGTCTTTGCATAAGCCTCTTCAATTGCCTTAATCTCATCCTTTGACATATCAACTGCACTGAACACAAAATCAACAGTAGCAGCAACTTTCTCTACTTCGTTAACATTGTGAACAATAATCTTCT
>JAQXLK010000324.1 GCA_029012085.1 Clostridiales bacterium
CGTTAGAAGATTATGAACCGCCTGTGCCACAATTTATAGCTGGAACCAGAAAGATGAATGCAGCCGAAAAGGGTACATGGATGCATAAGGCAATGGAATTATTTGATTTTGCAAATGTAACCACGAAAGAACAGACAGGGCAATGTCTGGCTGATATGAGGAGAGATGGCAGGATTCCGGAGGAGACGAAGGAATTTATTACGACTGAAAAAGTCTTTGCATTACTAACATCTGCTCTTGGAAAGAGAATGTGCAGGGCTGCAAAGGCAGGAGAATTTTATAAGGAAAAACAGTTTGTTGTAGGTGTTCCTGCAAGCAGAATCATGCAAAGTATTGAAGAAGATTCTATCATTGTGCAGGGAATCATCGATGCATATTTCAAGGAAGATGGAAAACTGGTTCTTATTGATTATAAGACGGATAAAGTGAAGCCTGGACAGGAAGAGATTCTCAAAAAGCGTTATGATACGCAGCTAAGATATTACAAGGATACATTAGAACAGCTGACAGGACTTTTGGTGGCAGAGACATACCTTTATTCCTTTGCTCTGGATAAAGAAATAAAGATGTTTTAAAATAAGATGATGCACTCCCGCTGGCTTTATACAATGGGAAGTTCACAAAAGATGGAGAATAAAAATGACTTATCAGGAATGCGTAGATTATATATTATCAGTTCCGGTGTTTGCAGAAAAATTAGGAACTCATAACTTAAATAAAATATTAAATATTATGAATCATCCGGAGAGAAGTTGTCCAGTTATTCATGTGGCGGGTACGAATGGAAAAGGTTCCACCTGTCTTTTTCTGACATCGATTTTACAAAAGGCAGGATATCGGGTGGGAGTATTTACTTCTCCCCATCTGGTAAAAGTGAATGAGCGTATCCGGGTGAATGACAGCATTATTTCGGATGGAGAATTGATAACCACATTTGAGGAAACAATGAAATATATTTCTATTGCAAGGAAGAAAGGGATTGCCCATCCATCCTTTTTTGAATTCATGTTTTTAATGGCAGCTCTTTATTTTAAAAATCAGAAGGTGGACTATGTCATTTTTGAAACGGGTATGGGTGGAAGATTAGATGCAACCAATGTGGTTACACCGGTATTGTCAATTATTACGTCTGTTGGACTTGATCATACGCAGTTTTTAGGAGATACAATAGAGCAGATTGCAAGTGAAAAAGCGGGAATTATTAAGCCGGGTGTTCCTGTTGTTTATTTCGACAGGAAGGACGAGGCGACGGCTGTAATAAAAGATTTTGCTGCAAAAGCAGGAGCTGACTTATACCTTGTCGAAAAAAAACAGTATAAAATGATAAAATTTACAGAAAAAACCATTGATTTTTCGTTTGAGAGTGGTTATTATAGGTATAGCAGTTTGAAGATTAAGAAAACAGCCCTTTACCAGATGGAGAACGCAATTCTTGCGGTGAAGGCATATGAACTGCTTCTTAATATGACATACAGATGCTGTAATCAGCAAGGAGATAACCTGACATCCAAACAGGAACTGTCAGACAAGAATTGGAACTCACAGATTGATATGGGTGAGGGGCAGGATTACAGTTTAACAGATATAGATATAGATAACATAAGGGCAGGATTGCTTAGCATGACATGGCCGTGCAGGATGCAGGAAGTAGCACCTCATATTTATATTGACGGAGCACATAATGAAGAGGCAATAGAAGCATTTTGCAAAACACTGGAAAAGCTGTTCCCTATGGAACAAAAGATTTTATTTTTTGCTGTTTCCAAGGACAAGGATTATGAGTCGATGATAAAGCGGCTTTGTGAGATTAATTTTGAAGAGATTGTAGTTGTCCGTTATGATGGAGACAGAGCAGCGGATGTTGCTGTGGTAGAAGATACATTTAGACGTTTTTCGGGTAGTAAGATTACCATTTATGATAATATACGAGCAGGCTTTACATATGCGAAAAGCCATGTTGATGAACAGTATTTATTTTGTGTAGGCTCGTTATATCTAGCTGGTGACTTACTCGCATTAGGAGTATAGATTGTTATGATTAATTTTGATGAAGAGATTAGAAAGTTTCAGCCTTGTCTTGAGGTTTCTCAGGCAGAGGATGCAATATATAAGAACGATGTGAAGGATATTACAGATGTATTAGAAGAGATGTTACAACAGATTAAGGGTACACAGGTGAAATAGGCGGTGAATAATATGGAGTGTTTGAATTGTGGAGCACCTGTATTAGAGAACGGACACTGCAGTAGCTGTGGAATGAACTATAAGTTGTTGAAAAAGGCTTATAATACATCTAACTATTATTACAATTTAGGATTGGACAGAGCGAGTGTCAGAGATCTAACTGGTGCAATGGATGCATTGAACCTTGCGTTAAAGTACAATAAGCAGAATATTAATGCAAGGAATTTATTAGGGCTCATTTACTATGAAATGGGTGAGATAGTCTTAGGGCTAACGCATTGGGTTGTGAGTGCGAATTATCTCCCGGATGAGAGTAATATTGCACGGCAATATATAAAAGAAGTGCAGGCAGATCCCTTAAAATTAGAGGAGGCAAATCAGCTTGCAAAACAATTTAATCAGGCATTACAACATGCAAAGCAGGGGACAAAGGATCTTGCATTTATTCAGTTAAAGCGGATACTTTCCAATTATCCTCATTTTGTAAAGGGTTATTTGCTATTGGCGCTGCTTTACATGGAAAACGGTAATAATGATAGGGCAAAGAAAGCATTAAAACGTGTTCTTCGAATTGATAAGAATAATACTTTGGCTGTAAAGTACCTGTCGGAGATGGGAGTTGCGCCTAGGGAAATTATTGGCATGAAAGAAGCAAGTGCCCGAATTGATGTGAATTCTGCTTATAAGGATGAGGATCAGTATAAGTCTGATTTAGAGACTTTTGTGGAGAAGGGATTGGAAGATATTGATAATCCGGATTTAACGGTAGGTTCTTACAAAGAAGTGAACCATAATAAATTTAACCTTCTTTACGTTTCCGTGGGATTGGTGCTTGGTATATTGGTATTTTGGATTTTAGTGTTACCAACGAAGCTTAACATGGCAAATAAAGAAAGTCGTGATGAACAGATTGCCTATAACGAGGAGTTATCAAAGAAGAATGCAGCAATTTCTGATTTAGAAGGTCAGGTTGATACATTGCAAAAACAGATAGATGCCAAGGAACAGGAAGAAAAGGATGCAGCAAAGGCGGAAAAGGATTCAAAGGATGCATTTGGTATTATCAAGACGAATATTCCAAAGACCGCATACAAAACTCTTTGTGAGGAAGCTGCCAATGCAGTGGAAGCAGGACAATATGAAAAGGCAATTGATATTTGTAATGTAGCACTTCAGATTCAGGAAGGTGACGATGCCTACTATTATTTGGCAAAGGCATATCTTGGTAATCAGGATGAACAAAAGGCAAAGGCTGCCTATATAAGTATAAAGGAGAACTATCCTGACAGTAGTCATATAGATGAGGTGAATGAGTATTTGTCAGAGTAGATATATCAGACGTGAGAGGAACACCGTACCTGGCGATGCATAGGCGGTAAGTAAAAAACTTGTGATGAATTGAATAAGCTACGAAAGAAGAGACAACAAATCTGCACGAATGTAGATGGTTGTCTCTTTTCTATTATTCTTAAAAGTGAAAGGAAGAAAATATGGAACAACAACATTTGTTTGAAGAAAAAGGAGAAACACTTATTATTTATCTGCCAGAAGAATTAGACCACCATGCGGCGGGTGTAATACGGGAAGAGACGGAGTCTCTATTTATCTGTAAAAAGATACGGGATGTGATATTTGATTATACGAATACCCATTTTATGGATAGCTCCGGAATCGGTCTTGTAATGGGGCGATATAGACAGGTGAGATATCTAAAAGGTGATGTTTATATTGTTGGTGTAAATGAAAAGATAGCCCGGATTTTGGATATTTCCGGTCTTTACCGCGTAGCAAAAAAATGTGAAAACATTGATGCTGCATTACAGGATATTGAAGAAAAAAAAGGAAGAAGAAAAGAAAAATAAAGATAGAAAAAGGGGATTAAGTATGGAACATTTTAATAATCAGATGACAGTGGAATTTGACAGTGTATCAAAAAATGAGAGCTTTGCCAGAGTGGTAGTAGCAGCCTTTGTAACCAGGCTGAATCCTACCTTAGAGGAAATTGCAGATATTAAAACAGCGGTATCGGAAGCGGTAACGAATTCCATTATCCATGGATATGAAAATAAAGATGGAAGAATTCGGATTGAGACGCATATTGTAGAAGATACGGTAACGGTGATTGTGAAGGATTTTGGTGTGGGAATTGCAGATATAGAAAAGGCAATGGAACCGATGTATACCTCGAAACCGGAGTTAGAACGTTCCGGTATGGGGTTTGCATTTATGGAGGCATTTATGGATGAGCTGTTTGTAGAATCTGTTCTAGGAGAGGGAACAACCGTAACAATGCGGAAAGTAATAAAAAAATAACAGGAGGCGTCATGGACAAGACTTTAGAACTTTTAAAGCTTGCAAAAGAAGGTAACCAGGACGCAAAAGATCGTGTTGTAACAGAAAATTTAGGACTTGTCTGGGCGGTAGCCAGACGTTTTTTAGGCAGGGGGCATGAATTAGAGGACTTGTATCAAATTGGGTGTATCGGACTCATGAAATGCATTGATAAATTCGATTTATCTTTTGATGTAAAATTTTCAACTTATGCAGTACCGATGATAAGTGGTGAAATTAAACGTTTTCTTAGGGATGATGGTATGATTAAGGTAAGCCGTACCTTAAAAGAAACTGCTTATAAGGTAAAAAAAGTGAGAGAGGAAATTATGAATCGTACAGGGAGTGAACCAAAGCTGGAAGAAATTTCACAGCTTTTAGAAATTGATGTGGAAGAGATTGTTGCGTCTTTGGAGGCAAATGTAGAAGTAGAATCCATTCACAAGACGATTTATCAAAATGATGGAAATGCGATTTATCTGCTTGATAAGATTGCCGATGTTGAAGATGAAAATGAAACATTGATAGATCATTTAGTGGTGGAAGAACTGATGGGGCAGTTGGAGGAAACAGAAGCAAAAATTATAAAGCTTAGGTATTTTGAAAACAAAACGCAAACAGAGATTGCAAAAGAGATTGGAATTTCTCAGGTACAGGTAAGTCGTATGGAAAAGAAGATTCTTCTTAAAATGCGGCAAAGACTGACAGATAGAAAAGGTTATGTATAGACTGCTTTCATAGCAGTCAATGTTCTTACCACCAGGACAGCATGCCGCCGAAGTAATAAATCAGACCTAGAATCCAGCTTGTAAAAATACCATATAAGATGACAGGCCCGGCAATGGTAAAAATTTTCACACCAATACCGAAGACCTGTCCTTCTTTCTGATATTCAATGGCAGGTGCTGCAACAGAGTTGGCAAAACCAGTGATTGGAACCAAGGCACCTGCACCACCAAGCCGGGCAATATGTCCATAGGCGTTTAGCCCGGTCAGGATAACACTCACAAGTACAAGTATCATGGATTCATAACTTGCTGCATCCATCTCAGACATATTTAAGGAATTTTTAAAAAAAGCAAAAATAAATTCACCAATCATACAGATTAATCCACCAATCCAAAAAGCATGAAAGCAGTTTTTCCATATGTTATAGGTGGGTGTAATCTGTTCTACATATTCATTATATTCTTCATTGCTGATTTTTTGTTCCATGTTTGTCCTCCAATCTTTCCAT
>JAQXLK010000325.1 GCA_029012085.1 Clostridiales bacterium
CGCCATGGCAACACCAACACCTGCATACTTAATCATAGACATGTCATTATATCCGTCACCACAGGCTACTGCATCCTTCTTATCCATCCCAATTATGTTAAATAAATGATCAAGGGATGCTGCTTTATCTACACCTAAAGGCATACATTCAATAAAAAACGGCTCAGAACGGTAAACACTAAGGATTCCTTCATACTTATCTGCTAATTCCTTCTCCAATGCCGGTGCATCCTCAACATTTGCTGTAAATAAGCATTTATTCACTGCAAAATCCACATATTCCTTATAATTCTCCACCGACCGAAGTTCCATATTATTAAGTCTTGCCTCAAACTCCATATATTCATCCTTACGGGTTCCGGTAATGACCGAATCTCCTTCATAGGTCACAAGTCCCATATCATGTGCAATTGCATAATCATATAAAGGTGCAATACACTCCTTCGGAAACTCCTGCTGATATACTACTTCACCGGTCTTCACATTGGTAATTCTTGCCCCATTAAAGCAAAGTACATAACCACCATACTCTGAAAGCTTTAATGCATCTGCAATCCATTTTACACCATGGGTCGGGCGGCCGGAAGCAATTATCACAATATGTCCCTTTTCCTGAACCTCTAGAATTGCCTGCAAGGTTTTTTCCGTAATCTCTTTTTTACTATTCGTCAATGTTCCGTCAATATCTAATATGAGTGCTTTTCTGCTCATGCTGCCATCCTCCAAGGTTGTTTTTTTCTAGTATACCATATAAACTTGAAAAGAGTCAAAAGATGTTGGTTTATTGAATGAATTAAAAAAGAGAGTAATAACACCATTGTGTTATATACTCTCTTTTTGCGGCTAATTTTAGTGTTGTCTGCCAACGACCAGTTAAAACTGGTTAAAAATAAAATCTTCAGATTGGATGATGCTTACTTTTTATATGAAAACTCCTTTCCATTCCTATTGCAGTGAAAATGTTACCGCATATTCCTCATGCAACTCTTCCGTTCCCGGAATTCCTTTTCCTTCTGCATTTTTTTCCTTACTGTAAGGAATCATTTTGATACTTTTTGATGCACTATTAAAGGTCATCATTTCGATTTCTATATCCTGACTAGCTGAATTTGCCAGCACACAAGGATTTGAATATGAACTGGTTCTGCAACACTCTTCATCAAACAATCTGTTGCCATCTGCATCCTCAAATACCCATCCATAATCAACGTATCGCTTCAACCATTTTTCACTCTCTTCTCCTTCAAATCTGTAATGCAATGTTAATTTAACGGCGGAAGGTGAAACTGTAGCCTCCCTAAGCTCCACATAACCATTTTTTAAATCCACTTTTTGTGCAGATGCACTCACTGTGTGATTCATCCCAGTTGCCGGAATCGTAAAAGAGAACGCTTTTTTCTGTCCATCTATGTCATATAATTTTGTGGTAATTTCCAAAGTTCCATCATCATTTTCCGGAATATCCCCCATTACCGTAATCTTACATTCGAACTGTCCAGAATCCACAGGATTTTCCACCATATAATCCTTTATGCAATCCACCCCATTTACATAGATATGATCCGAAAATCCAAAGCCATCCATACCCGATGCTTCTTTCGCTTCTGCCCAGATCATGATTGTTGTACCATCCACATAAGAATCTGTAATGTTAAGCACTGGTTTTTCATCCAATACATCCGCTTTCCCGTCATCTATAACCTGCTTTTCCTGTTCTCCATTCTGCTCTGTTACAAGTTCTCCCTGCTTTTCTTCCGCAATAATGTCGGATGAAACTAATTTTTTTGCATACTCTTCGTTTTTTCCAAGCTCGGATAGAAAATTATGAAATGACGGAAGCTTTGCTGCCGTTACTGTCCCTCCCACGAGGAAGAGGCAAATTGCCACCGGTACCAGTTTCCTTGAAATGTTCCATCCTTTTTCATTTGATTTTTTCTGCATTTGTTCCTCTACACATTCTTCTACTGCATTATGAAATGCGCTTGGCATATCCGGATATCCGGTTTCCCACTGTGAATTTCTCATATTCCATTTCCTCCATTTCCTTTAAAATTGTCCGTAATCTACTTCTTCCTCTTGAAAGCCTGCTCTTTACCGTTCCTGTTGGAAGCCGCAAAATCCCTGCAATTTCCTCTACGGTATATTCCTCCACATAGTACAATACTAAAACCACACGAAATTCTTTTTTTAACTGTCCTAATGCCTGATACAAATTAGAATAATCTGTATCATCCTGCTTTTTCCCACTTTGAATGATATGCTCATTCAATACATCTTCATCAAAAGGCATACATTTTGCCTGTTTCTTCGCAAAATTTTTGCATTCATTGATTACAATCCTTGTCAGCCAGGTTTTGGCATATTCATCTTTTTTCAGTGCAGAAAGTTTCGAAAACGCTTTCACAATCGCTTCCTGTACTGCATCCTGACAGTCTTCATCCCGTTTCAAAATTGCTTTTGCAATATAATAAAGACTTTGCTCCGAGGAGATAACCAAATTGGCGAATTCTTCTTTTTCCATATTGTTTTTCTCCTTTTTTATGTAAACATTCCTGTATTTGCAAATACGAATTACATAAAT
>JAQXLK010000326.1 GCA_029012085.1 Clostridiales bacterium
ATACAGTAAGGAGGACTATGAAGCAGAAATAGAACGTCTTTCGAATATAGAATGTACGCTGTCGTTCTCTGATGAAGAGATAACCCAGAAAGTCAAATATGATGAAGAAAGCTATGCGTTGCCGGCATATGTTACGGTAGATGGATTTGATTACATATATGAATATGCACTGGTTAATGATGAAACCTACGAAATTACATATATACTGTTGAGTTATCCGGAGTATGTTAATTTGAAACAATATAAAGAATATTTAAAGTTAGATGCATCAGAGTATCGGATAAAAGATGCGTTAAATCAGTTTTCAATCTATGCCCATTCCTTTGATGGCGGGGAGTCTTGGGAGGAATATTCAGATTGAGGTGAGGCATTTTTACTTTAATTGCAAAAAGAGGAGGAAGCTATGTCCATTTTATCAAAACAGGAAATAAAAGAAGCAAAAAAGAATATGGAACTGGCAGATAAATGCCGGAAAAATCTTTCAGCAATTGTTTTAGCGAAAAAACAAAAGGAGCAGGAAATAAACCGTATTTATCAGGCATTAAAAGAGGCAGCAGCAAAAGAAATACTAGCCAGTATGGATGTGGAACAAATCAACATGGATAGGGAAGGAATCCGCATCAATACTCTGAGAAATGCCGGAATCGACACGGTAGGAAAGGTACTTGCCAGGGATAAACAGAGTATTCAGGCTATTGAGGGCATTGGTGCTGTCAGTGCAGAGAAAATTCTTGCCAACGCCAATGCAATTAAGGTACAGACCATGCAAAGCGCAGAGGTTTCATTTACACCGGAGAATAAGAATGCACAGACGATAGAACTGGTAAAACAGTTAAATGGAATTTTACGGGAGCAGACTGTTTTTAAACGGGCAGATGCTTTATATAACACCTATTATGATAATGTTTCTGCATCACTTTTAAAGGCAGAACCGGTAAAGCATGGCTTCCAGTGGGTATTTATGGCAAAGGATAAAAAGGAAGAAGCCAGTGCTGGAGCCAGAGTTTTGCAGGAGAATGTAAATGGAGAATTTGGAACAGAAGTTCCGGCATTATATAAGGAGCATACAGAGCAGTCCCGAAAGGGAGTTCATGATTCATGGAAGGATTTTTGTGAGAAAAATGCAGAGTATTATGCACTTTTGGAAAATATAGTGGATTCCTATGAGATACAGAAACGGAGTGGAAAGAAGCTTGCCGAAAGTGATGTGGAAATGATACAGGCTGCAAAGAAAGTAACAGGCAGTACGTCTCTTCCGGCAGAACTGATTCAGAGCATTGACGCCTATCCGCTGGATTTATCCTTGCTGAAGGCGAATTTAAGACGTTATCAGACTTTTGGTACAAAGTATATACTTCATCAGAAAAAGGTATTGTTAGGGGATGAAATGGGGCTTGGAAAAACCATGCAGGCCATTGCCGGTTTTTGTGATTTGTCTGCAAAAGGCGGTACACATTTTCTTGTGGTATGTCCGTTAAGCGTGGTGGTAAACTGGAAACGTGAGATTGAATCCCAAAGTGAATTGAAGGCAATTGAGGTATATGGCGAAGGGCGCGCCATGGAAATGACCCAGTGGGTTAGTGACGGCGGAGTTGCCATTACTACCTATGAGACCCTTGTGAAGATTCCGGTGCCGCCTACGGTAACGGTTGATATGATGGTGGTGGATGAAGCACATTATATTAAAAATCCGGAGGCACAGCGGACCCAGGCAGTCGTGGCAGCGGGACAGAGGGCAGAACGGATATTATATATGAGCGGAACTCCTCTTGAGAATAAGGTAGAGGAAATGCAGTTCCTGATTCGGTGTCTGCAGCCGGAGATTGCAGAGCAGATAGAGGGGATGAAACAGCTTACCCAGGCGGAAGAATTCCGGAGTGCCATTGCCCCGGTGTATTTGCGGCGTGTGAAGGAAGATGTGTTAAAGGAACTGCCGGAACTGATTGAAAAGGAACAGTGGGGATTGATGACACATGAAGAGATGACAGCCTACGAGAATGCTCTTATGAGTGATAATTTTATGGCTGTCCGTCAGGTGTCATGGCAGATTTCTGATATGTCGAAATCCACCAAGGCACAGCGTTTGATGGAGATTTGGGAGGAGGCGAAGGAAGGTGGCAGAAAGCTTATCATTTTTTCCTTCTTTAAAGATGTGTTATACAAAGTATCAGGTCTTCTTGGAGATTACTGTGTAGGTGTGATTGATGGAAGCATTTCTTCCGAAGAACGTCAGAAAATGATAGATGAATTGAAGACAGCCAAGGATGGTTCCGCATTGGTGGCACAGATACAGGCCGGGGGTGTCGGACTCAATATTCAGGCTGCAAGCGTGGTGGTATTTTGTGAGCCACAGATTAAACCATCTCTGGAAACCCAGGCTGTAGCAAGGGCTTACCGCATGGGACAGTCAAGGTCCGTTCTGGTGCACCGACTGCTGATACAGGATAGTGTGGATGAGCGGGTGATGGAAATATTACATACAAAGGGTGAATTGTTTGAACAGTTTGCAGATGAGTCGGTAATCGGCAGGATGGACATTCAGGCAAATGAAGGAAATGAGAGGACCGGAGAAGAGGGTGTAAGCGAGAAAAAGCTGATGACAAATATTATGGAGCAGGAGAAGAAACGGCTTGGAATAGCAGGAAAATAGGGAAGGTGTGTACTGGTTATTTCATTGAAATATTATGAAAATTTGATTGTTTAGAAAGGCATTTAGGAGTATAATAGATAGTAGATTTACTCGTATAATATCGAGGTTCGTGGGTGATGGGAGAAGAGGAAAAGGCTGGTTATTTTTTACAGAATATTTGGTGATGAAACATATCATTTACAGATAGGGAAAAGCAGAGAATTGTGAAGGGTATGTTGGGGAAGGGGCGATTAGGATGAAGAAAAAGCATTTTTATTCGTGGGTTATGATTGGTATTATGTGTCTGTCTTTGTTTGCACCGGTTACTTGTAAGCAGGTTAGTGCCATGACAATTTTAGAAACAGATGTGGCAGATGCTTCTGATGGATGCACAATGTTTGGCGTGTATGGTTCTTATTATAGTCAGGCGCAGGATGCATTAGCTCGAATTAACGAGATTCGAAAGGAAGCATGCGATGCCGGTAATGTGCCGGATCCTAGAGAGCCTTCCCGAATGTTAACGTCTAGTGATTATGTTCCGATTAAGTGGTCTAAGGATTTAGAAAGTGTTGCCAGAATTCGTGCAATGGAAGGTGGATTGGCATATAGTTTTATGGGTTCCGGACATAATCGATTGAATGGAAAGGGAATCTTTTCAGTAGAATATAATGGTATACAATCCTATGCAGAAGATTTGGCTTATAATTGGGGTACCAGTATGGTGTATGGTATTAATCAATGGTATGGTGAAAAGAGCGACTGGGTGAATCAGGTATCCGGAAAAGTGACAGGGCACTATACCAGCATGATTAATCCGAATTATACTTATGTTGGTCTTGGTGATTTTTATACGGAGGAGGCAGTCTACCCAAATACATTAGCGGGAGAATTTTGTTCCGGTTCCCAAGGTCTTGACCAGACCATGCAGACAGCACAGGCTGATGTCATGCAGAAAATTGAAGTAAAAGATTCCTATATTACAGGATATGTTTTAGAGGGGCAGGATACGATTTATACAGAAAAGACAACGACATTGACACCAAAAGTTAATCTGGCAAATGGTTCGAAAACACATCAATTGTGGGTGATTGATACTGTGACTTATACCTCTTCGAATCCTTCTGTTGCAACGGTGACAAATGCCGGTGTTGTAACTGGGTTGAAAAATGGAACTACAACCATTTCTGCTAAGTCAGGCGGTACTACGCTTGCTACAATTGTTATTACGGTAAAATGCAATCATGCAAAAGAATTAGTATCTGAGACACAGCCAACTTGTACGGCTACTGGCTTAAAGGTATACAGTTGTGAAATCTGTGGAGAGTCTATGGAGCAGGTGGTTTCGAAAATACCACATGATTATGTATATGGTGATGCAGATTCTTCCGGATATAGAAAAGGTGTTTGTTCTGGTTGCGGGGACACGATTCAGATTGTTCCACCGACCACATTTGAATTATATTGGAATACAGCGGCTTATGGAAGTTTTTCCTGGGCATTTCCAAGTTCAACTCCGGTGGGTTCCTCTGTATATTGTTATATCTATGGTGTGGATGGCGATAGCAGCTATCGGAATATGGTAATAGAATCTACTGATGAATCTGTTATTTCGGTTCCGGAAAAGGCGATAGCTAATTCTGCTAACAATAAATTGAATGTACTGGCGCCGGGAATAACAACCTTGACAATCTATCCGAAATATAATCCAAGTCTGAAAAAGAAGGTGACAGTCCGGATTGGTAATTCCGAAAGTGTGGATATTTCTACAGCAGATGTTACTCTTTCTCAGACATCTTATAAGTATGATGGAACAGCATGTACTCCGTCAGTGAGTGTATCTTATCATGATACTTCTTTAACAAAGGGAACAGATTATACGGTAGCTTATGAGAATAACACGAAGGCAGGAATTGCTACAGTGGTAATTACGGGTAAAGGAATTTTTACAGGAACGATACGGAAGAATTTTACCATTTCAAATATTGAACATAGTGAGCATATATTTGGTGATTGGAAGGTGGTATCAAAAGCAAGTTGTACAACGACAGGAGAAAAACGAAGGGATTGTATGATTTGTGATTATTACGAGACAGAAGCGATTAACAAGCTTGAACATACGATTGTGGAGGATGCCGCAGAAGCAGCAACGTGTACAAAAAATGGAAAAACAGCAGGGAGTCACTGTTCTGTTTGTGGAGAGGTCATCCAAAGTCAGGAAGTAATTCCGGCAATAGGACATAGTTGGGATGATACATATACGATTGATGTTCAGCCAACGGAAACTACGAATGGTTCAAAGTCCATCCATTGCAGCCATTGTAGTGCAATAAAAGATGAAACGGTCATTCCTGCCACTGGAACAAAGGATGACAAAGAAGATACTAGCGAAGAAAAACCAGATAATGGAAAGGAAGACGGTGAGGAAGAGAATCCAACAAACGATAAGGAAGATAGTAGCGAAGAGAAACCAACAAATGACAAGGAAGATAGTAGCGAAGAGAAGCCAACAAATGGCAAGGAAGATAGTAGTGAAGAGAAACCAACAAATGGCAAGGTAGATAGTAGTGAAGAAGAGAAAACAACCGATGACAAGGAAGATGATGATGAAAATCCAACCACTGGGAGTACAGGAGATTCTTCTGCGAAGGATTCGTCAGGTAAGAAACCAGATTTAGATGAAGATGATACGGAAGATGAGGATATTTCGGAAGAGGGTGAGTATCCTAGAGTAGGAGAGCGTTTTAAAGTAAAGGGGATTATATATAAAGTAGTAAAATCAAATCCGGAGGAAGACGAGTTTGCAGTAGCCTGTATTGGAACAACGTCTAAGAGCATAGTAAAGCTTGATATACCAAACTATATATCAGATGATGATTTTGACTATGAGGTTGTAAGTATTGGAAAGAAAGCATTTTCAGGATGTAAGAAACTGAAAAATGTTACTATAGGGGATTTTGTTGCTGATATTGGTGAACAGGCATTTTATGGCTGTACTTCATTAAAGAAGATTACGATTCCAAGTAAAACCAAGAAGATTGGAGTGAAGGCATTTGCAAAATGTAAAATGCTTTCTCTGGTCAACATTAAGAGCAATTTGCTTACAGAAAAAAATGTAGGAAAACAGGCATTTGCAAATATTAATAAAAAAGCAGTAGTGAAGGTACCTTCGAAGAAGAAAGCAGTTTACAAGAAGTGGTTGAAAAAGAAAGGTCTTACTGGAAAGAATCAGAAAATACAATAGGGTTTTATAGAAGAAAAGACTACAAGTTATGGAGTGACTTATGGTCTTTTCTTCTATATAAGATAGTTTGTCCTATGGAGTAATATTTCAAGCGAACTAGAAAGTGGTGGATAAGAAGGAAGATAATCGGTTGATACGAAAGATTTCTCTTTGATGACAAGAAAAGGATTGACAAACATTCAAATATATGATTATATATTCATACAATACATGAGCGATTGTTCAATTATTCATGTTAATTGCAATGTATGTCTTTTGGGAAAGGAGAGGTCATGATGATGTATCAAATAATAGCCATTTTAATTTTAATAACATTTTATGCGTTCTACTTTGCAAAAATAATAATTCAGAAGAAACAGTCTATAAAGACGAACCAGATGGGGATTGGGAACAAAACGAAGAAAGTACTTTTCATTGAGCGGATTATGAGTGTTGCAACTGTATTGGCGTGTATTATCGGTGTTCTTAGCATCTTTTTGGTAAAAAGATATCCTATGGCAGAAATTAGAATTGCAGGAATTATAATTGGTGTCATTGCAGTATTCTTCTTTGCACTAGCAACCATAACCATGAAAAACAGTTGGAGAGTTGGTATTCCGGAAGAAAAAACATCCCTTATCACAAATGGCATATACAAATGGAGCAGGAATCCAGCATTTGTGGGATTTGATTTGCTGTATTTATCTATCTGTCTCATGTTTTTCAATGTTCCGCTTGTGTTAGTATCTGTCTGGGCTGCAGTGATGCTGCATCTTCAGATTCTGCAGGAAGAGGAACACATGCACCGAATGTTTGGTGAAGAGTATGAGGAATATAGGAAGCATACGTTAAGGTACTTGGGGAGAAGGTAAACTTAGGGAGGGAGCTATGAAAATGATAAGTTTTTATAAAATAATGTCAGGATTTTATGATTTATTGGACGTTATCTATTTTCGTGATTACGAAAACAGTCCAAGAAAAGCGGTTTTAGAAAACATTAATTGCGAGGACAGAGTGCTTGATTTATGTACCGGAACAGCGACCAATGCCATAAGAATTGCACAAGTCTTACCGAAAACGAAAATAGTTGGTGTAGATATTTCAAAGGATATGCTGCGGGTGGCAAAAGGAAAGATACGTAAGAGGCATATTAGAAATGTGAAGCTGTATTCCATGGATGCAACGAATACGAGATTTAAAGATAAATGCTTTGATAAAGTTCTGCTTTCCTTAGTATTGCATGAGTTAGAAGAACCGCTTGCTGACGCAATTTTGAAAGAAGCAAAACGAGTACTAAAAGATGATGGAAGAATCATTGTGACAGAGTGGGAGCCAAGTCATACCCTGTGGAGAAAAATATTATTTCTGCCGGTACATTTATTGGAACCAAAGTCGTATCACGCATTTATTAAAAAGGATTTGGAGAAATATTTTGGAAAATTTGGGTTGGAGGTCGTGGAGGAGGAGCATTGTGATTATTCGAAGGTGTTGGTGGTTGAGAAGGAGAAAGTTTGATGTACTATAAATTATATTACTAGGGTAGTATTGCCCTAATAAGGAGGAAATATTAGTATTATGATACAAGTACGTACGGTAAATGAACATTCGAAGGAAAATCCGGAAACTTTTGACTTGGTTATGTGGGTGTTGTTTGATGATAAAATGAAAGCGGCATATCAGGCAGTATTAGAAATGTGTTTGCAACAGGTAAGTGAGCGATTTGAATTTACGGTTTTCTCTTGACTCCTACGTTACGTAATAGTGTATTCTTTACTTACACGGAAGGAGGAACAGACAATGATGACCGTAAATGAGATAAGTAAATTGACCGGAGTGAGTATACGCACTCTGCAATATTACGACAAAATCGGATTACTGAAACCAACTGGGTATACAGAGTCTGGATATCGGCTGTATGACGATACAGCTTTGGAAATGCTGCAGCAGATTTTACTGTTTAAAGAATTGGAATTTCCTCTAAAAGAAATCAAGGAGATTATATCCAGACCGGATTTTGATCGAAATAAGGCATTGAAACAGCAGATTGAGCTGTTGACGATGAAAAAGGAGCATCTGGAGAACTTGATTGACTTTGCACGTGGAATACAATTTATAGGAGTGAAGACGATGGATTTTTCAGTATTTGATACAAAAAAGATTGATGAATATGCCAAGCAGGCAAAAGAACAGTGGGGAAAGACTCCGGAATATAAAGAGTTTGAGCAAAAATCCCAAAAAAGAAGCAAAGAGGAAGACCAGGAGATAATGGAAAAGTTTATGCAGTTATTTGCAGACTTTGGCAAAGTAAAAGAATCCAAACCGGATTCTGCGGACGTTCAGAGCCAGGTTCAGAAATTAAAGGATTATATCACGGAGAATTTCTATAAATGCTCGAATGAGATTTTGTTAAGCCTAGGTCAGATGTATGCCAGTGGTGGGGAGTTTACAACCAATATTGACCGTGTTGGTGGAACGGGAACTGCTGAGTTTACGGCGGAAGCCATTCGAATATATTGTAATAAATGCTAATGTATGTTTGGCAGACAATTGTGAAAATGAATATTGAGTAATCTAGGGGATAGTATTTGTGTGCTATCCTCTATTTGATATATAAAAAAGCTTCAGTGATGGAGTTGACAGTCAAATGAAATGGAGATACATTGTTCATAAAAGGAGGAAATGTTTATGCAGGCAATTTTTGAAACACTATTTGACATTGTGTATCTGATAACAGTGATTACACTTGGTATTCTTATGATACGTGGCAACAAGGGACGAAAACAGTATCTTCTTTATGGAGTGATGGCAGTCGCACTAGGATGCGGGGATGCTTTCCATCTTGTACCAAGAGCCATTGCCCTTTGTACGACCGGACTGGAAAACTATACAGCTGCCCTTGGAATCGGGAAATTAGTCACATCCATTACCATGACATTGTTTTATGTACTGCTTTACTACGTATGGCGCTGCCGTTATGAGGTGGAAGGTAGAAAGAAAATGACGATTTCCGTTTGGGTGTTGGCGATTGTTCGTATTCTACTATGCCTTATGCCGCAAAATGCATGGACAAGTGCAGATGCACCACTTTCATGGGGAATTTACCGAAACATTCCTTTTGCAATTCTTGGTGCACTAATCGTTGCTTTATTTTTCCGCAGTGCAAAAGCTTCTGAGGATAAGCCATTTCATTTTTTATGGCTTACCGTTGTGCTGAGTTTTGCTTGTTATATTCCGGTTGTATTATTTGCAGATGCAGTGCCGGCAGTTGGTATGTTAATGATTCCAAAAACATGTGCTTATGTTTGGACGGTTTTGATTGGATATAATGCGATGAGAGGAGAAAAATAAAAATGGAAAATGAAATGGTAATGAAACGTCCTTTATTTTATGTGAAAAAACGTACTCTGCTTGCTGTGGCTGGATGCGTATGGCTGATGGCAGGATTTAATGTGGCAAGACTTGGGGTGTTATCCTATGGGAAAATGCCATCGGTATCAATGATTCACATTCTTCTGTCAATTCTTGTTTTTATAGCGTTTGGAATGATGTTTTATAAAATGAGCATGAAGCACACAAAACGAATTAAAGGATATGAAGAAGAGTTCCGACCGGTATGGCACTTTTTTGACCTGAAAGCTTATTGTATTATGGCATTTATGATGGGTGGCGGAATTTGGCTTCGTGCATCAGGACTTGCACCGAATGTATTTATTGCAGTGTTTTATACGGGACTTGGATGTGCGTTGGCACTTGCCGGAGTGCTGTTTTGGATTATGTTCTTGAGGTATTGAAATAAGGCGACCGTAATTCTACTGGTCTTAGACATTGGGGAGTTCATTGAAAAAACGTGTTAACATTCTTAACTTATATGGTACAATATTCTTAGTGCATTTTTAGTGCGAAAAGAAATCATAAATATCTTTATACAGGTGGGGGGAAAGTAAAATGTGGACGTATTTTAAAAGAATATAAATGTACGGATGAATTATGTTTTTATAATGTGCATGATGTTACGATAGAGGGAATGGGAGCCATTATTTATACGGATGATGATTATAGAAAGGAATTAAACTGGAAAGAACACTTTATTAGTTTTGTAGGAACAATGGGAAAGACATTGACAAATTCCTCTATTCACAATAATGAAGTCATTTGCAAAACATATATCGGGTAATCATATACAGGTAAGGGATAATCTGGCGGTAGCGGTCGGTTTTCAGCTAAAGGATAATACATCACAAACAATTTATCTGGTAAATAATGATTTAGGTCCATATAAGAAGATTGTTCAGGTAAAAGAGGAGGATGGAGTTGTTCATTCCATATCGAATGAAATGTCAGAGGTAAAGGTTCCGGATGAAGAAATTCCACCGGTGGAAATCCCGCCGGAAGAAGATTAAATTTAAAGTTAGGTATTTTACCCCAAAATGTATCTAATAAAAGTGTGATTTGGACATCGGGAAATGGTAAATATGCAACAGTGAATCAGAACGGAAGGGTGACTACCAAAAAAGCAGGAAAGGGTAAAACGGTTGTTATTACAGCGGAGGCAAAAGACGGCAGTGGTAAATCAAAAAGGGAAAGTAACTGCAAAGAAAGCTGGCAAAAACAAAACGGTTATCATTACTGTAGCATCTATAGATGGAACGAATAAAAAGAGAAAGGTAAAAATCAAAATTAAGTAGATGAGAAGTTTTTTTCGGAACTTTAGGTTTTAATTCATAAGCGTTTGGTGTAAAATTATCCTTAAGTAGATGGTTTGAGAGGAGAACATGAAATGAGCGGTATAAGAAAGATAGCTGTATTAACAAGCGGAGGAGATGCACCCGGTATGAATTCTGCAATTCGTGCGGTTGTGTTCAGTGCAGCACATTTTGGGATTTCTGTAGTAGGTGTGTTAAGAGGATATGATGGTTTGATTGACTGGGAAACTATTCCACTGGAAGTGGAGGATGTGCGGAATATTAATAATCAGGGTGGAACCATTTTGTTCACCAGCCGTTGTGAGCGGTTTTTGCAAAAGGAGTACAGGGAGCAGGCAGCTTCCAATTTGAAAAAAAATGAGATTGATGCAGTAGTGGCAATCGGTGGAGATGGAACCCTGCGGGGGGCTATCGATTTTCGGCAGGAAGGTATTAATATTATATGTATTCCTGGCACAATCGACCGTGATGTGGCATGTACGGAATATACATTGGGGTTTGATACGGCTGCCAATACTGCAACAGAAGCAATCGATCGGATCAGAGACTCTTCTGTTTCTCATGGAAGATGCAGTGTGGTAGAGGTTATGGGAAGAAAACGTGGCTATATTGCTTTATGGGCTGGCATGGCAACTTCGGCGGATGCCATTGTGCTTCCGGAAAAATGGGACGGTAATTTTGATTCGATAACAGATGCAATTAAAAGACGACATGCCGATGGAAGAAATAGCTATCTAGTAGTTGTGGCAGAAGGTGTGACTGATGCACCGGAACTGGCAGAACGGATTCGGGAAAAGACAGGAATCGAATCCAGAGTATCGGTTTTAGGCTATATCCAAAGGGGCGGACAGCCAACTGCAAAGGATCGGATGTATGGCTCGCTGATGGGAGCGTATGCCATAGAGATATTAAATCGTGGCGGAAAGAACCGTATTGTGGCAATTAAAAATGATGTCCTGATTGATTATGATATCACAGAGGCGATTAATCTGGAAAATAATACATTGGATTCTTTCCAATATGAGCTGAGTTTGTTATTGTCGGAATAGGGATTTTTTCTTATTGAGAGGGAAAACTGGAATAACAAGGGGTAATATTATGGAAGACTTTAAAGAACAGTATAGTCGGGAATTGACTTATCAGGAAATAAAAGCAAATAAACATACTGTAAAAGGTTTTATCTGGTTTTTGATAGCAGTTGCTTTGGTATGGCTGCTTACATTGACAGGTTTTTTTTGGGTGGATAAGTGGCACGTTACGATAGCATTTGCGGTTTCTTTTATATTATTTATACCAGTATTGTATATTTATATGAAAGGAGATTTGTCAAAACCATGGTTTAAGTATTTTTTTCTGTCACTGATTTGTATTGATTCAGCAGTGATAGCTTCTTTTTTATCCTATCATGTGGTATTGATTTATGTAGTTCCATTGTTGTTTGCTATTCAGTATAGAAGGCGAAGCACAATATGGTTTGTATATGTGGTAAATACTATTACGATGCTAATCAGTATGCTTCTTGGCTTCTATTATGGGCTTTGTGATTTGAATCTTCTATTTGAAAGCCAACATACAAGAAGTTGGTATCTGGATAGGATGGCGGAGGGAACATGGAATATTCCACTCAATGAAAATACTGTATTTATCATCATAGTGTTTGGAGTGTTTCCAAGAAGTATCACTCTTTTTGTATTTTCCATTATGATGCAATACTCGATTGTTAGCAGTAAAGAAGATGCATTTCGAATTGCACAGCTTACATATGTTAAGGGAATGGACGCCAAAACGAGGGCTTTTAATAAGAATAAGTACGAAGAAATGGCGGAAGGGTACTATCCCAAGATAGATAGAATTGCAGTTTCATTTTGGGATATAAATAACTTAAAATTTATTAATGATAAATATGGACATGCGATGGGGGACAAGGCAATAGGACAACTATCGGCTTCGCTGCTTACTTATGCAAGTGACAGACGCAGTATATATAGAATAGGTGGAGATGAGTTTTTGATGATTATTGATAATCCGGCTCATAATGAAGCAGAAGATATTATAAAAGCAGTAAGAGAAAAGCTGGAAGCAGATTATATAGATGGAAAGCTGAGAGTATCAAGTGCGGTTGGATTGTCATTTGGAAAAGGAAAAGATATTTACGAGATTGTGAAAACAGCGGATACCCTTATGTACGAAAACAAAAGACTTAGTAAGGAGAATAGAGGATAATGATAATTTTAGTGATTGTAACAGCCTTAATTCTGATATTATTGTTGGTAGTATATTGTCTGTATGATTATGTATTTTGTCAACCACTAAAACGACGTCCGGATATGCATTGTATTCCTGAAAGTAATCTTTATAAGAAATTTCGTGACAGAATGTTAGAAAGAGTGAAGGAGATAGAGATTACTCCCTATGAGGAAGTCAGCATTTTATCGTTAGAAGGTTACAGACTTTATGGAAAGTTATTTTCTATGAAAGAAGGTGCACCAATTATAATATTTTTTCACGGATATCATGGTGTGTCTGAATGGGATGGGTATGGATTTTTTCAAATCTGTAAAGAGCATGGAATTAATATTCTTATGGTAGATGAAAGAGCGCATGGAAAGAGTGAAGGAAAAGTAATTACGTTTGGAATAAAAGAGCGATATGATTGTAAACTGTGGACAGAGTATGCCGTGAAACGGTTTGGGGAACAAACAGACATTTTTCTTGCAGGAGTTTCCATGGGGGCTGCTACGGTGGTCATGGCTTCTGAACTTGGTTTGCCGGAAAATGTAAAGGGAATATTGTCGGATTGTGGATATTCTGAGCCGGCGGCAATCCTGAAAGCAAACATAAAAAATATGCGGCTTCCTGTAAAAACAATATATTTCTTAGTTAGTTTAGGAGCAAAAATCTATGGACATTTTGATTTAGAGGAGATGACATCTATAAGAGCTGTAAAAGATTTAACAGTTCCGATTTTGTTTATTCATGGGAAAGAGGATTCCATAGTTTCGGTCTCGATGAGTGAGGAACTTTATGAAGCCTGCGGGGGAAGCAAAGAACGGGTAGTGATTGAGGGAGCAGACCATGCAAACAGTGCAATGTCAAATTATGAAGTCTACGAAAAGACGGTTATGGAATTTCTACATAAATATTGTGCGCAGGGAATAGAATGGTGATTAATAAGGAGAGATTGCATGCAGATTAAATCTTTACACATCAAAAATTTTAAATCAATTCGTGAACTGGAAATCTGTGATATTGAAAATGCCCTGATTTTGGTGGGAAAGAATAACACCGGAAAGACTGTAGTGCTAGATGCAATCCGTGCAGTTACCGGGAATTATGTTGTGGGGGAGAATGATTTTAATGAGAAAAAGCAAAACATTGAAGTTACCATGGTTCTTGAAATGACCGAAGAGGATTTGCATCAGTTTCATGCACAGGGCATTGTAAGTGGTTATAAGCGTTACGAATTGTGGGAACGCGACTTTTGTGATAAGCTGCCTGATTTTGGGGAGGGTCATTTAACATTTACCTGTGTTATCAACCATAATGGAAAAATACGATATGAAGATACAAAACACAAACACAACTGCTATATTTTGGAAATATTACCCAAGCTATATTTTATTGACACAACCCGGAATGTGGGGTCGTTTCAAGAAGATTTGCTGATGTTTCAAAGGTCGGAAGAACTTAGGTGTTTGCGTTCGGATGCTTGTATGTTTGATGCTGCAAAAACCTGTAATCATTGTTTCAGCTGTATTGGATTGATTAATAAGAAAAAGCCGCAAGACCTGCAGTTATATGAGACTGCAAAGCTGCTAGAGTACAAAATATATCAGTTAAATATCAGTGAGTTTTCAAAGAAAGTGAATGCAAATTATCGGAAAAATGGTGGTGTAGAGGATATTTTGTATTCTCTATCCTATGACATGGATAAAATGTTTTCCGTAGAAGCGGAAGCATGGCATGAGGAACTGAAACGATTAAGTCCTGTGGAACATCTTGGAAACGGTATGAAAAGCATTTATATGCTTTCCCTGTTGGAAACCTATATAGAAGATGAGAAAAGACTGCAAAGCATTATTGTTGTGGAATATCCGGAGCTGTTTCTGCATCCATCCTTGCAAAAGACAGCAAGTCAAATTCTATATCGTTTATCAAAAAAAAATCAGGTGATTTTTACAACCCATTCTCCGAATATGGTTGCCAATTTTACCAAAGGGCAGATTTGTCAGATGGTTTTAGACGAGGAAGGATATTCTGTCACGCATCGGAATGCAGATATTGATGATATTTTAAATGATTTAGGATACAGTGCAAATGATTTCTTAAACGTTGATTTTGTTTTTATTGTGGAAGGAAAACAGGATAAAACAAGATTTCCGCTTCTTCTGGAAAAATATTATTCCGATGTTTATGATAACAAGGGGAATTTGTCACGTATTTCTATTCTCACGACGAATAGCTGCACGAATATTAAAACCTATGCCAATTTAAAGTATATGAACCAGCTCTATCTGCGGGACCAGTTTCTTATGATTCGGGATGGGGATGGAAAGAATCCGGAAGAACTTGCCACGCAGCTTTGCAATTATTATAGTGAAAGAAACAACGAGGACATTGATAAACTTCCAAGTGTCCAAAGGCAGAATGTATTGATTCTAAAATATTATTCCTTTGAAAATTATTTTTTGAATCCCGAGGTTATGGTGCAGATTGGCGTGGTTAAAAGTGTAGAAGAATTTTGGGAGATTTTGTTTGAAAAGTGGAAACAGTACCTGTATCGGATAAAAAGTGGAGTTCATTTGGTAGAGGTTTTAGGAAAAGATATAGAATCGGTTGAGGATTTGAAGGAGAATTTTGAGAAATTTAAAATTTATATGCGGGGACATAATCTGTATGATATTTTTTACGGTCGTTTTCGGGAACAGGAGACCGAGCTGCTTCACAGATATTTAGAACTGGCACCGCGAGAGGATTTTAAAGATATATTGGATGCAATTGATTCCTTTGTTTATTTTGACAGTAGGAAAAGAAAGGTATAAATTAGAAAAATAAGGATAGGGTAAAAGAGTGTTGTAAATGTAGATAAAAGGAATGGGATGGATATGAATGTAAGAGAGGAACAAATCCTTGAAGTGATTAAAATAATAGAAAAAGAGGGTAGATTTGCAAAATCAAAAGAGCATTATCAGCATGGCACGACGACTGTATATCAGCATTGTATCAACGTTGCAGTTATCAGCTGCATAATTGCTGATAAATGTGGTTTGCATGTGAATTTTGATGATTTGATTCGTGGAGCACTATTGCATGATTATTTTTTATATGATTGGCACGAAAAAGATAAGTCGCATAGATTACATGGATTTTGTCATCCAAGAAAGGCTCTACGGAATGCGGAAGAGGATTTTCTGCTTACGGCTATAGAAAAAGATATCATCAAACACCATATGTTTCCGTTAATTCCCATACCTCCACATACGTTAGAGGCATGGGTTGTATGTCTTGCGGATAAAGTGTGTGCGATTCAGGAAATGGTTGTAGTAACACAGGAAAAAATAAAAATATAGAATTACCGTTGTAATTGTAGAAGGAGTTTTTGATGTTAACAAGTATTGCACTGATTTTATTAACAGGATTGCTGCTAGGCAGCATTTTTTCAAAAATAAAACTGCCGAGTTTGCTAGGAATGATGATAGCGGGTATCATTTTAAGTCCATATGCACTTAATTTGATAGATGAATCTATTTTAAATATTTCTGCAGATTTAAGACAGATTGCATTAGTAATTATCTTAACAAGGGCGGGTTTGTCTTTGGATTTATCAGATTTAAAGAAGGTGGGAAGACCGGCAGTTCTTATGAGTTTTGTGCCGGCATGTGTGGAAATACTAGGGGCAGTGATTCTAGCACCACGGCTGCTTGGAGTAACCGTGTTGGAAGCTGCCATTATTGGAAGTGTGATTGCGGCGGTATCACCAGCTGTTATCGTTCCCCGGATGATCCGGTTGATAGAAGAAGGATATGGAAAGAAGAATAGTATTCCTCAGTTGATATTGGCAGGCGCATCCGTAGATGATGTTTTTGTTATCGTTGTGTTTACGGCGTTTACAGCACTGGCTTCTACAGGAGAGATATCGGCTGGCCGTTTTCTTCAGATACCGATTTCGATTCTGCTTGGATTTGTGTTGGGTGTAGTTGTGGGTATTTTACTGGTTCTATTTTTTAAAGTGTTTCATATGAGAGATTCGGTAAAGCTTCTAATCATTTTAAGTGTTTCGTTTTTACTTTTAGAATTGCAAAATCAATTGGAAGGAATTATACCGGTTTCAGGACTGTTAGCCATTATGAGTCTGGGAATTGTAATCCGGCAAAAATATGATGTGTTAGCAGTAAGACTATCTGGCAAATATAATAAGCTGTGGGTGGCAGCAGAAGTATTTTTGTTTGTTCTAGTGGGAGCAACTGTCGACTTGAAATATGCAGTATCGGCAGGGACTGGGGCGATTTTGCTTGTTGCTGGTGCCTTGTGCTTCAGGATGCTTGGAGTAGCAATTTCTTTAATAAAGACAAAGCTGACAAAGAAGGAAAGAGTATTTTGTATGCTTGCATATACGCCGAAAGCAACCGTGCAGGCGGCAATTGGAGCAATTCCACTTACAATGGGATTACCATGTGGACAGATTGTTTTAACAGTGGCGGTGTTGTCAATTTTGATTACCGCACCCTTTGGAGCGATTTGTGTAGATAATTTGTATAAGAAATTGCTGAACTCTTAAGTTGTAAAGATATTTCTGAAAAAAAGAAAATGAAAAATAGCTGCATATTTTGTTGTGATATTGAAATGCTAAAATGTTATGATTGACAGTTTAGCATTTTTTGTATTGCTTTGCGACATATCTATATTACCATTTTAAATTAGTCGCAAGTTTTCTGCAACTCTTTTTTATTATATTACAAATGATTTGAAGATATTACAGTACCTATTATATTCCCAATCAGTTATACTTTTGGGTTTATTTACGCGAAATGTGGGTATTCTTTTAGTAGACAACTTGGCAGGAAGCTAATATAGCACAATGATAAAGAATGCGAACTAAGAAGAAGGAGAATCCGGCAAAATGTCAATGAACGATATACTCACAAAAATTAACGATATTATGTACACATATATATTAATCATACTTTTGGTAGGAACGGGAATCTATTTTACGATTCGGACAAGAGGTGTGCAGTTTCGCCTTTTGAAGGATGGAATCCGTTCTATGCTTGAAAAATTCCATGAAGGGAAAAATGGTGAGAAGCACATATCCTCCTTCCAGGCATTGATGATATCCACTGCATCCAGGGTAGGTACGGGAAATATTGCAGGAATTGCTACAGCCATAGCAGCAGGCGGGCCGGGAGCTGTGTTTTGGATGTGGGTAACTGCAGTAATTGGCGGCTCATCTGCATTTATTGAAAGTACGTTGGCACAGGTGTATAAGGTAAAAGAGAACGGACAGTTCCGTGGTGGTCCGTCATATTACATGGAACGTGCATTAGGAAAACGTTCTATGGGAATTCTGTTTTCCATTCTTTTGCTTCTATGTTTTGCATATGGGTTTAATGGTCTGCAGGCCTATAATATGTCTTCTGCATTGGAGTATTATATACCCAATTATTCGGATACAGCGTATCCAATGCTGCTTGGATTTGTGCTGGCAGTGGCTGCAGGACTGGTAATATGGGGTGGTGTTCATCGAATCGGATTTATTACTTCCGTATTGGTTCCTGTCATGGCAGTGATATATATATTGATTGGATTTGTAACCATGATGATGCATATCAGGCAGCTGCCGGAAATCTTTGCTGTTATATTTGAAAATGCATTTGATGTGCACGCAATGATGGGAGGATTTGCAGGAAGTGCAGTTGTAATCGGTATCAAGAGGGGACTATTTTCAAATGAAGCGGGAATGGGAAGTGCTCCCAATGCATCTGCCTCAGCGGATGTAGACCATCCGGTAAAGCAGGGACTGGTGCAGATAATTTCCGTATTTATTGATACGATTCTCATTTGTTCCAGTACGGCTATGATGCTTCTAGTATCGGGCGTGGAGGGGAAGAGTAGTGTATTAGACGGAATTCCCTATGTCCAGGCTGCAATTTGTGCAAATGTAGGCAGCTGGGGAATTCATTTTATTACAATCTCCATTTTTGCTTTTGCCTTTAGCAGTCTGATTGGAAACTATTATTATGCGGAATCTAATATTTTGTTTATTCGAAATAGTAAAATGTTGCTGTTCCTCTTTCGTGTTACCTGCGTTGTAGCAATTTTTTTAGGAGCGCAGGCAGATTTTTCATTGGTGTGGAATCTTGCTGATGTTACAATGGGCGGTATGGCAATCGTAAATATCATAGCGATATTACTTCTTGGTGAGACTGCCATTAAGGTATTGCGCAATTATGAGGAGCAGAAGAAAATGGGAAGAGACCCCGTGTTTTATGAAGAAGACGTTGGGATGACAGGGACAGTGTGGAAGCGGGAGAGATAAGGATTTTTATTTATGAAGTAAGGGGCTGGCGCATTAATAAGTTATCTATCTGAAATGTATTCCTTAATGCGCCCGCCCCTTGATTATAATAATAGCATCTTTACGAATCCAAGCACCAGTAAATGTGCCGGATAGAATATATAAAAGATCCTAATCATGTGTCTCCTTACTTGCTAAACTGAATGTTGATATCCCCGTATGAAGTCTCTACAGAGAGTGATTTTTCATCAGAGCCGGTAGTAGTATAATGCTCTCCCTGTTCCTTTCCATTGATGGATATGTCTCCATCTGCTGTGTCAAAGTTCGTAGAAAATAAATCTTCTGCTTCATCAAGGGTGGCGGTAAAATCACCATCCGAAAGGCTGGCATCAACCTGACCTATTTGGGTATGGTTTATGATGAAATCTCCATAAGACAACTTGGCAGTAAGCATAGAAATGCTGCCGTTATCCAGTTTCAAAGCACCGTCCGAAAGTTTAAGGTCGCCAGTTCCGATGGTACTATCTGCAATATGGCAATCTCCATATGAGAGTTTTCCGGTCATGGAATCAAAGTTACTTGAAGTAATGTTTACATTACCATCAGAGTCCTTAATATCTACAGTTTTTCCAGTACAATCCGTTAATGCCAGATCCCCATAGGATAAATCCAATGCGTAGCTGTCTGCGGTCTGTCCCTCTATCAGACAGTTGCCATCTGCATCGTGGATAGAGATGTCTTTTAAGCTTGTGTCATCTGGAATGGTTACGATAATCGTATTATCCTGAGTGTCATTATAGCCAAAGGAGGAAGTCATAAATCCCCGAAATCCAAATACCTGAAGCTTAGATTTGTCTTTTTCCTGTACAGTAAGTGTGAGTTTGTCATTTTCTACTGTGTAATCAGAAGCAATGTATTCTCTTTCCGGATAGGTAACCGAAAAGGTTTTGCCGGAGATTACTTTGACATCAAAATAATCGGTATCTACCTGAATGGAATGAACAGGCTCAATTTCTTTCGTTACCATTTTGTAATCATAGCTGAGTTTTGTGTTTACCGGCTGTCCCAGGGTGTAAGAAAATGCCATGGTTCCGTCAAGCAGTAAGCCACATATTGTAAGGCCGGTGCCAATTAATAGGAAGCCGAGTGCTGCGATACTGATTCGTTTTAAAACTTTATTCATTTATGCCACCTTCTTTCTGAAAAATAATGCTTTAAACAGTGCTGCGATTGCACGGATACAGAGTTCTCCAAACTTAATCATACCGGCAAGGATAAGAAGTCCAAAACCAAGCAGCAAAAATCCCATTCCTGCACATACCAGTCCCTGACCAAAGCTGCCGGCAAAGAAAATTGCAGTAAACATCATTACACCTGCGAGTACTAAAGCTGCACCAGCACAGAAAATAGCAAAAATAAAAGCCAGTAGTGTGATTAAGATGGCAAATAGCACGGCAATGCCCGCGATAGCAAGAGGCAAAGCAACTGGTGCTGCAAAGATGGCGAGAATAATCATCCAGATTACAGTTGCACTGTTCTTTACACCGCCTTGTGTCTTTTGTTCTTCAATGTGCTTTTCGGTGCAGGTGGCAATAATCTCCTTTGCGATATCCTCCGGTTTCCCAAGAGACTCAGAAATATCCTGATTGTCATCTGCTCCCATTTCCTCAAAATATTCTGTATAGTATGAAATGGCATCCTCACGGTCCTCTTTTGGTATGTGCCGGAGGGCTTTTTCTAACCGTTGTAAAAATGTATGCTTATTCATGGTTCTCCTCCCTTTCTAAACTGTCCGCTTGCGAGTTTGTGTCTTTTGCATTCTGTGGCAATGCGGAAGTATCTAAATTGCCTGCTGGCTCATTGTTATTCTGGCTGTTTGGTCCCGGTTCACCGGATAGCAGGGCATCAATGTTGGTTTTATAGATTTCCCATTCCGACTTGTAAAAGGTAAGTCGTTCCTTTCCGGTGTCCGTAATCTGATAATATCTGCGGTTGCGTCCCTGAAAGGGCTGGTCGTAGGTAGTGAGGCAATTGTCCTTTTGCAGACGCCGAAGCACAGGATAGAGTGTGGATTCGGAAATGTCCACAATTTCCTTTACCCGTGCAGTTAAGGTGTAGCCATAGGCGTCTTCCTCCTCGACAATGGCAAGCACGCAGGCATCCAGTAATGGAGCTGCTAATTGAAATGTCATAGTGATGTCTCCTTTCAAAAAATGTATTCGATTGGTTTGGAAAATTCTTTTTTGAATTTTGCAAACATCGAAATCTTGTATTTTTGTGTACATAACTGTTATGATGTATAATACTATATGACGTATAATATTATTTGTCAAGAGGTATTATTACCACATTTTTGACTTTTTTTCAAGAATTGTAGTTATGCAATTTTTATGATATTAAGAATTATACTACAATGAAATATTGAATATGGTAATGAAAGGATGAGGACTTTGGAGGAGAAAAATTGGTTGCAGCAGTTGTCTGAAAAGAATGAAATTACGGCGGTTTTGAATACAAATCAGTATACAGAGCGATTTGGACTGGTGCTTTCGGAGGAGGAAGCAAAGCTTTTAGTACAGGAACGGTTTGAAAGCCTAAAGGAACAGCAAAGAGTAGAGTTTGGAAAGGGGATTCTTGATAAGCTGATTTATGCATTTTGTGATTCGGCTTATATCTTTCAGGATAATTATGTGGATGTGATAACAAGACTACAGGAAATCTTTTATCTGTATAAAAATGAATCCATGGATGAACTGACGGACGACGAATTGATTGGTTATATGAAAGATGCATTTGAAAATGAGTGTCGGGGCTCGTTAGATTATTTAGAGGATATCTGCTTAGAATTGTTTGCAAGAGAAATCCGGGAGAGAACCCGCAAATTTATTGGGAGGTATCGGATAGATGAGTAAGGATTTTTCCATGGAAGAATTGCTTCCGCTTGTTGCTGAACTGGCTGAAAAGTATACCTCTGGTGAAAGCAGCTCGGTTACTTATGAAAGAGCACAAGGGTTAATGCAGGCAGTTTTATATTGTATAAATGAAACAAGGCAAGAGGAGAATGTTCTGTATGCAGCGGGAATGTCTGCGAAAGAAGCGTATCAAATCGGATATCAGATGGTGGTGGAGAAAGCGAAGAAAATAACAATGCTTTATAACAGGCTGGTCAGTGAATTTCAGGATTTTGGAAATGAGAATTATCGGGATACGGTTACAAAGGCAATTCCGGGATTTTTGCAATATTACGATGCACGGTTTGAACCGTATGAGACGATCATCACTATGGATTATCCAACCATCACTCCGGTTATCGGTATGACAGGCGTGGATGCTGTTTATGAATATGTAAAATACATTTCCTTTGAACAGCAGTTTTTGCAAATGTTCCCTACGGAATATGTGTGCCGCATATTGGAAAAACATCATGGTGGTTACAGAAAACAGTTCTTTAATCTTTGTGGAATCATTTTGCGGCATGTAGTAATTCGAATCCTTTTAGATGAGAATATGTCTTGTGAAAGACTGAAAGAAAAGGTTGCAGATAAGGAAGTAGACGAACTGGAACAGATGTTGAAAGTAGCACTTCATTGGTTGATTGTAGGAGAATATGAGGGGGATAAGCAGTTAGAACAATATTTGCAGTATGAGTTTAGGGATTTTTCAAATGACCTTATAAATGGAATACAGTATGGTTATTTAGAAAAATGTGTAGTTCTTGGATAATTCAAGAAAGATAAAATTCTTGACAATTAATAGTGCAATTGATATATTATTTTAAGGTGAAGGTGCTCAAAAAACGAGTACCTTTTTACTTTTTAGGGAATAATAAGTAAAAAAAGCAGGATAAAGGAGGAATTTGATGGAAGCAGAACAATTATTGCAGCAGGCACAAGCTTATAAAGAACAGATTATTGCAAACAGACGGTATTTGCACACCCATGCAGAAACAGGGTTTGATTTAAAAGAGACGGTTGCATATGTAAAGAAAACACTTACTGACATGGGATATGAGCCTAAGGAATGTGGAAAAGCAGGGCTTACAGTATTAGCAGGTGGAAAAAAGCCGGGTAAAGTATTTATGATTCGTGGAGATATGGATGCACTTCCAATTCAGGAGGAGGCAGATGTGGATTTTCCATCCCAGACCGGAAAAATGCATGCCTGTGGTCATGATATGCATACAGCCATGATGCTTGGAGCGGCAAAACTGCTAAAAGACCACGAGGATGAAATCGAGGGAACTGTAAAATTAATGTTCCAGCCGGCAGAAGAGATTTTTCAAGGTTCTCACGATATGATTGAAGCCGGATTGCTGGAAAATCCAAAAGTAGATGCAGCGCTTATGATACATGTTATGGCAGGAATGCCATTTCCGGCAGGAACGGTGATTGCCAGTGACGGAGGTGTCAGTGCACCGGCAGCCGATTATTTTAAAATCAGTGTTCAGGGAAAGGGCTGTCATGGCTCCATGCCGAATGTGGGAGTAGATCCGATTACGGTGGCTGCCCATATTATTACAGGACTTCAGGAGATTAATGCAAGAGAGCTGGCAATTTCAGACGAGGCAGTTATGACAATTGGAAGCATTCATGGCGGCAATGCCGGAAATGCAATTCCGGATAAAGTGGAATTAGAGGGAACCATCCGAACCTATGATGAGGAGGTAAGAGAATTCTTAAAATCCAGACTGGTAGAAATGTCTCAGGGAATTGCGGCATCATTTAGGGCAAATGCTGAGGTAACATTTGGAAGTGGATGTCCGACACTGGTAAATGATGGTGATTTATCCGCATGTGTGGTGAAATACTTGAAAGGGCTGTTAGGTCCGGCAAATGCATTTACAGCAGGGCAGTTAGCAGCCATGGCAGGTCCAAAGAAGGCTCCAAAGACAGCAGGGTCAGAGGATTTTGCTTACGTCAGCCAGGAGGTGCCTTCTATTATGCTGGCACTGGCAGCAGGCCATCCGGAAAAGGGATATTGTTATCCACAGCATCATCCAAAAGTAAAATTTGATGAAGATGCGTTACCGGTAGGAACAGCAGTTTATGCTTATACGGCTATGGAATGGCTGAAAGAGCACAAATGATATAAAAAAATACGAAAGGGAGGTAACCGATTATGGTTAGCATGAAAGACATTATTTCAAGCCCGCTTTTGCTGGCACTTGTAGTGATTGGTCTGCTGTATATTGTGGGTTTTTCACTGGTTTATTTAAAGAAGGCATATACACATTGCCTGGAGTTGGGAATTACAAAGGAGGAGTTAAAGAAGGTTATAAAATCCAGTCTTGTTTTTTCCATTGTTCCTAGTTTGTCGATTGTTGTTGGTTTGTTTGTATTGATTTCTGCACTGGGTGTGGTTTGGTCATGGTGGAGACTTTCCGTTATCGGTTCTCTGTCTTATGAATCTTTGATTTCCAGTGGTGTAGCTACCGCATTGGGATTCGAGACAAATGCGCAGATGTTAGAAGCTGCTACCGGTTCCCAGTTTGGTGTAGTCATGATTCTTATGAGCGTGGGTATGCTGAGTGGTTTCCTGATTCTGATTCCATTTGGAAAGAAGCTGTCACAAAGTGTAAATAAAGCAGACATTACAACAGAGAATGAAAGCAAAAATTCATGGAAACACGTATTAAGTGGTGTATTTATGCTTTGTATGTTTGCAGTGTATATCCCGGTATTGCTGATTGGAGATACCATTCAGGCATTGGTTATGATTACCGGACTTATCATTGCGGTGGTTCTTGGAATTTTAGCTGGAAAGCCGGGACTGAAATGGTTAAATGAATTTATTATGGCATTTTCCATGATTGGAGGAATGGTTTCTTCCTTGTTGTGGACACAGCTGTTTAAGTAGGACAAAGGAGGAATTCGTTATGAGTAAGGAAAAGAAAGCTGCACCGGAAATGGATTCATTTCAGGCATGGGCACATAAATGGGGACGGTTCGGAACGGTTATTGCTTTGATTTATATGATTGCACTGCCATTTATCGTATTATCTTATTTTGATTGTATGCCTGCATTAGGCGATGTGTTCAATGTAGGAACTTTGAGTATTTTATTGATTTACATACCGGTTGGATTTTCGGAAGCCATCAGCTACACACCGATTCTTGGAGCTTCCTCTTATCTGACATTTATTACAGGTAATATTATGAACTTAAAGCTGCCTTGTGCTGTAAATGCCATGAAGTTGACGAAAAAAGAGCCAAATACCCCGGAGGGTGAGGCAATCTCTTCTGTAGCAGTAGCAGTGTGTTCGATCATGACAGTTATTATTCTTGCACTGGCTGCACTGTTAAGCTCATGGGTTAGCGGTATATTTGAATTAGAGGCAGTAAAGACTGCATCCAACTATCTGATTCCGGCATTGTTCGGTTCCCTTACATTGGGATTATTTGCAAGTACAAAGTCCGGAAACAAGGTCGTAAAAAATGGTGTTATGGGTGTTGTACCGGTACTTATAATCGTAACCATTTTATCTTTACTTGTTCGTGTGACAAGTGGCGGTTCATTATTTGGCATGGTTGGACTTCTGATTATGGTTATGCTTCCGGTTGCCATTATTTCTTCCCGTATTATGTGGAAAAAGGGCATTATCAAGGTGGTGGATAATGAGGCGAAGGAAGAGGAATAGTGTAATAGCCTTGAATATTTTAGGAGTTTAAGAAAAATAAAATATCACTGAAAAGGGAATTGTTACATGGAATAAGCAGTTTTAGCTGCCATAGTATTTCATCTAACGATTCCCTTTTTTGATATATTGATTTTATAAAATTATTCATTTTCTAATAATTAGTAAATCGCTGCGCTGGTTCAACTCAGCCAGTTCTTCTTCTGTTCTTGCGGTGTGCAGTATATATTGATTTAAGTTATTAAATAATACTGCTGTTTCTTTTGTATATAATCCATTTTCAGAAGCAAATTCATTAATCATAAAGCTGGCATTATGCCTCTTTATGATTTCATATGCAGTCATAAGGCCGATACCACTTCCGTCATCATCCTTGTGTGTAGTAATCTGTTCCAAGCCCCATTTTGCCAAAACTTCTTTGGTAAAGGGAATACCACTGTCAAATATATTAATAGAATAAGCATTGGATACGATGCCCATGTTTAGTAAGATGTGGTGTCCTTTATTGTAACGTGTTGCAATGAGAGCATTTTCAATTAAGTCTGCCAGGAGGGTGTTCAACTCCGTTTCCTCTATTATGTGTTCGACCAAATATGGAATATCACAAGAAATGGTAACATTAAATGTGATATCGGATTCCAGCGCCTTTTGCTGCATGTAGGTTAGCAGATTATCAATACTCATAACGTTGGCAGAAGGAAGTTTTTGGCATTGCATATCCTGCTGAAAAATGATTCCTTTGCGTTCCTCCGAAAGCTTTGCTAACTCTTCCAACAATTGCTTTCCTGTGGCGAGAGCATCTGTATCTTCGCTATTTGAGGCGGATATGTAGTTTTGTACAGCAAGCTCCATGGCAGGAATTAATTTGTTGTCTTTATGTATGATTTTGGCAAGACGCTTGTTTTCCTGTTCTAGCTGGGTGATGTATTCATTTTTTCCAGATAAGACGCTGTTGAGATCTGTCAAATTTCTTTCGTTCAGTTTATCAATATAGGTTTTGGTTAGATTGCTTTTCCAGTAATGGTGGATTAGTAAGGAGAGAATCAGTACTAAAAAAAATGCAGTAAAAAACAGAATACTGTACATACTGTTGTTAATTGTTGTGGCAGCAAACAATACTAAAGTGCCAATTATCATAACAGGTATAGCATAGATTTCTTTTTGAAGAAAAGGCATACCATTTTTTGTACGTTTGAAGTAAAAAGGAATGGGCATAAGTAATAATTGAAGTACACAGCATAATAGCTGAAAAAAATTGCGTAAATTATGTAGTGGAAATAGAAAAGTAAAAACTGCAATAATTGCACTTGAAATGGAAAATAGCATGTAACTTAATGCAAAGGCAATAACTGTGGTTGAGAAAGATATTGTTATTCTGGTTTTGGTTACATAGGAACAGAAAAGTGCTATAACAATAATTAGAATTGGCAGGGTTATATAAGAAAAAAATGTTTCGGTAAATATGGAAAAATATGAAAGTAGTATGGTAAAAATAAAAAATATGACAAAATTCTTCTTTATAGAAAGATGTAGCAGTTTTATAAAGTAATAAATGCAACATATAATAATTCCCAAATTTCTAATGAAGAATAGCATGAATACTCCTTTGTCCAATAAAAAATAATAAGAAATTTACATAGTGTACTAATATATAAAATCAAACATTTTTTTTATCCTTCTTGTGTAAACGGTGAAGGAGGTGAGGAAATGTTTGAACAATGGTTAAAAGCGGTTTGGTGTCTTATGACATGTCATTAATTTTTAGATAAGCTGGGTAATACAATACATTTACCCAGCTTATTTAATACCCATTTTTAATCTTATTTGCATAATAATATATAAATTCTGTTAGTGTAGGTACTCCCTTTTCTGAATTAATCTTTGCCGTATAATATTTTAGTAAGTCATCAATGTCACTTGAACGCCAAGCCTTGTTAATGGCATTTTGCATAGCCCGTTCTACGCTGGAATCGGTTTTGGCATATTTCTGACCAATTGTGACGCATAAATTATTGTTCTGACCATTTAGAACCAAAAGGATGGCATCTGTTAAATATTGATATCCGACAGCTTTGGGGCTGATGCCTATATTATCCAGGTGCATGGTGATTTTTCTCTTTAAACGTTTTTCTTGCTGTACAGGCGATTCAGTAGTTGCGTAGGTCGAGTATTGTTTGGTAATGCTGTTCTGAATAATGTCTTTCATCATGATAAGAAAGTCAAGTGCATTTCGCTCAGAATAATCTGTCTGATGTTTTGACATGATAAAATCGCCGCCGGATTGTCTGGCATATTCGTAGGTTGTGGTGCTTGAATTATTCGTTGTGATTAAGATGTATGGCTTAAAGGGAATATCTAAATTCTTTAATTCCTGCAGGAAAAGCAGCCCATTTCCTTCCCCTTGATTTAATTCTAAATCAAGAATAACTGCATCAGGGTGTAAATCTTTCACTAATTCTAATGCACGATAAGAATTATTCGTAATTGCGGCAATAGAAATGTTATCTGTTATATCTACATATTCCGTAAAACGTTTGCAAGCATCTGTATCATCCTCTACCAATATAATGGTTAAATCACGCTCCAAAGTGGATTTCCTGCCTTTCATTTTTTATATAGATTATTATACAACATTTTCCAACAAATTCCAACAATAAATAACGTAATGTTCTGCAAAAATAAGTGATTTGAAGATTATATAATTTAGATGATAAGAACGATTTTAGAAGTAAAGTATAGAGAAGCAGCTTTCGAAGAAGTATTTTGTCAGAAAAATTGTAAAAAAGCATCAGTAAGGGAAATGTGTTGTGAATACCAAAGAATATATGATAATTGCAAATGGAAAATTTGTCACAGAGGATGTGAAAACCTGTGAGTATAATGAACAGACGAATCGGTATGAAGTTGTTTTTAATGGTGGACGGTTTTATTCTTATGCATATGAGAACTTAATTTTTTTAGACAATCCAAAGCAGGTGGATCCGTCCACTTGCCATATACTACACTGGGAACGTGAATTATTTAATATAGGTGAAATTTTTGTATTTCATAATGGAGGTATGCAGTATTGGCATATTTGCTGTAAGGATGGAAGTGAATGGGATTATCAGGGGACAGAATTGAAGGTTATTTACTCCTGCATGAGGAATAGTGCTTCAAGGAATGTATTTGATTATCTAAAGCAGGTAGCGAAACTTGTTGAACTGAAAGGGAAAAATGGAGAAATAAATTTAGGGGATAGATATGATAGTGTAGATTTTATTGGTGAGGATGTGGCACTTGCCACTTATTTAAATCCAAATGATAAGAAATTTGCTATCGGGCATGATGCCATTCCTATTTTCCCTTTTGGATGTAACCAAAGCCAGTATAAGGCTGTAAAAAATGCACTGGAGAACTCTTTTAGTGTGATTCAGGGACCGCCAGGAACGGGTAAAACACAAACAATTTTAAATATTATAGCTAACATTTTGTCAGAAGGAAAAACAGTAATAGTGGTATCAAATAATAATTCAGCAACAGACAATGTGATAGAAAAGCTTATGGCACCAGAATACAGGATGGGGTTTGTGGCTGCACCACTTGGAAAATCAGATAATAAAAATGAATTTATTGCAAAGCAGACAGGAAAGTATCCAGACTTTACAGGGTGGGAGCAATCCCAGGAATCTGCTGTTTCATTATGGAGTATTAAACAGAAATCAAAGGAGCTTGGTACCATTTTTGAAAAGCAGGAAAAACTCGCTCTTTTGAAGCAGGAACTTGCAGCTGTGGAGCTGGAACAGCAATATTTTAACCGATATATGCAGGATAACAATGTCGAGATACAGGAAATAAGAACCTGGAAAAGAATAAGTTCGTATATGCTGTTGACGCTATGGCAGGAATATCAAGAAGCAGCAGAACAGGAAAAACAGTTAAACGTACTAAGAAAGCTGAAAAGTCTATTGTATTATGGTATTTCAGACAAGAATTTTTATAAACAGGAAGTGTCAAAAAACATTTCTGTGATTCAGAGTTTTTATTATGTGGTAAGAATTGCTGAATTAAAGAAAGAAATAGACATATTAGAAAAGGAATTATCAAGACAGTCAGCCGGTGATTGTGTGGATGAGGTTTGCCAGGAGTCTATGCAATATCTTCGGAATGTTCTTTATAAGAGATATGGAAATAAAGATTCGAGGAAGGTATTTACTGCAGAAGACTTGTGGAAGAATCCGGAGGATGTACTGAAAGAATATCCTGTCGTGTTAAGCACAACATTTTCAGCGCGAAGCAGCCTTGGAAAAAAGATAGTGTATGATTATCTGATTATGGATGAGGCATCGCAGGTGGATATTGCAACAGGAGCATTGGCGCTATCATGTGCAAGAAATGTTGTAATTGTGGGTGATACGAAGCAATTGCCGAATGTTGTTCCTGATAAAATGCAAAAAATGACGGATGAGATATTTGAATCCTTTCAATTGGCAGAAGGGTATCGATATAAAAATAGTTTTCTGCAGTCGGTTTTGGAAGTGCTGCCGGATGTGCCACAAACACTGTTGAAGGAGCATTACCGCTGTCACCCGAAAATTATCAATTTCTGTAATCAGAAATTCTATAATGGGGAGCTTGTCGTCATGACAGAAGATCATGGAGAAGAAAATGTTCTTTCTGTTGTGAAAACGGTTGTGGGAAATCATGACCGTAATCATTATAACCAAAGGCAGATTGATGTAATTCAAAAAGAAATCTTACCTGAATTATCATATGCGCAGTCGGATATTGGGATTATTGCACCATATAACGCTCAGGTAAAGGCGATGGATAAGGAGATAGCAGATGTAGATCATGCGACAGTACATAAATACCAGGGGCGGGAAAAGGAAGCGATTATTTTATCAACAGTGGATAATGTAATAACAGATTTTGCAGATAATCCATCATTGTTAAATGTTGCCATCTCCAGAGCAAAGAAGCAGCTGTGTCTGGTGGTATCCGACAATGAGCAGCCAAAGGATAGCAATATTGGTGATTTGATTTCCTATATTGAATATAACAATTTTGATGTGAAGGAGAGCAGGATTTATTCCATATTTGACTATCTGTACAAGCAGTACGCTGCCAGCAGGCGGGAATATCTCAAAAAGCGTAAAAGAGTTTCGGAGTATGATTCGGAAAATCTGATGTATGGATTGATTGAAGAGGTTTTGGAGGAGGAAGGTCTTTCTATGCTGGAGATAACGCCGCATTATTCGCTAAATGATCTGATTAAGGATAAGCAGCTGCTTAGTGAACGGGAGAAGAACTTTGTGGAAAATAAGGGCTCACATGTAGACTTTTTGTTGAGCAACAAGATTAGCAAGCAGGTCGTTTTAGCAATTGAGGTCGATGGCTGGGACAATCATAAGGAGGGAACGGTGCAGGCAAAACGGGATAGGATGAAGGATAGTATTTTGAAGAGGTGTGGGATTGAGGTGATAAGGTTTAAGACGAATGGAAGCGGGGAGAAGGAGAGGTTGAGGGAACGGCTGAGGAACAATTAACGGAAATATAAATTAGGAAAAGGAGATTAACATGATAAAAAGTATTGATAGTATTAAAAATTTCGGTATTTATAGAGATTATAAGAAACCTAATTCTTTAGAAGATTTTAAAAGATATAATTTGTTTTATGGTTGGAATGGTTCTGGGAAAAGTACATTGTCAAGATTGTTGCATATGATAGAGAACAAGGAGGTCACAGAGGAATGTAAATTTAAAATTAAAATGGAAGATGGGAGCACTTTGACAGAAAGTAATGTTTGCGATTCTGCGGTCGACATATGTGTTTTCGATGATGAGTTCATAAGGAATAATATTGATTGGAATGGGAAAATAGAAAGTATTTTACTATTGTAACATGAAAAAATAAATGAAATAGAAGAATTATGTTCTTTAAAAGAGTAAGTGTTTTTTTCTGAAGATAAAATTGGTAGTATTTCAATTATATAAAAAAAAAAGCGACAACTTGATGAT
>JAQXLK010000327.1 GCA_029012085.1 Clostridiales bacterium
GAAGCTGTCGCTATCGCTGCCCCCACATTTCTTGCATTGGAGACACCTTGATTAGATGGCAGCTTATGATAGACAATACGGCTATCACGAAACGCATTTACTACTCCCTGCGTATTGTCATCAGACCCATCATCCACCACAATCACTTCCAGATTATCATAGGTCTGTTCCAACACGCTCTGTACAGAACGTTCTATTAAGTTTGCCCGATTATAAGTGGGGATAATAACACTGATTTTTTCTTTTAAACACATATAATGTCCTCCAAGGAAATTACTTACAGTTTTTCAGTTTTCTCCTACAATGTATCCCATTTACTTTAAATATCCCCTACATTACGAGCTGCACCGATAAGTCTACATAATCTTGATACATCAGTATATTGTCAAACGTAATTTCTACCAATGCTAAATCAGTTGCTCTCTGCTGCAAAGGCACATTAATCCCTGTATGAAGGGCATAATTCAATTCACAGTTCTGACTCTCACGTTTGATAATTTGCATATTTCTTCTGTCGAACCAATCAATTACGATTCTAACATGAACATCGCAACCATTCGCCTCTGTCCTTCCGCTCCTCAATTGAACATCATTTAATTCGATATACAATCCATCAAATGTCTGCGATACTCTCTGAACAAAAATACCATTTCTATAAAACATATTCCTTCCCGGATTATACTCTATCATATGATAATACTTCTTATATTTATAAGGCAATTGTCTCTGCAAAAGATACAACAAAGTCTGCTTCTCTGCCAGCGACCTACACACTATTTTCTGCACAATTCCATTAATAGGAATTCCGCCTCTGCGGATTACCTCAGAATGTCTGTACTGTGTTATATCACTTCCCCTTTCGTGAGATCCATTGTGATAAATTTTCTGAAAATTCAAATTAGCAAAATAATCTGTCCCATATTGAATTTGTTCATGACTTGTTCCCGCCAGTCCCTTTTCCACAAAGCCCGTTCCAGCTAGTTTCAACACTTTTTCCGCATTTAAACAAAAAAAGACTGGAACCGGACAGCTTGCATTTACCTCCGATTTCCTTACGTGTTCTGGCTTATATCCCTCATTGTGATACTGTGTAGGCGTCAATGGCCTAAAATAGAGTCTTGCAAAGTCCTTAGCATCTTCCATTGTAATGTCAATCACATTTTTGCTTGCATTATCAGATTGCATTAAATTTTGACTTACAGCAACATTTCTGGCAAAAATCCATTCTTTATCTAAAATGCCTAATGCATTTTTAATGTCTGTAAAATGATATAAATAATCCGGCCACCATCTTATTGATCTGTTCATCCATATCTTCTGTGCCTCAAGTATCTCTCTATATCTCATCGTGATACCTTACCTTTCTTACGCCCACATTTTACCAGCCAAGAACGTCAAAATACGTTTCCTCATTTCCCTACATACTGAAATCCATTGCTATCCTTTTCAAAGTCAAAGCCATTAGGAGAGACAATAATATTTTGCAAGTAATCCAGGCTTTTTAGCATTTCAATCATATACTCCGCACTGTCTTCAAAGTCTTGAGGCAGGTCTTCTGTTTTAAATACCCCTGTTTCTCTCACATAATTCCAAAATCTGCAAAATAGCTTCTCTTCAATTTTCTTTTCAGTCCTATCCTTGATAATGACAGTATTTTCATTCCATTCCACATAATAGAACTTGCCGCTTTGTAAAGGCAGCATACCATCATCTGCTATTCTCTTTTGAATGTCCTCCTTAATCATAGAAAATCCTATCGAGGGGACATTACTGTGCAGCCATTTCTCCATTGTCTTTATCTGTTTATGCTCAGGCAATTCCTCTTTATACTGATCCACATAAACATAAATTTGAATAGGCAGGTCTGACAAGTATTTCTCCATAATAGGCTGAACATCTTCCCACCTTAGTTGTCCATTTCCACAACCAAGTCGAGGAAACGCAATAGACTCAATACCCATCTTATAATACGAAGCCACAAACTTTTTCAGCCCCTCCTCTATATATTCTATTTGAGAAGGGTTTCTCCAATGTTTTTTGGTCGGAAATAATAAAATCCATTTATCTTCGCTTTTCCATAATGCCAGATTTCCAATACCAAATTTCCCTTCATCGCAAAGTCCCTGATAGTATCGGAACATTTCCGGATATCTGTTTTTAT
>JAQXLK010000328.1 GCA_029012085.1 Clostridiales bacterium
GGTGGTATCATTGTGGAAGAGGATACAATGAAGACCAGCAAGGATGGTGTATATGCAGGTGGAGATACAGTAACCGGTGCCGCTACTGTTATTCTTGCGATGGGTGCAGGTAAGAAGGCTGCAAAGGCAATTGATGAGTACCTTAGCAAATAAAGTCAAATGAACAATAACCCGATGGTGGAATGAGCTGTCGGGTTATTTTTCACGGGTTGACCAAAGAATACTTTGGATTCAATAAAGGTGTTAAATGTAACCATTTTGAGGATAGAGGGAAGAAAATTATCAAAATACAATACAGATATAATAGGAGGTACAATATGTTAAGTGATACTTATGTTGAGCAGTCTGTGAAGGCAAAACCGGGAGCAGGCTATTATTTAAAAATGATTCTGGCGATAGTTTTGATTGTGGTGGGAATTCCGCTTATTGCATTATTTGGAGCCGGTCTTTTTTTAATCGCTGCAGGAATTGTTATTCTGATATACTATGCAGGTGATGCCAGATTAGAATATGAATATACCTTAACGAATGGCGGCGTGGATATTGCAGCCATCTATAATGCCAGAAGACGGAAAGAAAAATTACAGTTTGATTTAGAAAATGTAACGATGATTGTTCCAAAGGATTCAAACCGCATAAATCCACAGGAAAAATATAAAATCTATTCCTTTCTTTCGAAAGCAGGTGAAGGTCAGCAGATAGCTTTGATTATGGACCTGAATGGAAATAAAACAATGGTTTTAATGGAGCCGAATGAGAGAAGCATGGAGCACATTAAAACATTTGCAAAAAATAAATGTTATGATATCTAGTAAAGTGGTTTCTTAATAACTTAATTAAAAATTGCTATACTAGTCTTTAGAAACACAACATGGAATACAGCAGGAGTTTGAAAAAATGAAGGCGAATAGTAAGAAGGATAATATTGTATTGATTGGAATGCCGAGCTGTGGTAAGAGCACAGTAGGGGTAGTTCTTGCAAAAGCATTAGGTTACCGTTTTGTGGATTCGGATCTGGTGATTCAGGAGCGGACAGGAAAGCTTTTAAGTGAGATTATTGACGAGCAGGGACTTGCATATTTTAATCAGATTGAGAATGAAATTAATGCTTCGCTTGAATATCATAAGGCAGTTATTGCTACCGGAGGCAGTGTGATATATGGTAGAGAAGCAATGGAACATCTGCGTTCTATTGGTCAGGTGGTTTATCTAAGACTACCATATGAGACACTCTGTGAACGGATTGGTGATTTGACAGCCAGAGGAGTATCTATTAAAGAGGGACAAAGTTTTCGGGACTTATTTGAGGAACGAAAGCCACTATATGAGAAATATGCCGATATAACAGTAGATACGGAGGATTTAAGTATACGCGAGGTAGTTCATCTTTTAAAAGATAAAATTTGTTTGCATTTTGATGCGGATGTGGTAAACTAACGTTGGAAAAACGCTGGCAATCATGATAAAGAGCCGATTAGAACGGTTTTATTTGATTGTCTGACTAATAAAATAATAAGGAGAATAGTTATGAGTAAGAAACCGGTTGTATTAATGGTACTTGATGGTTATGGTTTAAATGATAAGACAGAGGGCAATGCAATTGCCATGGCGAATACCCCTGTTATGGACAAGCTTATGGCAGAGTGTCCTTTCGTTCCGGGAAATGCTTCAGGATTATCTGTGGGTCTTCCGGATGGACAGATGGGTAATTCAGAAGTAGGTCATATGAATATTGGTGCAGGCCGTATTATTTATCAGGATTTAACATCGATTACAAAAGCAATTGAAGATGGCGATTTCTTTGAAAATGAAGCACTTTTGGCTGCAATTGAGAATTGTAAAAAGAATCACTCAGACCTTCATTTATGGGGACTTTTATCAGATGGTGGTGTACACAGCCACATTACCCATTTATACGGAATTTTGGAGCTTTGTAAAAAGCAGGGACTTTCGAATGTATATATTCATCCATTTTTAGATGGACGTGACACTCCACCGGCTTCCGGTAAGGATTTTGTGGCACAGTTGGTTGAAAAGATGGATGAGATTGGTGTTGGTAAGATAGCATCTCTTCATGGACGTTATTATGCAATGGACCGCGATAACAGATGGGATCGTGTAGAGAGGGCTTATGCAGCTCTTGTATATGGTGAAGGTGAGAAGGCTACAGACCCGGTAGAAGCAATGCAGGCTTCTTATGACAAGGAAGTAACGGATGAATTCGTTCTTCCTACCGTTATTATGGATGGTGACAAGCCACTTGCAACTGTTAAGGAGAATGATTCGGTTATCTTCTTTAATTTCCGTCCGGACCGTGCAAGAGAGATTACAAGAGCATTTTGTGATGACGGATTTGATGGATTTGAGAGAAAAGGCGGCCGTGTTCCTGTAACTTATGTTTGCTTTAAGGATTATGATGAGTCTATTCCAAATAAATTGGTGGCATTTAAGAAGCAGTCCATTGAGAATACATTTGGTGAATATCTTGCGAAGATGGGTAAGAAGCAGTTGAGACTTGCAGAGACAGAGAAGTATGCTCATGTTACTTTCTTCTTCAATGGTGGTGTGGAAGAGCCAAATAAGGATGAAGAGAGAACATTAGTAAAGTCACCTTCTGTTGCAACCTATGATTTACAGCCGGAGATGAGTGCTCCTGAGGTTGGCGAGAAGTTAGATGCAGCAATTACCTGTGGTGAGTATGATGTTATTATTATCAATTTTGCAAATCCGGATATGGTTGGACATACCGGAGTCATTCCGGCAGCAGTAAAAGCCGTAGAACGTGTGGATGCATGTGTAGGTTCCGCTGTAGAGGCAGTTAAAAAGGTGGATGGTGTATTATTCATCTGTGCGGATCATGGTAATGCTGAGAAAATGATTGATTATGAAACCGGTGAACCACATACAGCACATACAACGAATCCGGTACCATTTATTCTGGTTAATTATGGTGATGTGAAGTTAAGAGAAGGTGGATGTCTTGCAGATATTGCACCAACTTTATTAGAGATTATGGAACTCCCACAGCCTGCTGAGATGACAGGAAAGAGTTTGATTGTAAAATAGAGATATTGATGTGTAACATCTCTAGGAATGATAGAAAAGCCCAAAGATTGTAACAGTCTTTTGGGCTTTTTTGTATAAATCCAAAGAATGCGGTTATACTTTCCATAAAAGTAATTTTATAGGAAGGGAGCATTTCATGAAAGAATACGAGATATTAGATGTACATGCTGTGGAAATATTAGATTCCAGGGGAAATCCCACCTTGGATGTAACAATTACATTAAAAGATGGGATTACCGGAAGTGCTGCGGTACCAAGTGGTGCATCTACCGGGCAATATGAGGCACATGAATTGCGGGATGGAGATAAGCGACATATGGGAAATGGAGTGGAACAGGCAGTAACAAACGTAAATACCCGGATTGCAGACAAAATTATTGGAATGAATGTGTTAGAGCAGGTAAAGATTGATAAACTGCTGGTTCAAGCGGATGGAACGGAGAATAAATCAAAATATGGTGCAAATGCGATTCTTGGCGTGTCATTAGCATGTGCAAAGGCAGCCGCAAATGCTTTGGGAATTCCATTATATCGATATATTGGAGGAACAAATACGAGGGTATTACCAATTCCAATGATGAATATTTTAAATGGTGGAAAGCATGCGGATAATACAGTGGATATACAGGAATTTATGATTGCACCGGTAGGCGCAGACAGCTTTTCACATGCGATGGAGATGGCATGTGAAATATACCATAATTTAAAAGATATTGTAAGAGAAAAGGGTTTATCTACCGGTGTAGGTGATGAAGGTGGATTTGCTCCTGACCTTGCAAGGACATCAGATGTACTTGATTTAATTGTGGAAGCAGTAGAACGGTCCGGTTATCGTCTGGGACATGACATTAAAATTGCTTTGGATGCAGCTGCTTCTGAGCTTTATGATGAAAATTCAGACCGATATTATTTTCCGGGAGAGAGTAAAATGGCAGGAAAGGATATTTACCGGAATGCAGAGGAAATGGTTCAGTATTTTGAGGATTTAGTTGAAAGATATCCAATCTATTCTATAGAGGATGGGCTTTCGGAAAATGATATAAAAGGCTGGAAGCTGTTAACGTATCGTCTTGGTGGGAAAGTACAACTTGTAGGAGATGATTTATTTGTTACAAATACGGTTCGATTATCAGATGGAATAAGGGAAGAGGTAGGGAATGCAATTCTCATTAAATATAATCAGATTGGTACGCTGACAGAAACATTAGAAGCTATAGAAATGGCAAAAAATGCAGGATATAAAACAATTATAAGTCATCGTTCCGGTGAGACAGAGGATACATTTATTGCAGATTTAGCAGTGGCAGTAGGAAGCGGACAGATTAAAACGGGAGCTCCATGCAGAAGTGAACGTACAGCAAAATATAACAGACTTTTGAAAATTGAAGAAGAGTTATCCAAAGTATCGGAGTATGCATTTCGGTAATACAATATCATTTTTTTAGCGTGAAATATAAAAGTACCATAAATTTCTAGAAATGACGCATTTTTTGCTTGTTTTTATAAAAACACTGTGTTACAATATCAAACAGTGGGTTTTGAGAATGGTTCGGAACT
>JAQXLK010000329.1 GCA_029012085.1 Clostridiales bacterium
GCAGAGGTACTTCATTGTATTGCTTTCTTTCTACGATTCCCTTTTCCTCTAAGGTTTTCAATGTACTGGAAAGCATTGTATTTGTTATTCCGTCCAGATTTTTTTTCAACTGACCAAATCGTAGCTGATCTGCTTTTTCTAATTCGTAAATTACTCTGGAGGTCCATTTTCCGCCTAAAAGCTCCAGTGTTTGTGAGACAGGACAGTTTTCTGCCGGGATTTCATTTTTGATATATTCCTGAAACTCTTCAAAAGTCATTATTTCGTATCCTCCGTGGTATGAAAAATAATACTTGGTAAGTATAAACTGCGTACTTGCTTTGCAATATAATACATGGTATTGTTTTTATACCATGTATTGTGGCTTATGTCAATAAAATATAGGAGGTTGTTATTATGGAATTATTAAATGCCATTTCATCCAGGAGAGCTATTCGCTCATACAAGGATACATCTGTAGAGGATTTCCAGTTGGAGCAGATTTTGAAAGCCGGTTGTGCTGCTCCTGTCGGGAAAAGTTTATATGAGAATTTACGAATCACAGTAGTAAAAGATAAAGAAATTCTACATTCTATATCTGAAGGATTAAAAATGAATATGAAAGTAGATTTTGATCCTTTATACAATGCACCAGCGTTGATACTTGTATCTACTAAAAAGATGCCGTTTCCCAACATTGAGTATGCAGATGCCGGATGCATCATGCAGAATATGATGCTGGAAGCAACGGAGCAGGGACTCGGAAGTGTTGTTATCTGGGGAAGCAGCATGGTTGTAAATGCAGTGCCGGATTTGAAGAAAGCGTTGCAGATTCCTGATGATTACACTGCTGTGTCAGGTATAGTTGTCGGCTATGCAAATGAGAAAGTGGAACCGAAAGAGCTTGGGCTTTCCATTCATGTAGATATCATTTAAAGGAGGTCTTTATAAATGATTTTAGTAACCGGAGCAAGTGGGCAGGTAGGCAAACATCTTTTACAGGCGCTGTCTGCAAAAGGAATAAGCACCCGCGCATGGATTCACAGTGAACGCAATAAAGAAGCTGTATTGGCGGCAGGAGCTACAGAAGTGTATATCGGAGATCTGACTTCACGTGAAGATGCGGTCACGGCTATGAAAGGAATTGATACAGTCTATTATATCTGTAATACGGCGAATCCACAGGAGGATGAGATTGGAGCTAATCTGATTGAAATAGCAAAAGGAATTGACAATATTACTTTTATCTATCACTCAGTCATGCATTCCCTGCTGTCTGATATGCCTCATCACGATAGGAAAAGGAAGGTTGAAAAAATGTTGGTTGACTCCGGCCTTCCGTATGTTATCATTCAACCGACTGTATTTATGCAGATGCTGACACCAGCTATTCAATCTGTAAAGAACGGGGGACCATTAGTTCAGAAGTTCTATACCTCTGGTCAGACGAAAATGAGTTATGTGGATATGAAAGATTATGCAGAGGCAGCTGCCGAGATAATTGCTGCAGGAACATATACGTACGGTACGTATGAATTCTGTAGTGAGGGGGCGTACTCTCTGGCTGATATGGAAAATATTTTTTCAGAGTTGACCGGGCGAAAGGTAACGAGTACCTTTATCAGTGATGCGGATTTTTTGGCGACTGCGCATAAGAATCCGGACAGCTACGCAGGGCAGACGCTTCTCACAATGTTTAGACATTACAACGAAAACAGCTTTTGTGGAAATGCCTTTACATTGACACAGATTCTGGGACGTCAACCGGTCACAATCCGTGAATACTTGAAAAAGGCATTACAAAGTGAATAAGTCATTCAGATTCTGGTTTGTCAAGATATATTGTAAGAAAAAGAGAGTGAAGATATCACAATGTGAGTTATCTTCACTCTTTTATATTACATTTTTTTATATGCATTTCCCCATTCAACCATGGAATCAAGGATTGGCTTAAGGGTTTTACCCAAATCACTTAATGCATATTCAACTCTCGGGGGAACTTCTGGATATACAGTTCGAGTAATAATACCATCTTCTTCCATTGATCTAAGACTGTCAGTAAGTACCTTTTGACTAATACCTTCTAAATCTTTTTTTAGTTCGTTAAAACGCCAAGGCCGTTGTAAAAGATTTCTGATTATGAGTAATTTCCATTTACTTCCAATAAGTGCAACGGTTGTGGCAACGGGGCATTCTGGTAATTCTTCCTTTGTCAACATTAGCATCATCTCCTTATGTTAGATTAAAATATGTTGTTACATTAAATTCTAATCTAATAATCAATACAAGTCAATTAGTTACAAAAAGGTAACCAGGGTTACTTTTTTGTGCCTCTGTTATAAAAAAGTGCGTACTTTTTTTTAATGGCTGGTCTTGTTATTCTAAAGGTGCAACAGGGCATAAGCTCACAAAATCTTTTATTATAGGAGGTAACTAAAATGGCATTATCAAACATTGCAGGATGGAATGAGGACAAGCAGGCAGGTACAGCATGTGGAACAGCATGCGGAGCAGGTGACAAGCCGGAAGAAAAGCCGGCAGCATGTGGAACAGCATGCGGAGCAGGTGACAAGCCGGAAGAAAAGCCGGCAGCATGTGGAACAGCGTGTGGAGCAGGTGACAAGCCAGAAGAGAAGCCAGCAGCATGTGGAACAGCGTGCGGAGCAGGTGACAAGCCAGAAGAGAAGCCAGCAGCATGTGGAAGTGCATGTGGAGCATCTGGCAAGTAAGAAGAAATTTTAGAAAAATGGAGGTTAGATAGGATGAGTCAGTATTTTTCTTTTCAATGGCATATTACAGATGAGTGTGATCAGCGCTGTAAACACTGCTATATTTTTTCCAGGGAAGGGTGCAGGGAACTGAAAAGCATGACCTGGGAGCAGATGCAGGAGGTGGTCGCTAATTGTGAAGATTTTTGTAAGGTTTATAATCGGGTGCCATATTTCTATATTACTGGTGGGGATCCTATCCTTCATCCGGATTTCTGGAAATTGATGGTGTTACTAAAAAGTAAGAACATCCCATTTACACTTATGGGAAATCCATTCCACTTGGATGATGAGATTTGCAGAATGCTCAAAGTATGTGGCTGCGAGAAATATCAGATGTCCTTAGATGGAATGAGAGAAACACACGATTGGTTTAGAAAGCCGGGCAGCTTTGATCTTACATTGGAAAAAGTCGGTTGTCTGAATCGTGCCGGTATTAAAAGTATTATTATGAGTACCGTATCAAAGACAAATATGAATGAGATATCGGATATTATTGATGCGGTTGTAAAGGCGAAAGTTAAGGTTTTTGCATTTTCACGTTATGTGCCCACTGGAGGAGAGGTTGATACCAGTATGACTCCACAGGAGTACAGAAATCTTTTGGAAATCTGTGATGCGAAATACAAGGCATATGAAGCAGCAGGATGCGAGACCTATTTTAATAAAAAAGACCACCTATGGACTCTTTA
>JAQXLK010000330.1 GCA_029012085.1 Clostridiales bacterium
GGGGTGGATCAGATTCTGGGTATTCACATTTGTAAGAATCTGTTTTTATGCAACCGGCAGAAAACAGCGTTTTATCTGCTCCTGATGCCCGGAGAGAAAGTGTTTAAGACAAAGGAACTTTCCGGACAGATTGGCACGTCAAGATTATCATTCGCTTCAGGAGACGATATGGAGAAATATTTGAATGTGACACCGGGCTCTGCTACAGTGATGGGGCTTATCTTTGATACAGAACATAAAGTACAGCTGCTGATTGATGAGGATGTATTGAAAGAAGAATATTTTGGATGCCATCCGTGTATCAATACTTCCAGCATCAAAATGCGAACAGAGGATATGACAGGAAAATATCTGGAAGCGGTGGGCTATGAATATATTACAGTGAAATTAAGCATAGGCACTTGACAAAATATGAGAAGGAACTATTTGCCGTTATAAGCACTTCCCGCGAGCATCTTATCCTTTGGCTCCTATGCGTACGATCAGTCATCGATCAAACCAAAGCCCGAAAAGAAAACTTCTAACGGGAAGATTACATGGAGATGTACCGTGTGCGGATATGTCTATGAGGGAGAAGAACTTCCATCGGATTATATATGCCCGATTTGTAAACATCCGGCATCAGATTTTGTAAAGTGCCCAGGGGAGTTTGAGATTTTTTGCTTGGATACAACATGCAGTGGGTAATCTCTATGTTTGGATTTGAAAAGTTAATGAGTATGATCTCGCTCATTCCTTATTTTATTCCAAAAAGCACATTTATTTTTGAATCTATGCTTTATTTAGTTTTCAAAGTACAAATCACTTCTGTCTAAAAGATTCGATTATTCTTCCAGACAGAAGCGATTTTCTAATTATCGGACAGCTTGCCCTGGTTATTCTTGTAAGTCCGATAGCTTTTCGGACTCATTCCAAATTTCTTTTTAAATGCTTTGGAAAATACAAGCTGGTCATTATATCCAACCAATTTTGAAATCCCTTTAATAGACATCAAAGTGCTTACAAGAAGGTTAGCAGATTTATGCATGCGAAAGTCTATAAGAAAATTTTGGATTGACACATTAAGTTCTTTTTGAAATACATAATTTAGATGGGCGCGGCTAATGCCAATATTGTCAGCAATGTCTGATACTCCAATTCCCTGCATATACGTTTTGTTAATGTAATCAATTGCAAGATTTACATATGTATTATCACTATAGCCGTTTTGCTCCGGATTGTCCTTGATAGTAAGTTTTCTATGATGTCTGACAAGAATGGCAAACAGTTTCAGGAGAATGGATTCACGATAGAGATCCTCGGAAAAGTTCAAGGCCCTATGTTCAAACAAATCATCAAAACAGCTCATATATTCATCAGGGGCAGGTGCAGGAAGACATAGATGATTTTTTGAGAAACCGCAATTCTTTAATATGGTATCAACCCTCATACCTTTGAATCCAATCCATACATAGGACCAGGGGTTGTTTGTATCTGCATAATAAACCACGGGTTCTTCGGGTCGGATTAGAAACATCTTGCCAGGACCGAGAGACCATGTGTTGCCATTCGCTGAATAAAATCCATCCCCTGACAAAATAAAATGAATAATATACTCAGTACGAGTGGCAGAGACTGCATGATAAGGTTTGCAGTCTTCTCTGCCCATATGTACTAAGGTTACTTCCATGGAAGTTTCGCTGAAATCTTCCAAACAAATGTTGGTGTATTTATCATTCTGCATAGACATGTCCCCTTCTATTGCCTGAAATGTAAGATATTAAATATGATGACATTGAATTGTACTCTTTGTCAAGGAAATTTTAAATTTTCAGTACCCGGGTTTTCAGCAGTTGTTACTATTCAGCCTTTCAGGCTTCATAGCAACAAAAGCATGCACACAGGATGCATTTCATGCATCCTGGCGCCTGTATGTCTCGGGATTGACTTGCATTTGCAAGTCAACACCTCGCGGGATAGTGGTCGGCTGAACTGTAACCAACAGTTTCAATCTTCCAAAAACGCCTCAAAGACTTGAATTAGGATTATTTTTTTATTTGACTAGGGGACGGGTTCGAATGGTGACCCCGAACCCGTCCCCTAGTCACTTAGAGTATAATCAAGGTCTGTTTTTTCTTATCTCCATCTCATCTGTATGAGTTCGATAATTGTTTGGACTCATTCCGAATTTCTTTTTAAATGCTTTTGAAAACACAAGCTGATCATTATATCCGACTTGGTTTGCTATCTCTTTGACAGACATAGTCGTGCTGACGAGTAGGTTGGCTGCTTTGTGCATTCGAAAATCAATAAGAAATCTTTGAACAGAAATATTAAGCTCTTTTTGGAATGAATGGTTTAAATGAGATCGGGTAATTCCGATTCTATCTGCAATATCTAATACACTGATATTCTGCATGTACATTTCATTAATGTAATCTACTGCAAGAGCTACATATGCATTATTTTCATATACATTTTTTCTCTGATTGCCTTTAAGCACAAGATGTGTATGATGGTCAGAAAGAATGGCCATTAGTTTAAGGAGAATAGATTCTCGGTAAAGCCGATCGGAAAAACTTAAGGTTGTATGTTCAAATAAAGCATCAAAACACCCGATATATTTATCAAGAGCAGGTGCTGGAAGAATTAAATGACTTTTTGAGAAGCCGCAATGCTTTAGTATAGTATCTGTTCCGAGCCCTTTAAATCCAACCCATACATAAGTCCAGGGTGTGTTTTTGTCTGCACAATAAACCACGGGCTCTTCAGGATAAATCAAAAACATTTGTCCAGGGCCAATCGGCCATGTATTGCCATTGGTTGAATAAAATCCGTTTCCTGATAAAACAAAATGAATAATATATTCATCACGAGTGCCGGAGAATGCATGGTAGGGTTTACATTCTTCTTTTCCCATGTGTACTAAGGCAATATCAACGGAGTTTTCCCGTAAGTCTTCCAGGCAATGAAAATCAATGCTGTTGGTATATTTAACGGTATGCATATAACCATCTCCTATATCATTGGAATTCAATATGAACATATTATAACATAGAATCTGCGATTTTGACATACCCATATTATCATATAATCACTTTTTGGGGTTATAGATTCACATCATTCAAAAATGTATAATAAACCCATAAATTCTCGGGAAGTTTATTAGAGAGGAAACGGAATGAAAGGAAAGAAGTTTTTAGCTATAGCATTAGACAATGTTCCGAGAATAAGAGACAACAAAATTTATTAAAAGGAGAATGATAAGGATGTCTAGAAGAGCAATGTGTGCAGTTCCGCCTATGGGATGGAATTCGTGGAATACATTTACGGAGAATATCAATGAGGATTTAAT
>JAQXLK010000331.1 GCA_029012085.1 Clostridiales bacterium
CATAGTTTTTATGTTAGTCATCCGGAGGAGTTTTTTGAATTTTATAAGAATAAAATGATTGCACTTTGGGCAAAACCGAATGCTGCACATATTAAACTGGCACAGCTAGAAGAGGAAGGAAAGGTAAAAGCAGTCATAACCCAGAATATTGACGGTTTGCACTATGCTGCAGGAAGCAAAGAAGTATTAGAACTTCATGGTAGTGTACATCGAAACTATTGTGAACGGTGTGGAAAATCTTATCCGGTGGAGCATATAACGGAGGCAGCAGGGGTTCCGTTATGTGAATGTGGTGGCAGAGTGAAACCGGATGTGGTCTTATATGAAGAAGGCCTTGATTATGATACGATGCAAAAGGCGATTGCCTATATAAGGAATGCAGAGGTGTTAATTATTGGCGGTACTTCTTTAGCAGTGTATCCGGCTGCTGGATTTATTGATTATTTCAGAGGAAAGCATTTGGTGGTAATTAACATGGATCAGACCAATAAAGATGTGAATGCAGATTTGGTGATTCGGGAAAAGATAGGAGAGGTCTTTTCAAGATTATAGCAATCTGAGCAAGGATATAATCCGTTTCCTATGGATTATGCAAAATAATAGTATATATATACAATGAAAAAGAGCGATAAGCGTAGCTTATGGCTCTTTTTTTGCAGTATTCGACGGGGAAAAGAGCAAAATATTATAAATTAGGGCTATACAAACGACAAAATATGATATATAATCTGCTTATGGAAAATCCTGCAGCCATAAGGAGTGATTATATGAATATCAATCTGGAGTACTATAAGATTTTCTATCATGTAGCTGCAGAGCAAAGCTTTACTGGTGCGGCAAAGCGGCTTTGTATTTCACAGCCCGCTGTTTCCCAGGCTGTCAAACAGCTTGAACAGGGATTGGGAATAGAGCTTTTTACCAGGCGTGCAAAGGGTGTCAGTTTAACCCGTGCAGGGTCTTTGTTGTATTCTTATGTCGGGAATGGGTATGAGACAATTTTGGCAGGCGAAGAACAGCTTGTGAAGATGATGAATCTGGAGTATGGTGAGGTAAGGATTGGCGCCAGTGATATGACGTTGCAGTTTTATCTTCTTCCTTATCTGGAGAAGTTTCATCAGCTGTATCCGGAGATTAAGGTTACAGTTACGAATGCTCCGACACCACAGACCATAGATCATTTGCATCAGGGAAGAATTGACTTTGGAGTTGTGACGAAACCATTAGAAGCAGATGAACAATTTGATATTGTTACGGTTCGTAAGATTCAGGACGTGTTTGTGGCGGGAGACAAATTCCGTTATCTGGAAGGGAAAACGCTGGCATACAGTGAACTGTCTGAACTTCCTCTCATATGTTTAGAGGGTGACACCAGTACAAGAAAATATGTTGAACGCTTTTTGCAACATAATCAGGTGTCAGTAACACCGGAATTTGAGCTGGCAACCAGCGATATGATTGTTCAGTTTGCAATGCGGAATTTAGGTATAGGCTGTGTGGTAGAGGATTTTGCAAGAAAGCAGATTGAAAGTGGCGATTTAATCCGGTTAGAATTTGAGGAACCGATTCCTAAGCGTGATATGTGTTTGATTATCGATAAACGTGCCACTATGTCAGTGGCAGCAGGAAAGCTTAGGGAACTGCTTACCCAAGAGGCGGAGATTGTATATTCCTGATAAAGCAACATGATGAAGAATCATAATGCAAGATGGAATTCTTGCGATGAAAGAATAAGACATATAGGAGGATGAGAGTATATGGAGATGAATAATACGTTTAAGTTAGTGAATGAAGAAGGTGTGGAGATTACTTATGTAGGTTTGAGTGTTGTAGAGAATCCGGATAATGGACAGAGATATTTAATCTACACAGAGGCAGAGAATGCAAAAGAAGTATCCGGTAAGCAGGTTGACTTATATGCTTGTGTGTATAGCAAAATGAATGGACGGATTGTTTTAGATCCGATTGCAACAGAGAAGGAGAAGATGTTGATTAAGACATTTATAGAGAAGAATCTTCGTGCAGCCTGATAATTTATGTATCTTCCTTTTCTTTATATATGGCTCTGCTTCCGATATGGGAGCAGGGCTTTTTACTATGGTATGGTACGTTTGTCTGAAAGAGCATAAAATGCTCCACTAAGGAATGAAATTGGAAATTCTATTGTTGCTAAAGACATAAGTAATACTTATATCTCATATTAGAAATATTAATTTTACTTATGGGTTATCTCATAGTATAATGACATCGTATTGGAATGGTGCATATTTATGCATTAATATATAGTAAAGAAAGGGTTAATTAAATGGTTAAAGCAGTAGTAGGAGCAAATTGGGGAGACGAAGGTAAGGGTAAGATTACCGATATGTTAAGTAAAGAGGCAGACATTATTGTCCGTTTCCAGGGCGGTGCAAATGCTGGACATACCATTGTGAATGATTATGGTAAGTTTGCATTACATACATTGCCTTCCGGTGTATTTTATGATCATACTACGAGTATTATTGGTAATGGTGTGGCATTGAATATTCCGGTGTTATTCAAAGAGGTTAGTGAAATTGTGGAAAAAGGTGTACCAATGCCAAAGATTTTGGTGTCTGACAGAGCACAGATTGTAATGCCTTACCACATTTTATTTGATGAGTATGAAGAAGAGAGACTTGCAGGTAAGTCTTTTGGTTCTACAAAGTCTGGTATTGCTCCATTTTATTCTGATAAATATGCAAAGATTGGTTTTCAGGTTGCAGAGTTATTTGATGAGGATGCTTTAAAGGAAAAGTTAGAGCGTGTAATTGTACAGAAGAATGTTTTGTTAGAGCATTTATATCATAAGCCGGCATTGAAGGTGGATGAATTGTTTGCTACCTTAATGGAATATAAGAAGATGGTTGAGCCGTATGTATGCGATGTATCTGCATTCCTGTATAATGCGATTAAGGAAGGAAAGAATATTTTATTAGAGGGTCAGCTTGGTTCCTTAAAGGATCCGGATCACGGAATTTATCCGATGGTTACATCTTCTTCGACATTGGCTGCATATGGTGCAATTGGAGCAGGTATTCCGCCATATGAGATTAAGAAGATTATCACGGTTGTGAAAGCATATTCTTCAGCAGTAGGTGCAGGTGCATTCGTTAGTGAAATCTTTGGTGATGAGGCAGATGAGCTTCGCCGTCGTGGTGGAGATGGTGGTGAATATGGTGCAACCACAGGACGTCCAAGAAGAATGGGCTGGTTTGACTGTGTAGCTTCTAAGTATGGCTGTCGTATTCAGGGTACTACGGATGTTGCATTTACAGTATTGGATGTATTAGGTTACCTGGATGAGATTCCGGTTTGTGTAGGATACGAGATTGATGGAGAAGTGACAACAGACTTCCCTACAACAGCTAAGCTTGAGAAGGCAAAGCCGGTTCTTAAGGTACTTCCGGGCTGGAAGGAAGATATCCGTGGAATTAAGAAGTATGAAGACCTTCCGGAGAATTGTAGAAAGTATATCGAGTTTGTGGAGGAGCAGATTGGATTCCCAATTACCATGGTTTCGAATGGTCCTGGCAGAAATGATATCATTTACAGATAAGAATAGAATATAAAAGGATGTCCCAGAGGAACGTAGCTGTATGTTTGTTCTTCTGGGATTTTTATGATTATTTTTTGAAAAATCATTTTGTGTAATTTGGAGTCGTTAACTGGAAAGGCGTGAAAAGTAAATTTATATGTAGAATGAAAGGATTACCAGGGGTATCAATTTTGAATATTTTTGTTATAATGAAATAGTAGGCGTAAAAATAATAATTATGGATTGACAGAATAGGAAGGGATGACATGGAACATACAGTAAAGAAAAGTAAAGCAAATCGGATTGCCATGCGGTTTACGGCAGTTGTTTTTTTGATTGTGGGAGCATGTAGCTTCTATACCCTTATGTCTGGAGAAAAAAGAGCTGGCAGAGTAATATTTATGTTTTTGTGTGCGGGGTGCCTGATATACGGATTTTATCTGTTTGCCCATACGTTAAAAGCCCAGGCATATGATATCACCTATGTATTTGGTGATACTTTGCTGACGTTAAGACTTCATCGTGGAGAAAAGGTATATAGTTATGGTGATATCACGAATCTTTCCTACATAGTGCCAAATGAAAATATGGATTATGGCGTGGTACAGATTTACATTGGAAAGGAACAGTATGTGATTCCATTTATGGGAAACAGTAATGTTGGCGAGGCGCTATATGGAATGTTGAAAATAAAAAAAGATGAGGCGGCAGTAAAAAAGGATAAGTAACTAAGAAGGAAAGATACAGGTGACAGAATGAGAGAAAGGATTTTACAGTTATTAAAAGAGAAGGAAGATTATGTATCCGGACAGGATATCTGCGACCTGCTTGGGGTGTCCCGGACAGCAGTCTGGAAGAACATCAAGGCCTTAAAGGAAGCGGGATATCAGATTGATTCTGTAAACAACAGGGGTTATAAGCTGCTTGGAGAACCGGATACGCTTAGTGAGACAGGAATACGAGGGTATAAAAATACAAAATGGCTTGGTGATACAATCATTTATAAAGATTCCATGGATTCCAGTAATACCCAGGCAAAGCGTATGGGAGAAAATGGAGCAGAAAATGGAACACTGGTGGTAACAGACTGCCAGACGGCAGGAAAGGGAAGAAGAGGGCGTTCATGGGTATCCCCAACCGGCATGAATTGTTATTTCACGGTTTTATTGAGACCGAATATTTTAGCGGAAAAAGCATCTATGATTACACTGGTTGCAGCATTGGCACTTGCAAAGGCAATAAAAGAGACGGCTCAGCTGGATACTATGATAAAATGGCCAAATGATGTGATTGCAAATGGAAAAAAACTATGCGGAATTTTGACGG
>JAQXLK010000332.1 GCA_029012085.1 Clostridiales bacterium
ATTATATTGAGAAAAATAAGGGTGAGTGTAAAATATATCCGGCACCATTTGCTGTATTTTTAGACGAAGAAAATTCTTCTTATGTAGAACCGGATATTTCTGTAATATGTGATAAAGATAAATTAGATATGAAAGGTTGTCATGGTGCTCCGGATTGGATTATTGAAATCGTTTCACCATCCAGCAAAGTTTTGGATTATTACAAAAAATTAGCCTTATATAAAATGGCAGGGGTAAGAGAATATTGGATTGTGGATCCGCTCAAACAGGTTATTGTTGTATATAATTTGGAAGATGAGGAAATCCCTATTGTATATCACTTTTCGGATTGTATTAAAGTGAATATCTATGAGAATCTGGAAATTGATTTTAATGATTTAGATGTATAAAGATATAGAATGACGGTTGCAAGTCGAATTATCAGTCCCCAAAATGCAGAAAAATCATTATTTTCAAAAAAACAATTGACAATCAGTTATTCATTTGTTATGATGTTCAAGTATGCCGCACAAGGAGGTCGAAGTGTGTCTATTCATAGATACCACCGAACTTGGCGAGTAATGATAATAGGAGGTAACCGTATGTACGCAATTATTGCAACAGGTGGTAAGCAGTACAAGGTAGCTGAAGGTGATATCATTAAAGTAGAGAAGCTTAATGCAGAAGCTGGTTCTGAAGTAAAATTTGATGTTATTGCTATTAACAACGACAAGGACATGTTATGTGGTGATGCAGTTGCTAACTCAAGCGTTACAGCTAATGTAATCGAGAATGGCAAGGCTAAGAAGGTTGTTGTTTACAAGTATAAGAGAAAAACCGGCTATCACAAGAAGAATGGTCATAGACAGCCATTTACTAAGGTTGAGATTAAAGCAATCAATGCTTAATTAAGACGATGATTACTGTAACTGTTTTCAACAAAAAGAATGAGATAGTTGGGGTCCAGTTAGAAGGACATGCCGAATATGGCAGACGGGGAAAGGATATTGTTTGTAGTGCAGTATCTATTTTGTACATCAATTTGGTGAATTCCCTGGAAAGTTTCACAAATGACGAGAAAGAACTTAACGGTTCGAAGAAGATTAATTTTCAGAATGTCATTTTGAAGAACATGCCAAGCAAGGAAGCGGAGCTTTTGTTTCAGTCATTTATGCTTGGAATTACTACAATAGAACAAGAGTATGGTAAAAAGTACATTATTATTTTGAATCAGGAGGTGTAATTATGTTAAAGCTTAACCTTCAGTTATTCGCTCATAAGAAGGGAATGGGTTCTACTAAGAACGGTAGAGATTCCGAATCTAAGAGACTTGGTGCGAAGAGAGCAGATGGTCAGTTCGTTAAAGCTGGTAATATTTTATATAGACAGCGCGGAACAAAGATTCATCCAGGAACTAACGTTGGACGTGGTAAGGATGATACTTTATTCGCATTAGTGGACGGCGTTGTTCGCTATGAGAGAAAGGGAAGAGATAAGAAGCAGGTTTCTATCTATCCTGTATCTGTTAACGAATAAGATATAACATAAGGGCCAGGGCGTAAGCTTTGGCCTTTTTTTCCTATTATTCAAGATAATTACACCAAAGAATAATTTATGAAAAGAAGCATGAAAATAAGACTGTGAAAAGAATTCACACATTATCATAAAAGGAGAACCATTATGTTTGCAGATAGAGCCAAGATATTTATCCGTTCCGGCAAGGGCGGTGATGGCCATGTAAGCTTTCGAAGAGAGCTTTATGTACCGGCAGGAGGACCGGATGGCGGTGACGGTGGCAAGGGTGGCGATGTCATCTTTGTAGTGGATGAAGGACTTAATACATTAAATGATTTCCGTCATGTTCGAAAATACTGTGCTGAAGATGGCAAAGAAGGCAATAAAAAACGCCAGCATGGTGCGAATGGTGCCGATATTATCTGTAAGGTACCACCTGGAACTATCATTAAAGATTTTGAAACCGGTAAGGTTATTATGGATATGTCAAACAAAAAAGAGCCTGTTGTTATCTTAAAGGGCGGTAAGGGTGGTAACGGCAATATGCACTATGCCACATCTACCATGCAGGCACCTAAATATGCCCAGCCGGGACAACCTGCCCAGGAACTTTATGTAACTTTAGAGCTTAAGGTAATTGCAGATGTAGGTCTTGTGGGATTTCCGAATGTTGGTAAATCTACATTTTTATCAAGGGTTACAAACGCAAAACCCAAAATTGCGAATTATCATTTTACAACGCTGAATCCAAATCTTGGTGTGGTAGATTTAGGAGATGGTGCCGGTTTTGTTATCGCTGATATTCCTGGTATTATTGAAGGTGCCAGTGAAGGTGTAGGGCTTGGATTACAGTTTTTACGTCATATTGAGCGTACAAAAGTACTGCTTCATGTGGTAGATGGTGCATCAGTGGAAGGACGGGATCCGATTAATGATATTTATGCCATTATGGAGGAACTGAAAAAGTACAATATCGAAATAACAGACCGTCCTATGGTGATTGCAGCTAACAAAATGGATGCCATGACTGACATGGAAAGAGAAACTGTAATTGATATGTTAAAGGAAGAGTTTGAACCACAGGGTATAGAGGTCTTTGCCGTATCGGCCGTTACAGGAGAGGGTGTCCAAGAATTATTGTGGCATGTATATGAACTGGTACAGAATGCACCGGAAGAAATCATTGAGTTTGAACAGGAATATGTGCCGACCTTTGATTTCTCAAATGACCCATTTACAGTTGAAATCGACCCGAAAAATGAGCATGTATTCATTGTAGAAGGACCAAA
>JAQXLK010000333.1 GCA_029012085.1 Clostridiales bacterium
ACAATGGGCGTAGGTCTGGATCCACCTTACTTTGCAAATCACCTGGCAAAAATCCAAGCTTCTCCCCTGCCTCAATGGCAGGTCTTGTAAGAATAATCCTGTTAATCTCATCATTCTTAAAAGCTGTAATTGCCTTTGCCATAGCCAGATACGTCTTTCCGGTACCAGCCGGTCCCACACCAAACACTACCATATTCTTATCAATGGCATTCAGATATTGTCTTTGTCCTATGGTCTTTGCTTTTACCGGCTTTCCACTTACAGTATGACAAACTATATCCCGGTCTAATTCCACAACCTTCTCTGTCTGATGCGTATCAGACAAGGAAAGTGCATAATTTACATTCTGTTCCGTAATTTGATTCCCCCGCTTTGCAAGTTCTATCAGCGAGTTCATAATCTCAACGGACTTTTCAACAAAGGCTTTTTCTCCCATAATCTTTAACTGCTCACCGCGCATAATCATAGAGACTTTCATCATTTTCTCAATTCTCTTTACATTGCAATCAAATTCTCCAAATACATTTGCCACACAATCAGCAGGAATCATAATACTTACTTCGTAGGCTTCCATCTAATTCTCCTTATCCTCTACCGCATTGTCTATCTTACCAGCGGCCTTCTTAAGCTCAGTGATGGATTCTGTCAGGGTAAAAGTCCCCGTTGCAACCATTCTTCCATCCACTTCCTTTATTTTAACATCATTTTTTATGATTTCTACCCCTTTTTCCTTAAAAGCTGTTATTTTTTTATTTATCCTTTCATTCAGAATCTTTGTTGCTTCTTCCTTCCCGCGCTTTTTTAATTCTAATGTATAGCATGTGCATTTTATACTTTTATATCCAAAAGGAAGGTAAAAATGATTAAAAATCCGCGCCTTATGTATCTCCGTATATGTGTCATAATCCTCTGATTCCATTTTCGGTGTATATGGTGTAAGACAATACTCCATAAAATATAATGTAATATATTTATGGGATTTTTCACTATACTTTTTCTGATAATACTGCAAATCCACATAATCCTCATACGAATATGTTGTTGTACCATATACATCCCCATCTGCTGCAATATAACTGGTTTCTAAAACCTCATTATTATCATCATATATATAAATAGTTCCCGAAATAAGAATATCACCTTTTTTTACAGTATCCTTAACTTTTGCTACCGGTGTTCCAGCCCTTGTAATCATTTTTGTAATCACAGCATCCTTCGAGGCTACAATATCTCCGGTTTTCACCTCTGTATCTTTTTTCAATGGTGCCATCCCCTCCTCTAAATATATGGTAAGCCCTGTCCCCTTTAATTCGCAGCTTACCCATGATATTTCATCAAAATCTTTACGAAGAAGTTCCTCTAACTTAGAACAGTCAACTGTAGCTTTTCTTGTCCCTAAAGGCACATATTTTTTCTCTATCTGCTTTAATATACTTTCCGCAACTAAATGACTCTCTCCTACGACCGTTACTTCCCACACAAACAATGATAAAACATAAAGCAAAATAGCTGCCATGACAAATCCAGCCAGAAACATAGCTCGTTTCTTATTTCTTTTAAAAAAATAAGGAAGTCCTCTCTTTTCCATGATTTTCAACTTCATATTTGTTTTTTGAAGAAATGGACGCATATTCATAAGATTTTTTCGACCGGTATAAAAAATATAGCCCTGGTCTGTATGCTCAACATCCCATATTACAATTTCATTATGAATCAAAAGATTCATAAGACGTTCCGGCGCAAATCCATATACCTCAGCTTTTACATATCCAAAAATATAACGTAATAATTTTAACAGCATAATTCTCCATTCGATAAATAGGTTATAGTTTCAATGTCTCCTGTCACTTTCATATCAGTACCTGAAAAATATTGAATATGTAATCCACAGCCATAAATCCGTAAAGTAACTTTCTTACAGGCAATGACAACTTCTTCACTTGTATAGAGCAAGATTCCCTTATAATTTTCTATAATCGCCTGCCGATTTCCGGAAAGCCTGATTAATACATCTCCGTATAAGACGTCTCTTGGAATTTCCAACGCTGCACCACCTAGAAGTTTTCTTTTTATTATATGATTCTTTTTATGGGATTATAACCAATGATACCGGTATAGTGAAAAACATAAAACTGATGCATACTTTTAATACGCAAAGAAAGGAGTTACCATACCAGAAATACATCCTGCATGATAGCTCCTTACATAAAGTCAATATAAATACGACTTATTTGAATTTTCTTTTTCTAGCTGCTTCAGACTTTTTCTTACGTCTAACGCTTGGCTTCTCGTAATGCTCTCTCTTACGAATCTCCTGCTGAATACCAGCCTTCGCACAATTTCTCTTGAAACGACGAAGAGCGCTGTCTAAAGTCTCGTTCTCTTTAACTACAACATTTGACATCTTCTCACCCGACCTCCCTTCAGTTGCATATTGTGTCTACCATACAACCTTGGGTTATTTAAAACACAAATTAAATTATAACATAAAATTCCGATACGTCAAGTACATTTTTTCTAATCATAGGATGATATTAAGCAAGCTGGCTTTTTGCTACTTCTTTTGCCTTTTCAACTGCATCACCAACTCCTGCCGGATTCTTACCTCCAGCCTGTGCCATATTCGGGCGACCGCCTCCGCCGCCACCTACAATTGGCGCAATCTCTTTAATTAAATTACCTGCATGAGCACCCTTCTTAACAGCACCATCCGTTGCCATGGCAATTAAATTCACCTTTCCATCGTTAGAAGAAGCAATCACAACTATTCCTTCTCCCACCTTTGTCTTTAACTGATCACCAAGATCACGAAGACCATTCATATCTACGCCCTCAACCGCTGTAGCAATCACATTAAAGTCGCCAACAGCTATCATATCAGAAGATACGTCCCCTAATGAATCCTTAGCTAATTTTGCTTTTAAGGATTCATTCTCTGAAGATAATTCCTTCACCTGTGCCAATGTATGGCTAAGTTTATCAAGAAGCTGTTCCGGACTTGCCTTAAGCATTGCTGCTGCCTCTGCCATTTTTTTCTCAATTTCCTTATAGTACCGGAATACGCCTTCACCGGTAAGTGCTTCTATACGTCTGACACCGGATGCCACACCAGACTCAGATACAATCTTAAATGTTGTAATGGCTGCAGTATTATTTACATGAGTACCACCACAAAGCTCTACTGAAAAATCAGACATATTAACTACGCG
>JAQXLK010000334.1 GCA_029012085.1 Clostridiales bacterium
TCAGTTTTTGACGTTTACACAAAACTTGAAACGGTCTCTTATATTTTTTCTATACTCAGAAGGAGATAATCCTTTAACCTTTTTAAAAATGCGGCTGAAATATAGAGGATTATCATAGCCAACAATTCTTGCAATTTCAGTCACATTATATAAATTGCTTTTCAATAGTGACTCTGCATTGTATATGCGGATAGACAAAATATACTGCATTGGCGTAGAACCGGTATATTGCTTGAAGTTTCGTATAAACCAGCTTGTACTCATGTTGTGAGTCTTGGCATATTCTTCGATGCTGATATCTTCGTTGTAATGTTCATTAAAATGCATTATTGCTTTGTCGATCTCTTCAGCAATAAGGCTATTGTCTACCTTTGCGGCCGCGTATATAAAACGATGTATTTTAATCAATATTTGTCGGAGATAGATTTCGAGCATTTCGGAATAGTCTTCTTTGCACATTTGTAATTCTTGAATCATTGTCCGAAAGTAATTTTGATACTCGAGCCCTGAACCGCAGTAAAACATTTTCATATCATCGGTAATTCCGTAAGAGCGTAGTATGTTAGTGACATTACCACCAGTAAAATGTACCCAGTATACTTCGGTTTGGTCAATTCCATAATATTCATATTTTTGAGGCTCTTTTGGACGATAAAGAACCATGTGGCCGGCTGTAACTATTTCCTCTTTATCGCCAAAGTGAAAATGGGCTTTGCCAGAAGCTACATACAAGAGCTGGAAATCTAGTCTACCCTTTGGTCGCCAAGTAGGAAGTTTGGGACGCGTGAATAGGTGATATGTTCCACAACTTGTGACAATTAGTGGTTTAGATTTGTCTTTTATATCTAATAAGGTGTTATTTAAATATGCACTATTTGTATACATAACAACCTCCCATAAAATGCATGTAAAAAGTTCAAAAATATAGTTAAATAGATGTCAAAAACAATGCCAGTATCATTTTGTGCATGTTTTGTCTAATATAGTTTATTGCTATATAATGATAAAAGATATATATTATACATATCTTACAAAAAAGAAATTAAAAAAGCAATATGGATTGAGCATATTGCAAAAAAAACAATGAAATGGTGACGGATGATAATTTGTGAACAGGGAGGGCAAAATGGAACGGTATGGTTTTGGGGTTGATATCGGAGGCACAACCTGCAAAATTGGTTTTTTTGATAGTAAAGGTGTAATGTTGGATAAGTGGGAAATAAAAACAAACACGGAAAATTCGGGTGTATCTATTTTAGATGATATTGCGAGGGAAATTAATATAAAACTAACGCAAGAAAAAATAGATAAAGACAGGATACTTGGCATAGGAATTGGAGTTCCCGGACCAGTAATGTCAGATGGAACTGTGAACCAATGTGTGAATTTAGGTTGGGGCGTCTTTAATGTAGAAAAGGAAATGGAAAGAAAGACCGGAATAAGAGTTAAAGCTGCAAATGATGCTAATATTGCTGCTCTGGGAGAAATGTGGCAAGGTGGTGCCACAGGATATTCCAATATTGTGATGATAACGCTTGGAACTGGAGTAGGAGGAGGCATCGTTATTGAAGGGAAAATATTATCAGGAGCTGAAGGGGCAGGAGGTGAATTGGGACATATATCAGTGAATGATACAGAGACGGAAAGCTGTAGTTGTGGTAAAAAAGGTTGTTTAGAACAGTATGCATCAGCAACTGGAATTGTGCGGATGGCAAGAAAGAAATTACTTTCGAAGCATGTGCCCACTATTCTGGAAGATAAAACAGTATTAACTGCAAAGGATATCTTTGATGCAGCAAAAAAAGGTGATGATGTTTCTTGTGAATTAGTGAAAGAGCTTGGTGAAGTGCTTGGAACTGCACTTGCAACAATTGCATGTGTTGTTAATCCGGAGATATTCATTTTTGGCGGTGGAGTATCAAATGCAGGAAACATTTTATTGGATGTTACAAGGAAAAGCTTCTCGAATAAAACCTTTCATATATGTCGGAAAGCGAAGTTTGCACTGGCAAAACTGGGAAATGACGCGGGAATCTATGGTGGTATGCGGCTTGTTATGGAAGAAAGATAGAAACTTTGGATATATGTAATACATATTGTTTAGAGAAAGGATGTACAGGTATGGAACAGAAGAGATATTTAAAATGGTATAACATGGTAGGATATGGATCGGGTGATATTGCAGGTAATGTGGTATATGCGTTTTTGTCCTCATTTGTAATGATTTATTTAACAAACACAATTGGACTTAATGCAGGAATAATCGGAACCTTAATTGCTGCTTCTAAATTGCTCGATGGAGTTACAGATGTGTTCTTTGGAACAATGATTGATAAAACCAAGAGCAGAATGGGTAAAGCAAGACCATGGATGTTTTGGGGATTTTTGGGTTGTGCGCTTACTTTGTTTGCTTGTTTTGCAATACCAACAAATATAGGACAATTTGCCCAGTATGCATGGTTCTTCATTGCATATACATTGCTAAATGCAGTTTTTTATACAGCTAACAATATTGCATATTCTGCTTTAACAGCGCTTGTTACTAAGAACAGTAAAGAACGCGTTCAGATGGGGTCCTATCGATTTATATTTGCTTTTAGTACAAGCTTAGCTATTCAAGCAATTACAGTAAATGCAGTAGAGTGGTTGGGCGGCGGAGCAACCGGCTGGAGAGCAATTGCAATTATATACTGTATTATTGGTGTGATTACTAATGCAATTGCAGTTTTTTCTGTAAAGGAGCTTTCAGAAGAAGAATTAAGAGCTGGTGAAGAAGATGCTAAAGAAGAGCAGGGCGATAAATTATCTCTTGTTCAGGCGGCTAAGTATTTATTTACAAATAAGTATTATGTAATGATTTGTGGTGTTTATATTCTTCAGCAGCTTTACGGAGCAATGATCAATATTGGTATCTATTTCATGACATATGTTTTATTTAACCAGAAACTTTATGGTGTGTTTTCTTGGGCAGTCAATATTCCGCTCATTATCGCGCTGATTGTCACACCAGCATTAGTGGCAAAGTGGAAGGGAATGTACAAGTTAAACAAATATAGTTATATGCTTGCAACAGTAGCAAGATTATTTGTAGTAGTTGCAGGATATATGGGTAGTGTTCCTTTGATGTTGTTGTTTACAGCAATTGCTGCTTTTGGACAGGGACCATGGCAGGGCGACATGAACGCGGTAATCGCATCCTGCTCGGAATACACATATTTAACTAAGGGCAAGAGAATTGATGGAACAATGTATTCCTGTACTTCCTTGGGTGTTAAGATCGGTGGAGGACTTGGAACTGCACTTGCAGGTTGGATGCTTGATTGGAGTGGTTTCATAAACGGCGATGCTGCAATACAACCTGTTAGCTGTATTAACATGATGTATATTATGTATCTTTGGATTCCTTTTGTGATTGATTTACTTATAACAGTTATTCTTTCCTTTATGAATGTGGAAGAAGCTAATGAGAAATTAAAAAAGACAAAATAATGACGACAATGATGACCCCTGAAGTAATATGGCTTTTGGGGTCATTATAGAAGGAGAGGGAAAATGAACGCAGATATCAGATGGTTAGATAACCCAACAGTGTTTCGAATAAATCAGGTGGCAGCTCATAGTGACCACGAATATTATACAAGCTATTCCATGTTAGATAAAAGAGAGAATGAATTAATACAATCATTAAATGGGCTGTGGGATTTTTACTTTAGCATAAATGCAAAGTCGAGACCGGAGTACTTTTATAGAGAGGATTATGATATAAGTGGATTCGACAAATTAACAGTACCGGGACATATTGAATTGGCTGGATATGACAAAATTAGATATATTAACACAATGTATCCATGGGAAGGACAGGAATACCGTCGAGCAGCATATAGTATAGCAAATGCCGGAGATGGAGAGGGAATGTTCAGCGAAGCGGAGTATAATCCGGTTGGTTCTTATGTAAGAAGATTTGATTTAGACCCAAGCTTACAGGGAAAAAGAATAAATATTTTCTTTGAAGGCGTAGAGCAGGCTATGTATGTGTGGCTGAATGGACATTTTATTGGTTATGCAGAAGATAGCTTTACTCCATTAGAATTTGACCTTACACCATACATCAAGGAAAAAGGTAATGTGCTGGCTGTTGAGGTTCATAAAATGAGTACAGCAGCTTTTTTGGAGGATCAAGATTTCTTTCGTTTCTTTGGGATTTTTAGAAATGTGTCGTTGAAAGCAAAGCCGGATGTTCATGTAGAAGATATGTGGATTAATCCTGTTTTGAATAAGGATAACAAGAGTGGAGAACTGAATGTGACGGTAAAAGTTTCTTCTGGTTCTAATCAAAAGTTGGCCGCAAGAGTTGTTTTGAAGAACAACAATCAGGAAACTGTACTGGTAAAGTCATTCGATCTTGAAGAGAATAATAATGTCAGTGAATATGTGGGAACGGTAAAAGAAACTATTGCAAGTGTTATTCCTTGGGATAACCATAGTCCATATCTGTATAGTGTATATATTGAGATACTTGATGAAAATGGACAGTTGCAGGAGGTAGTTCCGTACAAAGTAGGTTTTCGCCGCATTGAAATTATTGATAAGGTAATGCATTTGAATGGAAAAAGATTGGTTCTTGTAGGCGTAAACAGACATGAATGGAGTCCTAAAACCGGCAGATGTATCGGTATGGAAGAAATGATTGCAGATATGAAATGTATTCAGAAGAATAACATTAATTCTGTTAGAACATGCCATTATCCGGATCAAATACCATGGTATTACATGTGTGATGAAGAAGGTATCTATGTAATGTCGGAGACTAATTTAGAAAGTCATGGTTCGTTCCAGAAGCTGGGAGCGATAGAGACTTCATGGAATGTTCCGGGTTCTGTTCCACAGTGGAGAGAAGCAGTTGTAGATAGAGCAAGAAGTAATTATGAAACTTTTAAAAATCATACATCTATATTGTTTTGGTCTTTAGGAAATGAATCCTATGCAGGCGATGATATTGAGGCAATGAACTTCTTCTTTAAAGAGAAAAATGACGGAAGGTTAGTGCATTACGAAAGTGTTGTTTATAATAGAGCATATGAAGATACTATTTCGGATATGGAAAGCCGCATGTACGCAACTCCGCAAGCAGTAGAAGAGTATTTGCAGAACAATCCGAAGAAGCCATATATTCTTTGTGAGTTTATGCATGATATGGGAAATTCTATGGGTGGTCTTGGCTCTTACATGAAGCTAATTGATAAATATGAAATGTATCAAGGTGGTTTTATTTGGGATTTCATTGACCAGGCAATTTTAGTAAAAGATGAGGTTACAGGTAAAGAGGTATTAAGATACGGT
>JAQXLK010000335.1 GCA_029012085.1 Clostridiales bacterium
CGGTACAGCATTGAAGGCTGCTGTTGCTGAGGGCGAGACAACAGACGATACTTCTATGAAAAGCACAGTGGAAGAAAATTCTTTAAAATAAGACAAGAATTTTTTAAGAACCAGTGTACTAGGTAGAATAATACAATTTTATGATAGAAAAATGAAAGGGGCAGATGCACTCCGTATACGTAAGAATAAGGTATACATCGTGTGTCTGCCCCAGTTTCTATTTACTGGGAAATTACTCTGAGTTTCCTGGTAAATAAACGAATATTCTTTTTGCGATTTTCTTCTTTCTTAACCCTTAATTGCCCCTTCGGTAATAATATCCCGGATAATATATTTTTGAAGTATCAGGAATATAATAAGAATTGGTATAATTGCTATTAATACTGCAGGGAAGAGGACGCTTAAATCCGTACCATTACTTAGTTTTGCATAGTATAGCTCCAATGTAATGGTTCGCTGTTTCTCTTCTGTTCCAATAACATAATATGGAAGGAGGTAATCATTCCATATCCACATAATATTAAAAATGGCAACGGTTATGGTAGTTGGACGGAGCATAGGAAAAACAACCTTAAAAAAGAGTTGGAAAATATTTGCGCCGTCTATCATTGCAGCTTCCTCAATGGAGCTGGAAACACTTTTTAAAAATCCATAATAAAGCAGAATGGAAAGGCTTAAACCATATCCGCCATACATGATGATGAGCCCCCAGTAATTTTTTAGTCCCAACTTATCCATGAATGACATAAGCGGATAAATTACAGATTGAAACGGTATCAGCATTGCAGATGCAAATACATAGTATAAAATGTTGGAAAACTTTGATTTACATCGTAACATCATCCATGCTGTTATAGAAGAAACCAATATAATAAGGGTGACAGAAAGAACAGTCAGTATAAGAGAGTTCAATACACCCCGTACTATATGGATTTCATTCATTGCATTCAAAAGATATTTAATATGAAACCCCCTTAATGTAAGTGGGCTGTTGTAAATGGCGCTTTGTGGTTTAAATGAGTTTATAAAAAGAAAAACCAAAGGAAATATCGTTTGTATGGCTACAATAAATAATATAACCGTCATTATTTTTGACTGTATATTTTTTCGCTTGTTTTTCTTTTGGATTTGTGAATAAGTCAAACGTTTTGCCATTATATTTCAACCTCCTTACTTCTTGTGTAGCGCATCTGTAGTAATGTAGCAATTGCAACGATTACGAAGAAGATAACTGCTTCTGCCTGAGCTAGACCATAATTTCTGTAGGATTTGTCGATTGTTTTAATAATGTCGAGAGAAATCAAACGTGCACCAAAGTCGCCGTTGGTCAAAGCGACATTTAAGTCGAATACTTTAAAGCAGTTGGCAAGTGACAGGAAAAATACGATGGTAAAGGCAGGCATTAACATTGGGAAGGTTACGCTCTTGAAACGATCCCAGGCGGTGGCACCTTCCATTTCAGCTGCTTCGTAAAGATCTTTTGGGATATTGTTTAATCCATTGGTAAGGATAAGCACCATGTATCCTGCCATCTGCCAGGTTGCTACAAATGCAAGGGCAAACATAGCCTTCCATTTATCGTGAGTCATGTCACAGAAGAAGCTGATGTGCAGGAGGCTATCTGGTCCGAACAATACTTTGGAAAATATAATTTCAAAAATAAATTGCCAGATGAAGCCTAGTGCTAAACCACTGAGCATGTTTGGCATGAAATAGACTGCTCTTAAAAAGTTTGCACACTTTTTGATAGAAGAAAGCATGAGTGACAGTAAAAGAGCCACTATTGTAATCATGATAACTGCTGTCAATGTAAAGGCAAAGGTATAAAACAAAGAATTTAAAAAATCCTCAGATTGTAGTATTTTTACATAGTTTTTAAAACCAACAAAGGATTGAAACCAATTGTCGACTTTGTGTCCGTCATTGATGGAACCGGTCCAAAAATATGTATTTCTCCAATTTGTAAAGGAGTATAGTACGCCTGTTACAAATGGAACAGCAATAACAAAAGAAAATAACAATATGGCAGGAGCCATAAGCGGCCAAAACCATTTTTTAAAATAACGATCCATTTTACAAACCTCTCTTTCTACTCTTCCAGATTATTAATCCATTGCTTGATAGCATAGTTAGCAATGTCCTCGTAGTCCTGCTCTGTCCAAACCTCTTTCGTCATATAGCTTTCGTATAGTTTTTTACCAACGATATTACTGCTCCAGCTGTTTGGTGTGCCGTGATAAGGATCGGATAATGTATTACCTAACTTAAAATAATCAATAATGGAAGTGGCTAATGAATAGTTACCGGTAGTAGTTTTTGCATCTATATTATAAGGAATAAATGCACAATCCTCTGTGATGTAGTGCATACCTGTTTCGGAGGTATTTAACCATACAAGAAAATCCTGTGCAGCCTGCTGATGTGCAAGGCTTGTATTGTTATTTATTGCATAATACATAGGAACAAAGACAGGGATGGTGCTGTTCATTTGTTTTACTGTGTAACCTTCTACCGTAATATCTTCCTGTTTAAAAGGCATTTTTACGGGGAGAAAATACAGGCGTTCCGCCATTTCCGGATTCTGTGCCTTTATATCATTGTAAACCCAGTTTCCGTTTTTCATAAATAGAGCTTTACTGCTTGAAAATTTTTCAATAGCAGCCTCATAATTATTTGAGGCACTAATCATATCGTTACCGCGTTTGATGATTCCTTCCTCACCGGCTGCATACTGTGTCTTGAAGTCGAGTGCTTTTGCATAGTCGATTAATGCATTTTTTACAGAATAAATTTTTCCTTCATCTGCTAACTTAGCAGCAGCAGGATTTTCAAAAACGGCATTTAAAGCGACATTTAACATGTGGTCACTATATGTCCATTTACCATTTTCATCTCCGGCAATGGCAAAGATTCCGGTAAGATTTTGAGATAAACCGGGTTTGCCGGATGCAAGGGGATAAAATTTTCCATTTATTGTTACACCACCGGATTGTCCGGTTGAAATATAAGATGCAATGGTTTTTACCAGATTCTCCCATTCCTCATAGGAACACAGACGGATATCCTCTAATATGACATCTGCTGTTTGGAGTCCGAACAAATCCATTAACATCTGCTTATCAACGATGTAACCATAGCCTTCCATACAGTAAGGTATACCATAGCTGTTTTCGCCATCTGTTGTGAGGCGGAGACGGGGATCGACATTATCTGCTAATTCCTTAAACTCAGGAGTCAAGTTGTCAGAGTTGGAAAAATTAACAACGATTTCACCATCTTTCCATTCCTGAAGCTCGGAAATGGACTGAACGGTAAAAATATCAGGTGGCTGTTTACTGTTGATTTCTGCTCTTAAAGTTGCCATGTGATCCGTACCGGAACCGATAGTAACAACTTTTACTTTGATTCCACTAACTTTTTCGTACTCTTTGGCTATTTCTTCAAATTGATTTGCATTTTCTCCTTTGGAATTGTAGATATAGAGTTCCTCTACAACGTCACTCTCGCTCTTTCCACATCCTGTAAACAGGCATAAAGAAAGAATGCAAACCAAAAATAGAGATAGCAGATGTTTTTGATGCATCATTTGAAAACCTCCTATTTCGATTAAATTATATATAAAGATTTAAAATTCGACTTAATTCTATAGCAATCAATATGGACTGTCAACAGTGTACCGCAATCTTGTTCGTTTCTATATAACATGATATACTCAGGGTAATTCATGTATAAAATGGAGAACGGTATGAAAGAAGGATTTGATTTAAAGGAAGAGTTGAGAAAACTACCGGAGCGGCCGGGAGTGTATTTGATGCATGCCAAAGATGATGAAATTATCTATGTAGGAAAAGCAATCAATTTAAAACGGCGGGTAAGTTCCTACTTTCGGAAAATGAACAATCGGAGTCCGAAGATAGAGAAAATGATTACGTTGATTGATTACTTTGAATATATTGTAACGGATTCGGAGCTTGAGGCATTAGTGCTTGAAAATAACCTTATAAAAGAGCACAAGCCAAAATACAATACAATGCTCAAGGATGACAAGAGTTATCCTTTTATGAAGGTAACCGTACAGGAAGATTTCCCACGGGTGTTGTTTGCAAGGCAGATGAAGAGGGATGGAGCGAAATATTTCGGACCATATACCAGTGCGGGAGCGGTGAAAGATACGATTGAGCTTGTGAAGAAACTTTATGGAATTCGTACCTGTAATAAGTCACTTCCTAAAGAGATTGGAAAAGGCAGACCTTGTCTTTATTATCAGATGAAGCAGTGTGCGGCGCCATGTCAGGGATATATCTCGAAGAAAGAGTATGCGAAACGGGTGGAGAAACTGCTTGGTTTTTTGAATGGAGATTATAAGAAGGTAATTGCTGACCTTGAACAGAAAATGAAGGAAAAGGCTGCGGAGTTAGAATTTGAAGAAGCAGCGGAATACAGAGATTTGATTGATAGTGTGCAGCATGTTACCGGCTCCCAGCGTGTAGTGAAGACTGGAGGAATTGACCGGGATGTGATTGCCATGGCAAGGAAGGATGAAGAGACGGTAGTATCGGTATTCTTTGTGAGAGACGGCAAATTACTGGGACGGGAACATTTTCATGTAGAACGTTCCGGGGAGGATTCCGGAACGCAGATAATTACTACATTTATTAAACAGTACTATAGTGGAACGCCTTTTGTTCCAAATGAGCTGTTGACGGAATTTGTGGTAGAAGAACAGGAGCTTTTAGAGGAATGGTTAGGACAGCGCCGGGGCGGCAGAGTGCATATTATCACACCGCAAAAGGGCGAGAAACAAAAAATGATTGACCTTGCCAGAGAGAATGCAAAGGTAGTGTTATCCAGAGACTTGGAAAAGATGAAAAGAGAAGAAGCAAGGACGATAGGAGCTTCAAGAGAACTGGCAAAGATGTTGGGTATTCCAAGCGCTGACCGTATGGAGGCATATGATATTTCGAACACCAGTGGCTACCAGTCAGTGGCATCCATGGTGGTATTTGAAAAGGGACGAGCAAAGAAAAATGCATACCGGAAGTTTAAACTTCGCACCGTAACTGGCCCAGATGATTATAAGAGTATGGAAGAAGTGCTCACAAGACGGTTTACAGATGAACGGTTTGATGTATATCCGGATTTAATTATGATGGATGGTGGACGAGGACAAGTGAATGTGGCGTTACGCGTGTTAGAAAAGCTTCATCTGAATATTCCTGTAGCGGGTATGGTGAAGGATGATAATCACAGAACCCGAGGTCTCTATTTTAATAATGAAGAAATTTTGTTTCCTAGGAACAGTGAGGTCTTTGGAATGATTACAAGACTTCAGGATGAGGCTCACCGTTTTGCAATTACTTATCACAAGCAGCTTCGTGGCAAAGAACAGGTTCATAGCATTTTAGATGATATAAAGGGAATTGGTCCGGCAAGGCGAAAAGCACTTATGCAGCATTTCAAGGAAATCTCAAAGATTAGGGAAGCGAGTGAGGAAGAACTTATGGAGGTAAATGGAATGACAGCGAAGGCAGCAGCTGCCGTGTATCAATTCTTCCATGAGGTGACAGATGAATGAAGAAGTAAAAAAAACACCTAGAGTTTATCTATATTCTATGTTATAATTTTAATATCTGTGAGAATGAAGCGGACACAGATAGGAATATAAATGTTTAACATTTGAATATAAGGGAGGGTACTATGTATTCTATCACATTAACACAGTTTATTGAAAAACTGAATCTTGTGAATCATCTTCCGGAGATTGATACGGACAAGATTTTGATTACAGATCCGGACATTAATCGACCGGCAGTACAACTTTCCGGTTTTTTTGAACATTTTGATGCAAATCGTATTCAGATTTGTGGTAATGTAGAGCATGCGTATATTACAAGTATGCATGATGCAGATGAGAATGTTAAAATTTTTGACAAGCTGTTTCAGCATAAGATACCGTGCCTTGTTTTCTGTCGTGGATTACAGCCACAGGATTTTGTGATTGAGGCGGGAAGAAGATATGGTGTACCGGTTCTTACATCGGAAGCAACAACATCTTCTTTTGTGCATGAGACCGTACGTTGGCTGCATGTGGAACTTGCGCCGCGCATTTCCATTCACGCTGTATTAGTTGATGTATATGGTGTTGGTGTGCTGATTATGGGTGAGAGCGGTATCGGTAAGTCAGAGGCAGCATTAGAGTTAATTAAGCGTGGACATCGTCTTGTATCAGATGATGTGGTAGAGATTAAGAAGGTATCGGATGATACACTGGTTGGAACTGCACCGGAGGTGACCAGACATTTTATCGAACTTCGAGGTATTGGAATTATTGATGTAAAAGCATTGTTTGGTGCAGAGTGTGTAAAGATGACACAGAGTATTGATCTTGTTATTAACTTAGAAGAGTGGGATAAGAACAACAATTACGATCGTATGGGACTTGAAAATCAATATACGGAGTTCCTTGGAAATAAGGTAGTATCTCACAATATTCCGATTCGTCCAGGTCGGAATCTTGCGGTTATTGTAGAGTCAGCTGCAGTTAACCACCGTCAAAAAGAAATGGGATACAATGCGGCACAGGAACTTTACAACCGTGTAACAAATAATATGTTAAAAAATCAAAGAAAACCAGAATAATAAGGAGGAGCATGTAACGATGAAAAAGTATGTATTTGGAGCAGATATAGGAGGAACAACAGTAAAACTTGGTTTCTTTACCGTGGAGGGAGAACTGCTTGATAAATGGGAGATACCCACCCGTAAGGATGAAGGAGGACGGTTTATTCTTCCGGATGTTGCGGCTTCTTTGGAGGCGAAGCTTGTAGAACGCTCTGTTGATAAAGAGGAAATCATAGGCGTAGGTATTGGTGTTCCAGGACCTGTTAAGGATGATGGAACTGTACTTCGTTGTGTGAATCTCGGCTGGGGTGTCTTCAATGTTGAGGAAGAATTTGAGAAGATTTTTGGACTGCCTGTGAAGGTTGGAAATGATGCAAATATGGCATCTTTGGGAGAAATGTGGCAGGGCGGTGGAAAAGGCTACCAGTCGATTGTTATGGTTACACTTGGAACCGGTGTTGGTGGTGGAATCATTATCAATGGAAAAATGTTATCCGGAACGAATGGTGCAGGTGGCGAGATTGGTCACATTTGTGTGAATGATAACGAGACGGAAGTTTGTGGCTGTGGTAAGAAAGGATGTTTGGAGCAGTATACTTCTGCGACAGGTATTACCAGAATGGCAGAGAGAACGCTTACAAATACGGATCGGGCATCTAAGCTTCGTATCGTACAGTATATTTCAGCAAAAGAGATTTTTGATGCTGCGAAGGAAGGCGACGACTTGGCAATGGAACTTGTTGAGAATCATGGCAAGACTTTGGGAAAGGCATTGGCATCGGTTTCCTGCGTTTGTGATCCGGAGGCTTTTGTTATTGGTGGTGGTGTATCCAAGGCAGGAGATATTTTGTTAGAAACAACTGCAAAATATTACCAGCAGTATGCATTTCATGCATCCAAGGGAACGAAATTCGTTCTTGCAACCCTTGGAAATGATGCAGGAATCTATGGCTGCGCGGAGGCGATTCTTACCAAAGAGTAATTCCGGTGGAATTGTAATTGGGCAAAAAGACGAAAGGGGAGTGGTTCACTCCCCTTTTTTCGTTATGTTTGATATTGATTTTAGGAAGATGGATAGAATATAATAGACTATATTAAATGGGCTATATGAATATGCCGGATTGGAAGAGAATGAATCAGGAATTTATCAATGAATTGAATGCAGTAATTGGAAAAGAGAATATTCGGTTAGAGGAGCCGATGGCAAAGCATACCACATTTCAGATTGGTGGACCGGCACAGGTGTTTGTGACACCAAAGACAGTGAAGGAGATTCAACAGATTGTTCGGATTTGCAATGCAAAAGAGGTTCCTTTCTTTGTGCTTGGTAATGGAAGCAACCTGTTAGTGAGCGATCAGGGGATGGATGGTGTAGTCATTCAGCTTTATCGTAATTTTTCTGACTTTCAGATAGAAGGGAACATTGTGACTGCTCAGGCAGGAACCATGCTTGCAGCAATTGGTAATGCGGCCAGGGAGGCATCACTTACAGGTTTTGAATTTGCATCCGGTATTCCGGGAACTCTGGGTGGTGCAGTAATGATGAATGCAGGTGCCTATGGTGGTGAAATGAAGGATATCATAAAGACAGTACAGCTGATGGATTTGGAAGGCAATGTATTAGAAAAGACCTGTGCTGAGATGGATTTTGGATATCGGCATAGTATTATTGAGGATGAACAGTTTATTGTGCTGGGAGCAGTATTAGAACTCACCGAGGGAAATCGGGAAGCAATTAGTCTCAGAATGAAGGAACTTTCTGAAGCAAGACGGGAAAAACAGCCATTGGAATTTCCAAGTGCAGGTTCTACTTTTAAACGTCCGGAAGGATACTTTGCAGGGAAACTGATTATGGAGGCAAACCTTTGCGGGTATCGTGTAGGCGGTGCACAGATATCAGAAAAACACTGTGGATTTGTGGTAAACAGAGGTGGAGCAACAGCAGAGGATGTATTGAACCTGATAAGAGATGTTCAGGATAAGGTATATGAAACGTTTCAAGTAAAGTTAGAGCCAGAGGTAAAGCTGGTAGGAAGACAGTAAGAAGGAAGAAAATATGCGATTTGTAATTGTAACCGGAATGAGTGGCGCTGGAAAGAGTACGGCACTTAATACGTTAGAAGATATGGGGTATTTTTGTGTGGATAATCTGCCGATTCAGCTGATTATTCGATTTGCGGAGATTGCGTATGGTGAAGATACCGATATAAATGACGTAGCGATAGGTGTGGATATCCGCAGTGGAGTATATTTAGAACAGCTTTCTGAGTGCCTTAGACAGCTCAAAGAGTTGAAATATAATTATGAGATTTTGTTTTTGGATTCGAATGATGACGTACTGATAAAGCGATACAAAGAAACCAGACGTAATCATCCGCTTGCACGAACAGGACGTGTGGAAGATGGAATTAAGCAGGAGCGTTCTCAAATTGCATTTTTAAGAAAGGAAGCCGACTATATCATTGATACAACGAGTCTGCTGACAAGAGAATTAAAGGCAGAGCTTGATAAGATATTCATTGAAAATGCAGAGTATAATAATTTTATCGTATCAATAGTGTCTTTTGGATTCAAGTACGGAATTCCGAAGGATGTGGATTTGGTATTTGACGTACGTTTTTTACCGAATCCTTATTATGATTTAGAACTTCGGCCGCTTACCGGTAACGATGAAGCAATTCAGAACTTTGTGATGCAGTTTGATGAATCAAAGGAATTCTTAAATAAGATTATTGATTTGTTGGAGTTCTTAATCCCGAATTACATTAAAGAGGGTAAAAATGGACTGGTCATCGGGATAGGATGTACAGGAGGAAAGCATCGTTCCGTAACACTTGCAAATGGTATTTATAAGGAACTGCAAGACCTGCCATATAGTACAAGGATTGAACATAGGGATATTGAAAAGGACAGAGTCAGAAAGGGATAATGGTTATGTCATTTTCAACGAGAGTAAAAGAAGAAATAGGAAAACATATAGGTTCCGGCAGACACTGTCAGATTGCAGAGCTTTTGGCGCTTTGTCTGGCAACCGGGGAAGTGGAGCTTTTAGAAGATGGTGTCATATTTATACTAAGACCGGAGACAGAGTTGATTGCGGATAAGATTTGCCGGTTGATTACACTTTTATTTGATGATGGGATTACATGGAAACGACACGCAAAATATATTGAGATTGCGGACAAGCAGCAGGTAGATAAGCTGTTACAGACACTAAAGCTTTCAGATTATGTGGATTTTTTGGAAGAGGACTGGCTGGATGAGGAAGAACTTCTGGATATAGAAGAAAATGAGATTACCTATGTATCGTCAAGAGGTGTTTCTTTACAGAATTGCCATTTTCCAAGACAGGTAATTCAAAAGGAATGTTGCAAAAAATCCTTTATTCGTGGTATGTTTTTAGCGGCAGGTTCTGTGAATGATCCCAATAAGGCATATCATTTTGAGATTGTGGTACATAACCGGGATATGGCAGAAACCGTGCAAGAAATCATTAACAGCTTTCAGCTGGATGCGAAGGTAGTTAAACGCAAGAAGTATTATGTAGTATATATAAAAGAAGGCTCTATGATTGTGGATATCCTCAATGTAATGGAGGCATATGTAGGACTTATGGACATGGAGAATGTCCGTATTTTAAAAGATATGCGTAATGATATTAATCGCCGTGTGAATTGCGAAACAGCGAATATTAAAAAAACAGTTAGTGCTGCCAGAAGGCAGATTGAGGACATTCAATATATTGAGAAGACAAAAGGGTTGAAGTATTTAAGTGATTCACTTCGGGAATTGGCGGAATTGCGATTAGAAGAGCCAGATGCCAATTTGTCTGAGCTTGGAGAAATGTTGAATCCACCGGTATCAAAGTCCGGTGTGAATCATAGATTAAGAAAGATAAGCAAGATTGCAGATTCCTTAAGGGAAAATGCTTAATTTTAAGGAGGAAGAAAAATGGTTAGCAAGACAATTCAAGTTAACTTACCTGCAGATGCAGAAGCAAGACCAGTAGCTGTATTAGTGCAAAAGGCAAGTCAGTATGAAAGTAAGGTTTTCATTCAGTCAGGTGAAAAAAAGATTAATGCCAAAAGTATTATGGGTATGATGAGTTTAGGGATTGCACAGGGAGAAGAGATTACAATTTCAGCAGAAGGAGCCGATGCTGAGGCGGCGGTGAATGAATTGGTACAGTATCTTCAGAATGGGAATTAGTACGTAATATCGTGTATATGAATTTCGTAATATAGAATTTATAAAAAGAACGTCAAAGAAGAATTTCTTTGATGTTCTTTTTTTAGATTTCTTTTTTCGTTGCTTGCCCTTTATGCGCCACTGTGATATTATATATCCATATATGTGTTGAATTTAATTGTAGTGACTATATTTTAATGAGATTACAGAAAAAGAGGGTGAAGGATCATGGGTCGTTTTTCGAGTTTTTTAGATAAGATTCCGTTTTTAAAGAAGAATACTGCCAGTGATAAAGTAGTAGAACAGCATGATAACATGGAACGTCAGCATGAAAAAGCTATGGAACTGATTGAACATGGTATTTCAGAAGAAGCAGTTAAAGCTTTAAATCAGATTGCAGATATTGGGGTGATGGAAGAACAGTATCAGCATTATGGATGTGAAGCTTTGAAGATATTAGGTGAACTTTACGAAACCGGAAAGTACAAGCAAATCAAAGCAAACGTGGATCGTGAGTTGTCTGCAAAATATTACGAAAGATACATCAAGCTGGTGGAGGATGGGGATTTACTCTATAAGCTTGGTCTGCTTATGTTGGATATTCAAAATTTTTCCAAAGCAATTACGTATTTGGAAAAAGCTACAACTTATAATGTGAAGCAGGCGTTTATGCGGTTGGGTGATATTTATGAACAAGGACTTAATCGCGTAGATGAGAATGGCATAAAAAGTGATTTTGTAATACCGGTCGATATCGAAAAGGCGAAGTCATGGTACCAGAAACTGGCAGATAAAGGTGATGATAAGGCAAAAGCAGCAGTAGAACGAATCGAGTATAATGAGACACATGCTGATAGTATTGAGTTTGAAGAGAAGGATAAAATCTATTCCCAGATTCTGGAGAAAAGAAAAGCGAAGGGAATAGAGTTTCGTTATAAGGCACAAGATGCAACTCAGTTGCAGTACCAGTACACATATGTCCATGATCAGGTAGAAGGATATATTCATAAGCTGCCAAAGGATTGGGTAAAGAGCATTGATGTAGACACAGATGAGGAATATTATGCTCCAAGCCATACCTATACGGATTTTGCTATTTATATAACGTATACCACAGTGCCAAAAGAATCAGAACGTAAAGTAGATGATTATTTATATTATATGAACGAGGCATATGACTGCGATTTGAATATCACACCTTATATTACGGAGTATGCAAATGGTATTTCTGCCAGATTCTATCATAAGGAACTGGATAAGGGTATTGTTACCTTTGTTTTTAAGCAGAAGAACCGTTGGGCGTGTCTGCGCTTTGTATGTTCTACAATGGAAATTATGGAACAGTACAATGAGATTATTTTTGAGGTCGCAAATTCCTTTGCATTTGTCAATCCAACTCTTATTAGTGATAAGAGTGCAAACCGGCCAGAGATTCAATATTATAATGAAGCAATTTATTATTACAATATGGAAAATTATGAAAAGGCAATGTTTTATGCAACCAATGCAATTCAGCATGGAAGCAGCAAGGCTAGTTATCTGTTAATCGAGCTTTATTTTGATGAGGATAGTCCATATCGTGATATAAACAAAACCATCAATTATGCCAAACAGCTGTTCCAATCAAATAAAGACCCGGATTTGGCATTCTTAATTGGTAATATATATGATCAGCAGCTTAAAAATTATTTAGAAGCAAAGACATGGTATGAGGGAGCTGATCGGTTAGGCCACAAACGTGTTCCGTTCTACTTGGGAAGATTCTATTACTATGGTTTGGTAGATGGAAAACGTGATGGTGAAAAAGCCTTGCAGTATCTTAAAAAGGCTTTGGAAAATGGAATCTTTGAGGCGGAGCCGTATATTCGGGATATTGAGAATATAGGAGAACCGGATAAGCTGCAGGCAACTGTCGAGATGTGGGAGCGTGCAGTGAATGAGGGAATTGCGGATACAGCGTTTAAGGTTGCGATGAATAAGAAGGAGCAGGTATTCTATCTTGCCAGCGATGATGAGATTGAGCAGGCGTTCTTAACCGCCATTAATTTGGGTAGTGTGCAGGCTGCTTATGAATATGGTGCGTATTGTCAGATAAAAGAGCAGGAAGAGGGATATAGTGGACCGATAAAGAGTCTGGACTATTTCTATCGTGCTTATGAGTCTGGCTATACGGAGTTTAGCAAGGAGTATCTTTTCCAGGTTATTGAGCATAAGATTTCAAAGGGTGTTTCTGACGAAGAAAAACTGCGACTTTATTATGATGTGGCAAAGCTGGGTTCCGTTCCTGCTGTAAAACAGATAATGATGATAGAGTCATCGCTTAATGATTCAGTGAAAGAACTATATGAAAATCTTAAAGATGTGGTAAAGCAGGGGGATGTGGAAGCACTGACTGCAATGCATATCATTGAAGAAAAATTTAAGGAACTGTTGAATCCGGTTGAGAGTAGTTCAAATAAAGTGATTCAGAACAAATTTTTCAGACTGCAGGTTCCAAAGAGTTGTACTGCTGTGATTAATGATGAGGGTGGTACGATTCGTTTTGCAGATTCGATAGTAGAGTTTGCGGTGGCAGAAATGCCGGTTAAGGTAGAGGATGAAGAAGAATATAATAAGGTATTTAATCTCATCTACAAGGAATACTCTGGTGAACCGAACTCGGAAATTTTAGTTGCAAATTCCCGAATGGTTGGTTCTGGAATGTTGACAAGAAAAGCGGGTAATAATCGGTATAGTATTTTGTTAATTAGTACGAAGAACCAGTATCTGTTTAAATTGAGTTCCATTGACCGCAGAGAGCTTATGCGTTTTAAGGAACAGGCATTAGAGATTGCGCTTACTTTGGTTGAGTCAGGAGAAATTTATGTTGCTACAGGAGAAAAGGCAGGTAAGAATATTGGTCTGACACTTCTCATTTCCGGCAGTAGTGATAATAGTATGTTGTCAATTAGCAAGGATGATGATGATGAAGGATTCGTATTCCTATAGAGTTGGTATAGAGGGAGCTGTTGCATTGCCGGCAGCTCTTTTTCTATTAGATACAGGGAGGTAATATGATTACAATTTCAATTGATACGAAAAGCAAAATACCAATTTATGAGCAGATTTATAAATATATCAGAGAGGAGATTAGAAGTGGCAATATTGCTTGTGGTTCGAAGCTTCCGTCTGGGCGAGGTCTTGCGTCCCACCTTGAGGTAAGCAGGAATACCGTTG
>JAQXLK010000336.1 GCA_029012085.1 Clostridiales bacterium
TCTTGATTCTTATTTACATATTTGCCATTTTCATCATATGCTATACTCGTCCTAACATCCACAACATATATACCATTTTCTACCATATTTCCAACAACCGCCTGGAACTCTTCGGATAAATCATATTTCTCCCCGTCAATAGTCAAATCACTAAAATATCTATCATTACTCCCACCGTATTTCGTTACATTACCGCATCCTGAGACCGCGATTGACATACACATTGCCATAATAAGCGCTATTATTCTCTTTCTCCTAACATTTCCCTCCTAAGTAGAATCCTCGTGAAAATTGTACCATTTACCAAAGATGAAAACAACTTATTTCATCTAGCCTATTTCAATTTACAAAAATCATCTTTAGTCAGTTCATAATCAACGGATGACTGCAATTCACCATTTACTTCATTACCCCACCATGGAAATAACACTCATAAACCTTTTCATTATTGCAGTATATTTCTTCATATCCTTGAAACCAGCAAAAATCACCCACTACATTACTCTTATATGTATATTCCCCTGACTGATAGTATTCTGGTCCTCTAAAAGGCATTTCTTTATCAGCTTTTCGAAGTGCTTCCTCTCCAGCGAACTGTTCTCCACCTACATATGTATCATGATATGTATATGGACCATTACTATAAGAAAAATCGTGAGAATCCAATCTCGTTGAATCTGTCTCATTCATATATGCAGCATATGTATTAACATTTGCTTCAAGTCGAAATTCAATTAACTTCTCTAAATCAGGATTAATATCTTGTGTGCAAATAATCATGCAGTCCTGTTCCTTTACTAAGTAATCGACCATCACTGAGGATGAAAAAAAATGGCTGATACAGATTATGCAGAAGTCCGAATTGGCAAGGAGTTCTATTTCTAAGCGTGGAAAAGGTAGTAAATAAACAAATCGAAAATTCTTTCCGGATTGATATAGACAAGTGCTGTGAATCAGCTTATGACCTTGCGAAATTGGGCGATTGGGTACTATATCGTAGAATATGAGCAGGCTGGAAGTGACAGAGCTGAATATGGAACACAACTATTAAAAAATTTAGAAAATAAAATTGCTCAAAAAGGCATGAACTCCACACTGTTTAAGCTTTGCCGTAATTTCTATTTGTTGTATCCTCAAATTGGTGCGACAGTATCGCACCAATTTGAATTACCAGATTTTGAAAAAGTTCGACAGTGTCGCACCAATTTGAAACGAATCCTGAAGTTTTGGTAAGCAATCTCTCATTTTCTCATATAAGAGAGATTATGGTAATTGAAGATGCTTTTGAAAGATTTTTTTATGAAACAGAATGTATGAAATGCAATTGGAGCGTAAGAGAGCTCCGCAGGCAAATAAAAACAAATCTGTTTGTAAGAGCAGGAATTAGCAAAAAGCCGGAACTATTATTGACGAAGTCAGTAGATAATGCAAATTCAAATGCGTTAACAATCAAAGACCCGTTTGCCTTCGAGTTTCTTGGCTTAGATGCCAAAGAAGCCGTAAGCGAATCTGATTTAGAACAGGCATTAATGGACCATTTGCAGGAATTCATGCTTAAATTAGGACAATTAAATGCCTATGTGGGTTACTACAAAAAGAATGAAATGATGCCGGGTGACAATCCACCGGTTGGAATTTTGCTTTGCACCGATAAAGGTTCGCAGATGGTAGAATATGCATTGTCAGGAATGGATAACCAACTGTTTGTCTCAACATATATGCTTCATTTGCCGGATAAGAGGAAATTGGAAGAATTTATGCTGAAAGAATTGGAAGAAATGGGAATGTAACAGTTGAGAAGCTCGCGAAGCTATTAAGTTTTTGAAGAGGAGATGATATTATGAAAGCAATGTTGACAAGTTCTCTTGGCGGTTCAAGCAAGGTTAACGGAACTAGAATACCTTCTGTTTTAATACAATACAATGGGTTGTTAGACCGCCTTAAATCAATTTGGATACAGAATGCAAAGGTACTAATCATTTGTGCAGATCCAACTGACTACGAAAAGAATGATAGTGTTTGCGCCTGTT
>JAQXLK010000337.1 GCA_029012085.1 Clostridiales bacterium
GTTGCCCTTGTATTCCACAGTTTTGGAAATGCCGCCGAAACAGTCGCTTTCCTCGAATACGATTACTTCAATATCCTTTGATTTGCTAAGAAGCTCATAAGCGGCGGTAAGTCCGGCAGGACCAGCGCCTATGATAAGTGCTTTTTTCATACTGATGGGTTCACCTTTCTTGTATTCAGTCATTATAAATGATAATTACATATGTTTTAATATTGTATCATAGAATAAAAAATGTGTCCACTCGCGAAGAACTTGCAACTGGCAGTTAGTATTTAGTGAACAGATGTCTCGGTCATAAGCATTTCTGCAATCTCATATCGAGGTCTATGTTTGGTTTCTAAATAAATTTTTCCTATGTATTCTCCCACAATTCCGAGGGCGAGAAGCTGGATGCCGCCAATTAGCCATAAAGGTGCAACAATACTTGTCCAACCAGGGACGGTACCATTTTGGGCATAAGCGACAATCGCATAAATAAACATTATAATACTAAATACAAAAAATAATATGCCGGATACTGTTATTAACTGGAGTGGTCTGATTGAAAAGGAGGTTATTCCGTCTGCTGCGAGCTTTAACATTTTGCTTAAAGAGTATTTTGACTCTCCCGCCAACCGTGGCTTTTCTTCATACTCTAAGGTAGTGCTTTTAAATCCTATTTGTGGGATGATCCCGCGTAGAAATAAGTTTACTTCTTCATATTTTGCTAATGCATTCAATGCTCTGGAACTGAGTAACCGATAGTCAGCATGATTTTTTATTATTTTTGCACCGAAAAGGTTCATTAGGTTGTAAAACATATCGCCTGAAAGTTTTTTAAAAAAGCTTTCCTTACTACGGGACTTTCGAATGCCATTTACGATATCGTATCCTTCTTCAAACAATTCAATGAATCTAGGAATTGCATTAATGTCATGTTGTAAGTCTGCATCCAGTGTGATGACTGCATCACAAAGATCTTTGACAGCCATCATTCCTGCAAGTAAAGCATTTTGGTGTCCGGTGTTATGAGCAAGGCGAATTGCTCCAAATAAATCATCATTTTGACAAATATTTTCCAATAGGTTCCAAGTAGTATCAATGGAACCATCATCAACAAAAATAATTTTACTATTATTTGTAATTTTTGTTTTATTCATCAGGTTGCTCATGAGTTGTTTTAATTTGACCGCACTGTCATTTATTACAAGTTCTTCATTATAACAGGGTAATACTAAATAGATTGTTTTCATCGCATTCTTCCTTTATAAATATAATGTAATATTTTAGCATGTTTTTTTCTTTTGGTAAAATGCTATTTAGATTGAGGTTCTGGTAAGCTCCTGTATAGAAAGCTGTTACAACAGATGTAACACCCACAGCAGTAAATAGCAGACTGAATTATATGCGTAGTGTCCAACCGAGTGTCCATCCAAACCGAGTGTCCTTGTTGACATTAAATCTACGAAAAGATACAATGACAGATAGAAGAAAGGGGATTTCAATGATCATACTTCAGACACTCGGATTAATTTTATGGCTTCTTGCAGTACCCTTCTGTATGGGACTGCTTTTCTTTTCTACTCTGGAAAAACAGTACAGGACGCCCGGTGTGGCAATGATTGCCGGATATATAGTGCTTTTTGTTATTTTAGAGCTGGTGGGCATTCCGGTAGTTCTTCTGGCAGTTTACAATGGATTTAGTATTTTTAAATGGCTCTTCGCTCCGGTACTTCTTCTGTGTGCGGTTTTGGGGGGGTTCGTAGCTTTTAAGACTAAAAAAAGAGGACAGGTCCAGAAATTTGACACTGCCTTTGGATGGAAAGAAATTTCCGCGGAGGAAAAAATAATATTTGCTCTTTTTCTGGTACTTGTAGGTTTTCAGATGTATATGGCTTTTACCAGAGCTTCCTTTGACGGTGACGATGCCTATTACGGTGTTCAGGCGGTAATTGCCCAGCAGATTGACACTTTGTACAGAATCAACCCTTATACGGGTCGCAGCGCACCGCTTGATGTGCGTCATGCATTGGCGCTGTTTCCAATCTGGGAGGCATATGTGGGCAGTATGAGTAATGTACATGCAACCATTGTATGTCACAGCATTGTACCACTGGTGCTGATTCCGCTTACTTATCTTCTGGATTTTCAGATTGGGAAAATCCTTTTGAAAAAAAGAAGGGACATGCTGCCTATGTTTATGGTAGTAATTGCTTTGTGGCAGATGTTTGGAAATGTTTCGATTTATACGACGGAAACCTTCTTCTTGACCAGAACTTGGCAGGGAAAAT
>JAQXLK010000338.1 GCA_029012085.1 Clostridiales bacterium
TGAAAAGATGATTAGTAACATTGTGGAAGTAAGAACACGTGGAGGTTATATCTTTACACTTACGAACAAGGGAAATTGTGTAATGGAGGATACTGCTGATTTCACAGTATATATTCCAAAGACGCATCCTTGCTTTACTCCATCCTTAGCAGTAGTACCATTACAGCTCTTTGGTTACTATGTTTCAGTTGCAAAAGGTTTGGATGTTGACAAGCCTCGTAATCTTGCAAAATCAGTAACCGTAGAGTAGAACATGGGAATGTTTTTGGTAAAATTCCGGAATATTTAGGAGGAGTCATTCATGAGTAGGGCGCAAAAGAATAAAAAGAAAAAGAAACTGGGAATCATACTTTTAGTCGAAGTATTGATTTTGATTGCTTTGATAGTAGGATATGGTGTTTGGTATGTAAACAATAAGCTGGATAAGATTGAACGTCCGGACGGAACAACAGAACAGATTGATGTCAGTGATGCAGCAACAGATGTAATGAAGGAGAATTACCAGACAATAGCATTATTCGGTGTAGATACAAGAGAAACTACGGATATGACGAAGAAGAATGCTGCCAGAAGTGATGCGATTATTATTGCATGTATTAATAATAAGACAAAGGAAGTAAAGCTTTGTTCGGTATATCGTGATTGCTTTTTAGAAACAGCAGAACCGGATTCGTCAACAAGAAAAGTGACAGAAGCATATTTCTATGGTGGTCCTTCCGGAGCAGTGGAGACCTTGAATAAGAATCTGGATTTGAATATTACAGACTATGTTACAGTTGATTTTAAGGCTTTAGCAAATGCTATTGATGCATTAGGTGGAGTTACAATTAATGTAAAGTCCAAAGAGATTAATAATCTGAATAAGAATCTTCAGGAACAGGTGGAAGTGACTGGTATCTATTCTGAGGGTGTATGGTCTGCAGGTGAGCAGGTATTAAATGGTACTCAGGCAGTTGCCTATGCACGTATCCGTAAGGTAGGTAATAACGATTTTGAAAGAACACAAAGACAAAGAGCAGTGATTTCAGCAATGATACAAAAGGCGAAAGAGTCAGATTTGTCTACCATTAATAAAGTAATCAATGAGGTATTTCCACAGATTGCAACAAATATGTCAAATAAAGACTTGATTTCTTTAGCAGCAGATGTATTTGATTATGAACTTACAGATAATAACGGATTTCCACTATCTCATGAAACACCAACTTTAGGAAATAAGGGTAGTGTGGTAGTGCCTGCTAATCTGCTTTCGAATGTGAAGTATCTCCATGAGTTCTTGTATCCGGAAGATACAGAATATACACCATCAGAAGAAGTTCAGAGAATTAGTACGGCGATTACAAATGAGACTGGTGTTTATGATCAATTTACAGAGGATTCTACTACAGAGGAACCTACGGCTACGAATTCTCCAGACAACGTTCAGTAAATGGTGTGTACATAAAGTGAAATGGTATCAAAGGAACTATATCAGCAGTAATTGATATAGTTCCTTTTCGTAAATGAAGGAGAGGGTAAGGATGGATAGAAGACAAAAGAATGGTTTAAAAAAATGTCTGGTATTAGTGGGAATATTTTGTTTAGCATTTTGTCATGAGAAGGTGGATGCAAAGGAAAAGAGTGATAGATCCGAAGAGAATGAACAGTTAAATCTCATTCAGGATGGTACGGTAGATTTGCCAAAACATGATTATTCTTTTGATGAATCAGAAGAATGTGCCATTGTTTTTTATGAAAATGAAAATTCTTCTGAGGAAACTAAATTGCAGAAGACAGCACAGGAGATTCGTGCCAATAATGAGGAGACACTTGAACAGAGAAAGCAGGAATGTGCAAAGGTTTTGTATAACGGAATGTGTGCACTGGATACAAAAATCTATGTGTCACAGTTTGCATTAAGTAAGGCAGAGTTTAAGGAAGTGATATCGTATGTGGTAAATAGTAATCCGGAGCTTTTTTATATTCGGAATGGGTATAGAGTAAATAGTTTTCCGTTATCGCAGGAGGATAACACCCTGATTGTAAATTATTGCTGTGGATTTTATGAATATCAGGATGAAGAGGGAACACCGGATGTGAGTAAAATTAATGAATTAAAGGGACAGGTGGAAAATAAGAAACAACAGATTTTGTCTGATATTATTGTAAGTGAAATGAGTAATGCAGAGAAGCTGCTTGTTATTCATGATTATATTATTTTAAATACGATGTATGATTATGGGGCATATCTGAAATTTCAGGCTTCTTCAGGCAAGGATAGTTCAAAGTATTTTTCTAACAGCGATTTTGATATCTATGGTACCTTGATAGAGGGGAAAGCGGTATGTCAGGGTTATACGCTGACATTTAAATATTTAGCTGAAGCGGCAGGGGTTGCTGATATCGGTTTTTCATCCAATACAACACATATTTGGAATACAGTAACCTTAAATAATTCGAATTATTATGTAGATTGTACTTGGGATGACCCTACATGGGATACACTCGGTAATGTAAATCATACTAATTTTTTGAAAAGTGAACAAGCTTTTCGGCATACAATTACGAAAACAGATAGAGTATGCAATAGTACGGTGTATGACAATGCCTTTTGGAATCGTGTTTATTCAGCCTTTTTCTATTATCGTGGATATTACTATTATATGGGAGAAGATGGAAACCTATGGAAAACAAAGTTGTGTACAATCGAAGAGATAAAAGCAGAAAAGCAGTTTGTGGCGGAATTTAACCTTTCTTTTTCAAATAGCTGGGATAATAAAAATGCTGCAAAAATTACACTTGCAGAATCGAATCTGCTTTATCATGATGACAGCAACGTATATTACTATAACTTAAAAGACGAAAAAACAGGAATAGCATGCTCTCCTGAACTTTCAGAAAATGAATTGATATATGGTATTTGGCTTACAGAGGGTGATTTTAATTATGCAACGAGAAAACAGAATGTTTCAGCTGGAACAGTAAGTTTCTCAAATACAGAACAAAAGATTTGTAAGGCATCATTACCAAAAGAATTATTTGAAATTCCGGTAGAGTCTATTACTATTCAGGGAAAAAAACAACTTAAGTTGGTAATGAAAAATGGTCAATATGTTGGAGAAAAGAAAACATTAACTGTTGACATTCTGCCGGCAGAAGCAACGGATAAAAGGGTTTTACAGTGGACAAGCAGTGATACATCTGTTGTTGTTGTAGATATTAATGGAACGGTTCGGGCAATAGGACCGGGTACTGCAACGATTACTGCATTATCCTTCGATGGACTTGTAAGTGGAACTTTTTCGATTGAGGTTGTCTATGATGGTGAAATTTCTAATACCAGTGGACAGACTGTTTATTATGAAGAAGGGAAAAAGCTTGTTAATCAGTTTTATATGATAAATGGTAAACGGTGTTATCTAAATGGAGATGGATATTATGTTACAGGTTGGCAGGATATAAATGGAGAGAGCTATTACTTTGATTCAGATGGAGCTATGTTAACCAGCTGGCAGAACATTGAGGGAAAAAAGTATTTGTTGGCGGATGATGGAATCCTGCAGACCGGTTGGAAAACCATGGGAGAAAAAGAGTATTACTTCGATGAAAATGGTGTTATGTTAAACGGATGGCAAAACATAGCTGATAAAATGTATTACTTTAGCGAAGAAGGAGTCATGCAGACGGGTTGGCAAACAATTTCAAATAAAATATATTATTTGAATGAAGATGGTGTTATGTTAACTGGATGGGCAACTATCTCTCAAAAAAAATATTATTTTGAGAAAAATGGCGTCATGCAGACAGGTTGGAAGACGATTTCAAAGAAGAAGTATTATTTTAATGAAAAAGGTGTCATGCAGACAGGTTGGAAGACCATAAAGAAAAAGAAATACTATTTTAACAGCAAAGGTGTCATGCAAACCGGCTGGAAGACGATAAAGAAAAAGAGATATTATTTTAACAGCAAAGGTGTTATGCAGACTGGCTGGAAGATGATAAAGAAAAAGAAATACTATTTTAACAGTAAGGGTGTTATGTTGACGGGTAAACGCACAATAAAAGGTATTTCCTACTATTTTGCAAGAGATGGTCATTTAGTGAGCTAATAAAAATATGAGAAAAAATGAAAAATAGAACTTCTTTTGTCGAAGGACTTGCAATCGGGAATGTATGTGGTTATAATGAGTGAGGTTCTATAAGAAAAGATTCATTTAAAGGTGATTCTTAAAATGAAAATAATGAATGGAGAGACAGATTATGAAGTGGAATCGTATTCGTACATTGCAATGTGTTTGTATCTTAATGGCTGCATTATTTATGGGAAAAGCGAACGTTGCATATGCAACGGTGATTAATGCACAGCCGGGTACAACAACTACATCAACATCGGAGGAGACTGTGCCTAATGGAACAGAGACCGGACAGGGTTGGGACCGAACAAAAACCCATTATTATGATAACGGTGTAAAGGTAACAGGTTTTCAGTCAATTGATGGTATCTTATACTATTTTGATGAAAAAGGTGAGTTGTATAAGAAAATCGGTCTGAGAACCATTGAAGATGAAATGTATTATTTTAATAAAGATCATTCTATTGCAACAGGTGTTGTAAAGGTAAAGGATGCATATTACTATTTTGAAAAAGAGACCGGTATATGTTGTGAAAAAACCGGTATAAAAAAGGTGGATGGAAAATATTATAATTTTAATGATAAAAGCCAGCTGCAGTCAGGGTGGTATCGCAACAGTAAAGGAAAAAGATATTATTTTGATAAAACAACCTTTGAAGCAAAGGTTGGATGGACTTATATAGGAAAATACAAATATTTCTTTGAAAAGAATGGTCAGTTATGTCAGGATTTGCGAAAAAAAATGGCAAAACAGATTAAGAAGCAAAAAGATGATAAAGATGCATATGTGATTAGAGTAAACCGAACAGCAAGCTGTGTGACGGTTTATGCACCGGATGGGGAGAATGGTTACATAATTCCAGTTGTTTCATTTGTATGTTCAGCTGGTAAGGAGACACCGACAGGAAGTTTTATAATTCGAGATAAGTTGCGTTGGCATGAGTTGATGGGACCGTCATGGGGACAGTGGTGTGAGCATTTAACAGATGATATTTTGTTCCATTCGGTATATTACAATAAGGAGAGAGATAACAAATCCTTAAGTGTGAAAGCATATAATAAGCTTGGGACGATGGCTTCACATGGGTGTATCCGCTTAACGGCAGGTGATTCCAAGTGGATTTATGATAACTGTGCAAAGGGAACCAAAGTAATTATTTACAATAACAAAAAAAATCCGGGACCATTTGATAAGCCAAAGGCTCAGAAATTATCAGCAGATCACACATGGGATCCAACAGATCCTGGTATTCGTAAAAAATAATAGTGTAATTGAAAAAAAGGTGCTTGGTGCACCTTTTTTTTTCTGTCTTTTTTTGATGAAATTGTTTGTATAGAGCTAAAAAATAAAAAAAATTCAAAGAATTGAATGTGATATAGAGATATAAAGAGTGTAGTTGTCTGACTATCTGAAAATATGTCGATATTATTCTATTTACAAAAATGGCAGCACAATGTATTATACTAATTAGTTTATGTAGTTGTGGCTATTTCATAATATTCACATTATAATTAAAAACAATTCATCTTATAACAGATGAAGAATATCAAGAAAGAAAGGAAAAAAATCATGACAGAGCATTTTGATGAAGCAACAAAGCGTGAAGTTGGCTTATATCATTCTGAATTTGAGCATGACAACTGCGGTATTGGTGCAGTTGTGAATATCAAAGGAAAGAAGAGCCATGCAACCGTTGATAATGCATTGCAGATTGTTGAAAAGTTAGAGCACAGAGCAGGTAAGGATGCAGAAGGAAAGACTGGTGATGGTGTTGGTATTCTCCTGCAGATTTCCCATAAGTTTTTTAGCAAGGCTGTTGCAGAACTTGGGGTAGATTTAGGTGGAGAAAGAGATTATGGTATCGGAATGTTTTTCTTTACCCAGGATGAGTTAAAGCGGAATCAGGCTAAGAAGATGTTTGAAGTTATCGTAGAGAAGGAAGGTATGGAATTCCTTTGCTGGAGAGAGGTTCCGATTAAACCGGAGATTCTTGGCAAGAAGGCAGTGGATGTAATGCCATGTATTATGCAGGCATTTATCAAGCGTCCGGCTGATGTTGCGAAGGGACTTGATTTTGATCGTAAGCTTTATATTGTAAGACGTGTATTTGAGCAGTCAAGTGATGATAATTATGTAGTATCTTTATCATCCAGAACAATTGTATATAAGGGAATGTTTTTGGTAAATGAACTTCGTCTTTTCTTTGAAGATTTACACAATGAGGATTATGAGTCTGCTATTGCATTGGTTCATTCCCGTTTTTCAACGAACACAACGCCAAGCTGGCTGCGTGCACATCCATATCGTTACTTAGTACACAATGGTGAGATTAATACGATTCGTGGTAATGCAGACAAGATGCATGCAAGAGAAGAGTCAATGGAATCTGAACATTTTAATGGTGAAATGCATAAGCTTACTCCTGTGGTTGATCCGGATGGTTCCGATTCTGCAAGACTTGATAATACATTGGAGTTTTTGATGATGAGTGGAATGCCGCTTCCGTTGGCAGTTATGATATTAATTCCGGAGCCATGGGAGAATAACCGTTACATGAGCCAGAAGAAGAAGGATTTTTATCAGTATTATGCAACCATGATGGAGCCATGGGATGGTCCGGCATCTATTTTGTTCACAGATGGAGATATTATGGGTGCAGTGCTTGACCGTAACGGACTTCGTCCTTCCAGATATATGATTACCGATGATGATAATTTGATTTTGTCTTCTGAGGTGGGTGTGTTAGACATTGATCCGGCACATATTGTAATGAAGGAAAGACTTCATCCTGGTAAGATGTTGTTAGTAGATACCGTAAAGGGAGAGCTTGTTTCCGACGAGGAGTTAAAAGAGAAGTATGCAAATGCACAGCCTTACGGTGAATGGTTAGATTCGAATCTTGTTTATTTGAAGGATTTGAAGATTCCGAATAAGAAAGTTCCTGAGCATACAAAGGAAGAAAGAGCAAAGCTTCAGAGAGCATTTGGTTATACCTATGAGGATTTGAATACGATTTTACCGATGGCACAAAATGGTACGGAAGCCATTCAGGCAATGGGTACCGATTCTCCTCTTGCAGTACTTTCTGATAAGAAACAGCCTTTATTTAATTATTTTAAGCAGTTATTTGCGCAGGTAACCAATCCTCCAATTGATGCAATCCGTGAGGAGGTTGTAACCTCAACTTCTGTATATCTTGGCACAGATGGTAATATTTTAGAGGAAAAGCCGGAAAATTGCCGTGTGCTTAAGATTTCCAATCCGATTCTGACGAATATTGATTTAATGAAGATTCGGAATATGAACGTAGAAGGAATTAAGGTTGGTGAAGTCCCAATTACTTATTATAAGAATACTTCTTTGGAGAAGGCAATTGACCGCCTTTTTGTGGAAGCTGACCGTCTTTACAGAGATGGAGTTAATATTTTGATTTTGACGGACCGTGGTGTAGATGAGAATCATGTGGCAATTCCTTCCCTGCTTGCTGTTTCAGCCATGTCACAGCATCTGGTAAGAACAAGAAAGAAAACATCTGTTGCACTGATTTTAGAGAGCGCTGAGCCACGTGCAGTACATCATTTTGCAACATTGTTAGGTTATGGTGCGTCTGCGATTAATCCATACCTTGCCCAGGAGTCTATCAAGGAATTAATTGATACAAACCGTTTAGACAAGGATTACTATGCAGCAGTGGATGATTATAATTCAGCAATTGTTCATGGAATTGTTAAAATTGCATCCAAGATGGGTATCAGTACCATTCAGTCATATCAGGGTTCTCAGATATTTGAAGCCATTGGTATCAATAAGGCAGTGGTTGACCGCTACTTTACAAATACAGTAAGCCGTGTGGAAGGTATTGATTTATCAGATATCGAAAAACAGGTGGATGAACTTCATTCAGCAGCATTTGATCCATTAGGGCTTGATATGAATCTGGCATTGGAAAGCAGCGGAAGCCATAAGTATAGAAGTGGGAAAGAGGAGCATTTATACAATCCACAGACCATTCATTTGTTACAGCAGGCAACCCGTGTGGGCGATTACAATATGTTTAAACAATATACCAGATTGATTACAGAGGAGATGAATCCGGTTAGTCTTAGAGGACTTATGGAATTTAATTATCCGGAAAAAGGAATACCGATTGAAGAAGTTGAACCGGCAGATTCCATTGTTAAGAGATTTAAGACAGGTGCAATGTCTTATGGCTCCATTTCGAAAGAAGCCCATGAGACACTGGCAATTGCAATGAATATGCTTGGTGGTAAGTCGAATTCCGGTGAAGGTGGTGAGGACCTTGAGCGACTGACGGTTGGAAAGGATGGTAAGAATCGTTGTTCTGCTATTAAGCAGGTAGCTTCCGGTCGATTTGGTGTAACTTCGAAGTATCTGACAAGTGCAAAAGAGATTCAGATTAAGATGGCACAGGGGGCAAAGCCTGGCGAGGGTGGACATTTACCGGGTGGAAAGGTATATCCATGGATTGCCAAGACCCGTCATTCAACGCCTGGTGTGGGTCTTATTTCACCACCGCCACATCATGATATTTATTCGATTGAGGATTTGGCACAGTTAATTTACGATTGTAAAAATGCAAATACAGACGCTAGAATTTCCGTAAAACTGGTTTCTGAGGCAGGTATCGGTACGGTTGCTGCCGGTGTAGCAAAAGCCGGGGCTCAGGTTATTCTTGTATCCGGTTATGACGGTGGTACAGGTGCTGCTCCTGGCAACTCCATTTATAATGCGGGACTTCCTTGGGAGTTAGGTCTTGCAGAGACACACCAGACACTGATTATGAATGATTTGCGTAATAAGGTTATTCTTGAGACAGATGGTAAGCTGATGACCGGTCGTGACGTAGCAATCGCAGCTATGCTTGGTGCAGAGGAATTTGGTTTTGCAACCGCTCCATTGGTAACTATGGGTTGTGTTATGATGCGTGTATGTAACTTAGATACCTGTCCGGTTGGTATTGCAACTCAGAACCCAGAGCTTAGAAAGAGATTTAAGGGTAAACCGGAATACGTTGTAAACTTCATGGTATTTATAGCAGAAGAGCTTCGTGAGTATATGGCTAAGCTGGGTGTAAGAACAGTGGATGAGTTAGTTGGACGTACTGACCTGTTAAAGGCTGGTCCGGAAGCTGCAAGGCGGAAGGTTGATTTATCTGCAATTCTTAATAATCCGTTTGTGGAAAGTCCTCAGAACAAGATTGTTTATTCGAAGAAGAATGTATATGACTTCGAGCTTCCAAACACAGTGGATGAGAAGATTTTATTAAAGACCTTTAAGGATG
>JAQXLK010000339.1 GCA_029012085.1 Clostridiales bacterium
TAAAGAAAAAAGTATTTAATTGATTAAAATAATATGGTCGGAGAATAATGGTAAATAAGGGCTTGAAAAAAATAAATTAGATGCTATACTTTAGAAAAAATTCAAAAATATTAAAAAAATTATTTTTTTTTTTTAGAAGAGAGTCATATTCAATTATAATAGAAAACAGTAATGTGATTAGCACGAAAGCAGAAAAGAGGAAAGTATGAAAAAGGCATTAGATGTAAATAATATAAATCCATTTTTACAATCTACAATCAGCATTTTTGAGAGTGTTACCCAATTGAAACTTACTGTTGGCAAGCCGTCTTTGGCTGAATTTGAATTTGGCAGTCCTGTTTATACTATCACAGTAGGTGTGGTTGGACAGATGAAGGGACAGGCTGTACTTGCTATGGAGGTTGCTAATGCGAAGGAAATTGCCAGCAAAATGATGTTCGGAATGCCTGTGGCAGATCTTGATGAGATGGCGTGTTCCGCTCTGAATGAGCTGAGTAACATGATAATGGGTAATACAGCAACCATTTTTTCAACTCAGGGAAAGATAATAGACATTACACCACCAATTGCAATGATTGGTTCGGATCTTAAGATGAAGTCAGATATTTCCCCGATAGCCGTTCCACTTATGTTAGACGGCAAAGAATATTTAAAATTATACATTTGTGTATATGAAGAAGATTGATAAACGAAAGGATAGGAGAGACATGAGTAAAATTATTGGAAAAGGCATTACTTTTGATGATGTTCTGTTGGTACCGGCATATTCTGAAGTAATTCCAAATGACGTTGATTTAAGAACACAGCTTACGAAGAAGATTCAGTTACACATTCCTCTTATGAGTTCCGGTATGGATACTGTAACCGAGCACAGAATGGCGATAGCCATGGCAAGACAGGGTGGTATCGGTGTAATTCATAAGAACATGTCAATTGAAGCACAGGCAGAAGAAGTAGATAAGGTAAAACGTTCTGAGAATGGTGTCATTACGGATCCATTTTCTCTGACTCCGGAGCATACATTAGATGATGCTGACAAACTGATGGCAAAGTTCCGCATTTCCGGTGTGCCAATTTGTGAAGGTACTAGATTAGTTGGTATTATAACGAATCGTGACCTTAAGTTTGAGACAGATTACTCAAAGAAGATTAAAGAGTCTATGACATCAGACGGACTGATTACAGCAAAGGAAGGCATTACATTAGAGGAAGCTAAGAAGATGCTTGCAAAGGCTCGCAAAGAGAAACTTCCAATTGTTGATAATGATTTTAACTTAAAGGGATTAATTACAATTAAGGATATTGAAAAAACAATTAAGTATCCGAATTCTGCTAAGGATTCTCAGGGAAGACTCCTTTGTGCAGCAGCAGTTGGTGTTACTCCGGATATTACAGACCGTGTAGATGAGCTTGTAAAATCTAAGGTAGATGCAGTGGTAATTGATACAGCACATGGTCATTCTGCGAATGTGTTAAAGACATTTAAGCTGATTCGTGAAAAGTATCCGGATCTTCAGGTAATTGCTGGTAATGTTGCAACTAGAAGTGGCGCAGAAGCCATGATTAAGATGGGAGTAGATGCAGTTAAGATTGGTATCGGTCCTGGTTCTATCTGTACAACTCGTGTGGTTGCAGGTATCGGTGTTCCACAGATTACTGCTATTATGGAAGCATATGATGTGGCAAAAGAATATGGTATTCCGGTTATTGCTGATGGTGGTATTAAGTATTCCGGTGATATTACAAAGGCACTTGCGGCGGGTGCGAATGTATGTATGATGGGAAGTCTCTTTGCTGGTACCGATGAGTCACCAGGAGAGTTTGAGTTATACCAAGGTCGTAAATACAAAGTATATCGTGGTATGGGTTCGATTGCTGCGATGGAGAATGGAAGTAAGGATCGTTATTTCCAAGCAAATGCGAAGAAGTTAGTTCCGGAAGGTGTGGAAGGTCGTGTTGCGTATAAGGGAACAGTGGAAGATACGGTATTCCAGTTGCTTGGAGGACTTC
>JAQXLK010000340.1 GCA_029012085.1 Clostridiales bacterium
GCAGATTATCTATGCTAAGTATCCGATTAAGCAGGCAATCAACAGCTTATCCCTGCCAAATACCCGGTAGACCAGGCAATCTGCAGATTAAATCCACCCGTTAACGCATCCAAATCCAACACTTCTCCGGCGAAATAAAGGCTGCCTGTTACCTTGGATTCCATCGTCCCCGGGTCAATTTCCTTTACCTTCACACCGCCCTTTGTAATAATGGCTTCATCCCATCCCCTTAGTCCGGTTATGGTAAATGGCAGATTCTTAATCGTATGTCCCAACACCTTCCGTTCTTCTTTCGTAAGCTCATTCACCTTCTTTTCTCCATCCAGACCGCTTTTTTCAATCACAACCGGAATGAGTGCACGAAGCAGCAGCTTATCCAGACTATTTTTCAGCTGTTTATTCTGAAAAAGCTTAAAATCCTTTAAAATTCTCTCATCTAACTGCTTCTCGTCAAGGGCAGGTTTCAAATCAATGTTAAGCTGCAGCTCCTTCTCCAAATATTTGTGTATATATGCGCTTGCCTTGATGATAATCGGCCCACTGACACCAAAATGAGTAAACAGCATTTCCCCAAAATCGGAATATACTTTTTTACCATCCGCATAGATAGACGCCGATACATTTTTCAGAGAAATCCCCATCAGCTCTTTACAGCAATCATCCTTTAATTCAAAGGGAACCAGCGAAGGCCTTGCTTCTATTACACTATGTCCTGCACTCTTGGCAAAATCATATCCATCCCGGCAGGCACCGGTTCTTGGATAAGACACGCCCCCAGTCGCCACAATCACACTGTCTGCATATATTTTTTCTTTCTTTCCAACAAGTTCGATTCCTTTGCAAACATTCTTGTCAACAATCAACGATTTTACCTTCGTATTCAACCGGATAGTAACTCCTAACCGCTTCATTTCCTTCTCTAACACCTTAATCACATCAGAGGAATGGTCGGATACCGGAAATACCCGATTGCCCCGCTCTACCTTGTACGGCAGTCCAATCTCTTCAAAAAAATCCATCGCCATCTGATTCGAAAAAGAATAAAATGCACTATACAAAAACTTTGGATTTGACACTACATTACCAAATAAATCCTCTGTATCGCAGGCATTGGTAAAATTACATCTTCCCTTTCCTGTAATAAACAGCTTCTTGCCAAGCTTCTCATTCTGTTCAATTAACGTCACTTCTTTTCCATTTCGTGCAGCAAAAATCGCTGCCATCATACCGGCTGCTCCGCCGCCTATTACAATTGTCTTTGACATATCTTTTACTTACCTTCCTATATTGTCAAGCCTCAAATCATCGATTTTAAGGCTTTTCTTTCTTAATCATAAACCGACAAACAATCTATACCGACTAATTTGGAATTCAATTCCAAATTAGTCGAATTTTTATTTATCACTTTCATATACATTTTTAATTACATCAGCATCCTGCATGACTTGCAGCAACACGTCTGCATAATTCTCTCCAGTTTCAAAAAAGGTTGCTACATTATCTTTAACCATGTCATGCAGCAACCTCATCATTTTTATATCTTGTTCAAAATATCAACTCATAAAGCTATATCTTATACCGGATATACTCCATTCTCCGTATCAGCAACACCAGCATCTACCTTTGACTGCTGTGCTTCACGATACTTGAAGAAATCTGTAGCAACCTGTGGGAATAATGCGTAAGATAACACATCCTCATCCTGCTGCTTATACTGGGCACAAGCCTTCTCCATCTCTGGAAGCTGTGGCTTGATGTCATCTGCCGGACGGTAAGTAATTGGCTCTTTCATGCCTAAGCTGTCAAGTGCCTTCTTCTGAACCTCTGGATTAACCGGCTTTGTAGTCTGACCATACTTACCAACTAATAAGTCCTTAGACTCCTTTGTAAGCATCTTGTAACGCTCACCCATAACCACGTTAAGTACAGCCTGTGTACCAACAATCTGAGAAGAAGGTGTAACAAGAGGAATCTCACCGAAGTCTTTACGAACACGTGGAATCTCCTCTAATACCTCATCATACTTATCCTCAGCGTTCATCTCCTTCAGCTGGGAAACCATGTTGGATAACATACCACCCGGTACCTGATAAAGTAATGTCTTAATATTAACACCCATTACCTTTGGACTTAATAAACCGGACTCTAACCATTCCTCACGCATTGGACGGAAGTAATCTGCAATCTCAGCCAATAAGTTCTGGTCAAATCCAGGATCATAATCTGTACCCTCGAATGCCTTTGCCATAACCTCTGTTGCCGGCTGTGAAGTACCCATGGAAAGTGGTGACATAGCTGTATCAATTACATCACAACCTGCCTCTACGGCCTTCATATAAGTCATTGCAGCCACACCAGATGTATAGTGGGTATGAAGCTGAATAGGAAGATCAGAACCATCCTTTAATGCCTGTACAAGTTCAGTAGCAGCATTCGGAACCAAAAGACCAGCCATATCCTTAATACAGATAGAATCTGCACCCATGTCTTCAATTCTCTTTGCAATATCTCTCCAATACTCTAAGGTATAAGCATCACCTAATGTATAAGAAAGAGCAACCTGTGCATGTCCTTTTTCTTTATTCGCTGCCTTTACTGCTGTTTCTAAGTTACGAAGATCATTCAGACAGTCAAAAATACGAATAATATCAATACCATTTGCAATGGATTTCTGAACAAAATACTCTACCACATCATCCGCATAAGGAGCATATCCTAAGATATTCTGTCCTCTGAATAACATCTGTAATTTTGTATTCTTAAATCCATCTCTTAATTTTCTAAGTCTCTCCCATGGATCCTCCTTGAGGAAACGAAGGGAAGCATCAAATGTTGCACCACCCCAGCACTCTACAGAATGATATCCAACCTTGTCCATCTTCTCGATGATTGGAAGCATCTGTTCTGTTGTCATACGGGTTGCAATCAATGACTGATGCGCATCACGT
>JAQXLK010000341.1 GCA_029012085.1 Clostridiales bacterium
CCAACCTTGATTGTGGGTAAAAAAGCAAATGCAGTTCTCATATCAGAGGACGATTGGAGTGCAATACAGGAAACGTTATATTTAGACTCCATTCCAGGAATGACACAATCTATTTTGGAAGGAGCAAATGAAACGTTAGAGGATTGCGTTTCAGAAGATATGGTGAAGTGGTAATGTACAAAATTGTTTTTACTAAGCAATCACTGAAAGATTTGGAGAATTTGAAAAGGATAGGTATATCGCAGAAGGCAAAAGCTTTGGTTGATATTATTAGAGAGAATCCTTATCAAAATCCTCCAAGATATGAAAAGCTGGTAGGAAATTTGGATGGTATAATATCTAGGAGAATAAACATTCAACACCGACTTGTATATCAAGTGTACGAAGAACCGTTTACAGAAGATGGTATAGAATACGAAGGCACAATAAAAATTATTCGTATGTGGACTCATTATGATAATGTAAGATAAAATAAAAGCATCAACGGATGAAATGAATCATCTGAAGGTGCTTTTATTGTGTCAATTTTTCTGCTGGTTGGAGATTTCTTCAACAGCGGATTGTAAATATATATTTTCAAAATCATCAAAAACCTTGAAAAATAAGGTTGCATAACACCTCATAACGAGTTATAATGACCTACGTAAAAGTGAATAATTCTTCGGGGCGGAGTGAAAGTCTCCACCGGCGGTATTGGAACGAGAAAACTGTTTGCGATGGTTTGAAGAGTCCTAAGCCCGCGAGCCGTAAGGCAGGAACCAGTGAGATTCTGGTGCCGACAGTATAGTCTGGATGAAAGAAGAGTGAGTGGAATATGCGGCTGCATATTGGATATGGTTGTGTTTAAGTCCTGAAGTATTGTGTATACTTCAGGATTTTTGTCGTTTGAAAAGGAGAGAGTATGAAACAGATATTGATAACTGGTGGAACAACATTTGTTAGTAAATATGTTGCAAAATACTTTGTAGAGCGTGAATATGAGGTTTATGTTCTTAACAGAAATTCAAAGCCGCAAGTTGAAGGCGTTCATTTGATAGCAGGAGACAGACATGATTTAGGTGATCAACTGAAGGATATCCATTTTGATGTTGTAGCTGATATAACTGCTTATGATGCAAATGATATTACTGACTTATATAATGCTCTTGGTGCATTTGACCAGTACATTATGATAAGTTCAAGTGCAGTGTATCCAGAGGATGGAGTGCAGCCATTTAAAGAGGAGTCTGAAAAAACAGTTAATAAATATTGGGGAAAATATGGAACGGATAAAATAGATGCAGAAAAAAATCTGCTAGAGAGAGTTCCGGATGCATATATTTTGAGACCACCATACTTGTATGGACCAATGAATAATGTCTATAGAGAAGCATTTGTATTTGATTGTGCAAAAGCGGATAGAAAGTTCTATCTGCCAAAAGATGGTGAGATGAAGCTGCAATTCTTCCATGTGAAGGACTTATGCGGGCTTATGGAAGTGATTATTGAAACAAAACCTTCAGAGCATATTATGAATGTTGGAAATGCTCAGGCTGTATCCATAAAAGAGTGGGTTACAATGTGTTATGCATGCTTTGATAAGGTTCCGACTTTTGTAAATGTTTATGATGATATAGAACAGAGAAATTATTTTAGTTTTTATGATTATGAGTATTATTTAGATGTAACAAAACAACAAAAAATCTATCCGGATACAGTATCGTTAGAAGAAGGACTAAGAGAGTCTGCCAAATGGTATGATATAGGTGAAACAGAGGTTAATAAAAAACCGTTGCTAAAATACATTGATGAAAATTTGGCATAGCTCTTAAGTTGTAAAGCTGAAGAAAAGAGAGATAAAAAGATAGAAAAGCATTATGATAACAAATAGGATGGAAAGTTTGAGGCTGCAAGGAGGACACCCATGGAACTGATGAAAGGACGTCCGGCGGATACCACCGGCAGATTGGAAAAAGAAATTAAAGTATATGATTTATTGGACAGTCTTGGAATAGAATATGAAAGAACCGACCATGAGGAAGCAAATACAATGGAGGCATGTAATGAAATCGACAAAGTGTTAGATGTCATTATTTGCAAGAATCTGTTTTTGTGCAACCGTCAGGAAACACAGTTTTATTTGCTGATGATGCCGGGAGACAAGCCTTTTAAGACGAAGGATTTGTCAAAGCAGATTGGCAGTGCAAGGCTTTCCTTTGGAAAGGCGGAATATATGGAGGAATATTTAAACATAAAGCCAGGTGCAGTATCCATAATGGGATTAATGAATGATACGGAACATCATATCCAGCTTTTGATGGATAAGCCGGTGGCAGAGAGTGAATACTTAGGCTGTCATCCGTGCGTCAGCACCTCTAGTCTGAAAATGAAGACAAGAGATATTTTAGATAAATTTCTTCCGGCGGTGGGACATGAGCCGATTATGGTAGATTTGCCAGTGACCGATGAAGAAGTGTAGAAGATTGCACTGAATGAATATAGAAAGCTTCCTGTATACTTTAAATAGGTCAAGATATTGACACAAAAAAATACCTCAAGTAAATTTAGATTATTACTGACCGGCCAGTTGGTAAAATCTAAA
>JAQXLK010000342.1 GCA_029012085.1 Clostridiales bacterium
CAACATCGCAATATTTATGACGCTGTTGAGGCTGCCTTTGCAAAATAGCCAAAAGGATACAGGAAAGTTTGTGAAATGTTCACAATCAAAATCCTGTACCCTTTGTGTTTACTGGATTTGGCTGATCACTGAACAGTAACACCAAAGCAACCGTTTCTCTTGCAATTGCCAATTCTTCATTTGTTGGAATTACATATACAGCCACTTTTGAATCCGCTGTTGAAATACATATTTCTTCGCCTCTGACTGCATTTGCCTCTTCGTTTATCGTAATTCCAAGATAACCAAGATAATCACAAATTGCTTTTCGCATCTTAGAATTATTTTCTCCAATTCCGGCAGTAAATGCTATGGCATCCACTCCATTCATGGAAGCAACATAGGAACCAACGTATTGAGCAGCCCGATACGCAAACATATTGAGTGCCGTTGTTGCACGTTCATTTCCCTCCATACTTGCCGCATCCAAATCACGAAAATCACTGGATACTCCTGAAATTCCCTCAACACCGGACTTTTTATTCAAAATGGTGATTACTTCATCCAAAGAGCGCTCCAGTTTATTTGCCAAAAACTGAACAACTGCAGGATCAATACTTCCACTTCTTGTTCCCATAATCAGACCATCAAGTGGCGTAAAGCCCATACTGGTATCCACAGATTTTCCATTCTTTACTGCTGTAACAGATGAACCATTTCCTAAGTGACATATAATCACTTTCGAATCCTGATTCTCTTTACCAATGATTTCTAATAAACGTTTTGAAACAAAGCTGTGTGAAGTTCCATGGAAACCATATTTACGCACCTTAAACTGCTCATAATAATCATATGGAATACCATATAAATAAGCTTCTTTTGGCATCGTCTGATGAAATGCAGTATCAAATACTGCCACCATAGGTACATTTGGCATAAGCGCCTTACAGGCAGAAATACCAATTAGATTTGCAGGATTGTGAAGTGGTGCAAGATCATTACATTCTTCAATAGCAGCCATAACCTCATCGTTGATTACGACAGAATTTGCAAACTTCTCACCGCCATGCACGATACGATGTCCCACTGCATCAATTGCAGATAAATCTTTGATTACACCATTTTCGGAATCGGTTAATGCTTCTAATACATAAGAAACAGCCACTTTATGATCCGGCATTGCTACTTCTTTCACTACTTCTTTTTTGCCTGTTGGCTTATGAGTCAGTCTTCCATCAATTCCAATTCTTTCGCAAAGTCCTTTTGCAATTACCTGCTCTGACACAGAATCAATCAACTGATACTTTAAAGAAGAGCTTCCACAATTTACAACAAAAACATTCATAAAATAATCCTCCATTCTATTGATAATTCTTTTTTAATCTGTCCAATATATTTCAACAACTGCTCCCTGATGAAGTGGACTAAAATGATCTGCCTCTACTCCATCAATCGTTTGAACCAATCTTGTACCTCCAATATTTTTCAAATCGAAATCATATTTATCAAAAACATCCACAAATACATATTCCTTCTTACCCGTTAATGTAACGGCTTTTCCATTCACTGTAACATGAATATCCGTTATCACGTTTTCTTCTGTTTGGGTATTTTCTATTGTCTCCGTTTTTGCAGGTACTTCTTTCTCCTCAACCGAACCTGGAACATCCGACTTTGTCACCTTATCTGTTTCCGGAACATTTTCCTGTTCTTCCTCTTTCTCCGGTACCGGTTCTTCCGTTACAAAACGCTGTGCCTTATAGATATCCTCCCGGTCAATCCAGGCAACCTTGAAATTCTCATAAATCTTTGTATCTGCTCCTGCCCTGGCTCCATTTACAAACACTTCATGAGGTGTCACAATATCCATAAACTGCATTAGCTGGCTTAAGGTATAATAGTTCAAAATCTCAACTTTATCCCCTTCTTGAATCTCATAAAACTCTGACTGAAGCTTATCATTGACACTGGCATATCTCGGACAGCTTAACATTCTATCATTCACTTCAAAGGTAATCATGGAAGAAAGATCTGCTACCTCGCCAAGTACAGCTTTGGCCGCCGTTCCTGCTGTTGATGGCTTAATCTCCAACTTATCCCCTGCTTCCACAGAATGATTCATGCCAACATCTTTTCCATTTAACTGAATCGATGCCGGCTCACCAACCCCGCCTCTTATAAACTTTGGTTTTCCATTCAGGGTATAGTTTAAATCTTCCCCACGCTTTGGAAATACATCCTCATTTGTAAGACCATATGCAAGTGCCGCATCAAATACCGTCAACTTATCGTTATTATACAACTTAACCCTTTCATTATTTACCTGTAAAAATATAAAATGATTCTTCTGATCAAAAAAATTAAGGCAGATACCAATCGGTGTCACTAACAATGGGTCTTTCTTCACACCCTCAACAAAGATATTGACAAAGCCAAGCACTTCTTCACCTCTCAGCGCTACACGTTCCGCCGGCAGTTCTAAATGTTTTGCAAGCATTTCTGTATATCCCTTAATCTTACCGCCACCACCAACAACAAATACAGCTGATACCGACTTCCCACCATTTAGTTCTTTAATCCTTTCTGCAGTCTTTCTTGTCATCTCCTCTACCACCGGATTTACCTTATCAAGAACCTCCTGTGGTGTTACCTTTTGTGAAATACCCATAATATCTTTGTATGTAATCATCTTTTTCGTCGGCGATGCGGTTTTTATCTTCTCAGCAGTATCAAAATCCACTAAATAAGATTGTACAAGACATTCTGTAATTTCATCTCCTGCATTCGGCAGCATTCCGTATCCTATGATTGTCCCATCCTTTGTGATACAAATATCAGATGTACCTGCACCTACATCCACCAACGCAATATTAAGAAGCCGGAAGCTTTCCGGAATCGCCACACGAATTGCGGCAATTGGCTCTAATGTCATATTTGCAATCTCTAAATCCGCCATAGATACTGCAGCATATAAACCATCTACCACCTCTTCCGGTAAAAATGTAGCTAATACATCCGCACCGATATTATGTGCCTTATGCCCCTCTAAATTGCCGATTTCAAATCCATTCAGATAGTATTTCACAACCGTATATCCGACACAGAAAAACTTTACATCCGTATCATTTTCCTCAAGCATCAGTTCATGTGCCTGCTCCACACCTAACATTTCCAAAGAATGTATATATTCCTGGTTCACAACCGTATTTTCCTGAAATTCATAATATCCCTTACCAACAGAAGTCTTCAACACACGTCCGGCTGCCGCAATACAAACCTCTTTCAGCTTTCTGCCGGGAAGTTGTTTTTCCAACTCTTCTTTTACATAGATAATCTCTTCTCCTACTTTATTAATATCGTGAATCTGACCATCTAACATAGCCCGCGTATCATGAAATTTGACACATTGTGCCACAATATTGAATTGTTTTCCATCCTGATATCCAACCGTACCAACGATACTCCGCGTTCCGATATCCAATCCGAAAACCAATGGCTCCGGATATTTTGTTAAACCTGCCATTTATCTTCTCTCCTCCTTATGCCATATTATTTCCAAACAATAAATGATGAATCCTTTCTGCTGTTTTTTGTATGTCACCACCATTTTCCACGATTTGATTGCAGTTTTCTCTGTAAAATTCCTCCGACGACTGATTGTTAATAACCGACTCCCATTTTTCACGGTTTCCGCCACGACCTGCAATCAATCTCCGAATACGTTCTTCTTTTTCCACATATATGTACCAGATTTCATCACATATTGCTTTATATCCGTCTTCTATCAAAAGAGCAGCCTCAATGACATAAAAATTCACCGTTCCGGCTTTTTTCTTTTCCTCAATATCTTCCAGAATATATTGTTTTACCGCCGGATGCACAATGGCATTTAACGCTGCAAGCTCCGTTTCATTTTGAAACACAAGCCTGCCAAGTTTTCCCCTGTCGATGCTGCCATCCTCAAAAAGAACATCTACCCCAAAATGTTTGACGATTTTCTCATAAGCCTGCTTTCCCGGCATCATCAGTTGATGAGCCAGTTTATCCGTCTCCACAATATATGCCTGATATTTATCACCCAATAAATGAAGAATTGTACTTTTACCTGTACCGATTCCCCCTGTAATTCCTATAATCCGCATAATTTATCTCTTTTCTGTCTTATTTCGCCTCATACCATGTATTTCCAACACTTACTCCTACACTAAGTGGAACTAAAAGCTTCGCCGCATGCATAATCTCTTCTACAAGAATATTCTTTACAATCTCCACTTCATCCTTATGCGTTTCAATAAGCAGTTCATCATGAATCTGTAAAATCAAGGATGATTTTCTATTTTCCTTAAGAAGTCTTTTATGCACTCTAATCATTGCAATCTTAATGATATCTGCTGCCGTTCCCTGTATCGGGGCATTCATTGCCACACGTTCTCCAAAGCTTCTTTGCATGAAATTAGATGAAGTAAGCTCCGGTATCTGTCGTATTCTTCCAAACAGAGTTTTGCTCATTCCGGTTGCTCTTGCATCTTCCACCGTCTGGTCTAAAAAATGCTTTACGCCCGGATATGTTGCAAAATAATTGTCTATATACTCTGTAGCTTCCTTTCTGGAAATATTTAAATCCTCAGAAAGTCCAAAAGCACTAATACCATAAACGATACCAAAGTTTACGGCTTTGGCATTCCGCCGCATTAAGTCATCCACCTCTTCCATCGGAACACCGAACACCTGGGAGGCAGTTGTAGCATGAATATCCTGTTCTTCCCTGTATGCAGTAATTAATTTCTCATCCCCTGAAAAATGAGCCAGTACCCTAAGCTCAATCTGTGAGTAATCTGCATCCACAAATACATAATCCTCTTTTGGAATAAATACTTTACGAATTCTTCTCCCAAGCTCTGTCCTCATCGGAATATTTTGAAGATTCGGTTCTGTGGAGCTGATTCTTCCCGTTGCTGTAATGGTCTGATTAAAAGTTCCGTGAATCCTTCCATCTTCACGTATAAAAGCAGAAAGACCATCTGCATAAGTAGATTTTAATTTGGCAACCTGCCGGTAGTCAAGCACATTTGCCACTATTTCATAGTCATTCTTTAATTTATTTAAAACATCTGCATTTGTGGAATACCCTGTCTTTGTCTTTTTCGCTCCCGGCAGCTGTAATTTTTCAAAAAGAACTTCTCCAAGCTGTTTCGGTGAATTAATATTAAACTCACAACCTGCCTCGTCATAAATCAGCTTCTCTAATTCTTTGACACGCTGTCCTAACATTTCTCCATATTCTTTAAGTGCCGTGCCATCAACCCGGATTCCTTCTTTCTCCATATGGTCAAGAACATATACCGTTGGCAGTTCAATCTCCTGATAAAGCTTCAGCATTCCCATTTCTTCAAGAGATTTCTCAATACTCTTCCATGCCATAAAAGGTATACAGGTTTCATAAGCCAAATACATACTTACCTTCTCATCCTGTAATACAAAAGAATTCAGCTGCATTTTATCTAACAACTCTTTTCGTGAAGGAACTGTAAGCCCCATATAATCTCTTGCAATATCATCATATCCATAGCTATCCTTGTTCGGATTAAGGAGATATGCCCCTACGGATACATCGCATACTTTTTGTTCCATGGAAACCGGCAGATATTTAAGTAGCTGCTTTAAATCATGTGTAACAATAGTAACCTTACCATTCTTTCCAATAATATCCGCCACACGTTTTACAATCAAATCTTCCGTAATGAACATGGAACATACAATAAAATTCGCTTCTGCCTCTTTTGTTGTAATACCCATGCCAATGAATTCTCCATTTTCAACAAGCGGAAATAATCCTAGCACATCTACATCAGAAATTTCCTGAAAATAGTTCTCCATCTCCCCTAAATCCATAATAATTCTGGTCTTAAAGTCAATGGTTACGATGTCTTCCGGTACATCGAAATACTTAAGAAGACTCTTTAATTCCAGATTTTTCACATAATCATAGGCTTCTTTCGTAAAAAGGTGGTTACGTTTCATATCATCAACGGATTCTTCAAGCGGTACATCCAGCTTAATTGTCGCTAATTCCTTACTCATAATTGCCTGGTCATAAAATTCCGTCAGATTCTCCATTGCCTTTTTGGGTTTAATTTCATCCACATGCTCATATGCATTCTCAATGCTGTGATAAGTGGAAATGATTTTCGATGCCGTCTTTTCTCCGATTCCCGGAACCCCCGGTATATTATCCGATGCATCTCCCATCAGCCCCTTCATATCAATGAACTCTAATGGTGTTACACCATACGTTTCCTTCACTTCTCCGGCATGGTAATTTTCCACCGTTGTCTTCCCGCCTTTTGTTTTAGGAATACGAATAAGCACTTTTTCCGTAGCAAGCTGCAGTAAATCCCGGTCTCCGGAAAGCACAGAAACCTCCATTCCGGCTTCTTCACCCTTTCTCGAAAGAGTACCAATAATGTCATCCGCCTCAAAGCCAGGTGCCTCAATCACTCTTACGTTCATAAGACGTAAAAGTTCCTTCATAACCGGAACCTGCTCCCTAAGTTCCTGTGGCATGGCGCTTCTCGTTCCTTTGTATGCCTTAAACATATTATGACGGAACGTTTTTTCATGTACATCAAATGCCACTGCAAGATGTGTCGGCTTTTCCTCTTCCATTATTTTAAATACAATATTAATAAAACCTAATATCGCATTGGTATGTTCACCTTTGGAATTTGTCAAATCCGGCAGTCCATAAAATGCCCTGTTTAAAATACTGTGTCCGTCTACTAACAAAAGCTTGTCCATGCTTTCTCCTCCATCTGCTCTTTTCTTATCAATTTAACATCTCATATTCTCTGACTTTTTCATAAAACGTCAGCCCCGGCTCTTCGGTTGACACATCCAGATTTAACCCAAGTGTCTCTTCATCCTTTCCAAACAAAATCGAATCAAAAGTATCACTATAATAATACTCTCCTTGAGCTTCTTTCAGCTTTTTTTGCTCATCTTCCTTCAAAATCCTCAAAAAATTCACATATCCAAAAATTCCAAAACCAACAACTGCTGCAATTACAAGAAATACTGATGACTGAAATATTTCTCGTTTTTTCTTTGAAGCTTTCAGCTCATACGCCATCCTGTTTTCTAACTCTTCACTAAAATCTTTCGATAATGGCAGATTACTGTCAAGCTGACGCATTCCTTCAATCATGGTATAATATATATTCAGCTCATCATGGCAATTCTCACAACATTTAATATGTTTTAAAAATTCTGTCTTTTCTTCTTTTTCCAGCTTATAATCAATGTATGCAATTATCTTTGATTGTGCCTCTAAGCAAGTCATATTATTCTTCCTTTTCTAAAAAAAACCGGAACGCAGTGGGCAATGCATAGCCCTCGTCAAATTCTTTCCGATGAATCCACTTTAAATCATTTTTCTGATGCTGACAGGATATATAGTACGCTGTCATCCGCCATTCCACATGACTAAAAATATGCGTATATGGTATCTCCTGCTCAATATGAACCGGCTGATAGCCCTGTTCGCTGATAAAGTCCATTGCTTCCTGCCTGGTCATACTGCGGTCTTCATGATAAAACTCCCAAAGTCCTGCCAGCAAACCCTTGTTATCCCGTTTATGAATACCATATTCATCTCCATCATGAAGAATGAAAACCGTCATCTCCTGTATCCGCCGCTTTTTCTTCTCTTTTCGTACCGGAAGCTTATCATACGTTTTCCGTTCACATGCAAGACATATACTTTTCACCGGACATTCCTCACACTTTGGTATTCCATTCGGAATGCAGACCATGGCCCCAAGCTCCATCAATGCCTGTGTAAGCTGTCCACAGTCACCCTCTGCATAAAGTGTTAACAACCATTCTTTTACCTGTCTTTTGGTCTTTATATTATCAATATTATCATAACAATCCAGTATCCGCATCACAACCCGAAGTACATTACCATCCACCGCCGGTGTTGGTTTATCAAAACAAATAGAGCAGATTGCACCTGCCGTGTATTCTCCAATTCCGGCAAGGGATAAAACTTCTTCGTATTCTGACGGAAAATCGCCTCCGTACCTTTCCATAATCTGTATAGCTGCTTTTTGCAGATTCCTTGCCCGATTATAATAGCCTAATCCCTCCCACAGCTTCAAGAGCCGTTCTTCTGAAACAACGGAAAGAGCTTTTATATCCGGAATCTCAGAAAGAAAACGCTCGTAATAGCCTTTTACAGCCTCTACTCTTGTCTGTTGCAGCATAATCTCCGAAAGCCATATATAATACGGATTCTTCGTTTTTCTCCATGGCAAATCTCTATGTTGTTTTTTATACCATGTAAGCAATGGCTGCTTAATGGAAATCCAGTTAAATTTCATATCATCACCTTATTCACATTCTCATATACTATACCATTTTTCAAACATAATTACAAATAAATTACAAACTTTTCTAAAAAACTTCTTGACAAAAAACATCTTACCCATTATACTAGTCTTCGTTGGTTTTACAACAAGCCGGTGTGTCGGAATTGGCAGACGAGGCAGACTCAAAATCTGTTGATGGCAACATCGTATGGGTTCAAGTCCCATCACCGGCATAAAAAAC
>JAQXLK010000343.1 GCA_029012085.1 Clostridiales bacterium
GAAACAAAATCAATGTATCCATCCAGTTAAAGAAACTCATAATGCCTAGAAAATAATTCCCCATCGCAAAGCACAGACCAAAAGTAAGTGCAATAAAACGTCTATTTTTCTTTAACGTATTAAATTTTGTATGCATAAAAAAGTACACTGCAGTAAAGGAAAGCAATGCCCATTTTATCACCATAAAGAACTGTAATGCATCTTCAAGACAAACCTTTGGCAGCAGCAACACAACAAGTGTTGCCGGAGATACAGCATAATACAACATATTCAAATAAAAATCATATCCACCGAGCGCATTCCAGCTATAAAACGAAAAATCTCCACTATGTACCTTGTTCCACAATTCTTCAAATATATATATATACTGTATGCCGGAATCGCCCGTCAACAAACTTCCTTCTCCAAACAGCCATACCTTTCTTACTGCACAATGCAATAATGCAACAGCTATAGGAAGCAAAAATGCCAACATATATTCCCAATATTTTTTAATAAATATCTTCACTTTCATATTGTTCTCCTTTAATTCCCTGCCACAATGGATACCCACTCACCCATGTATGAAATATCTATAATCTTAAATCCATTCTGTATCAATGCCTCTTTTACTGCTTCTTCCTTCATATCAATAATTCCCGATGTGATAAATACAGCATCCTTTTTCATAAAAGGCCGTATTACTCCTGATAGTGGAATAATCACATCCGCCAGTATATTGGCAACAACGATATCATACCGTCCAATCTTCGCTACACTTTTTGCAAATTCAGTGTCTCCAATTACATCACCCTTTACAATCTCAAAGGCAGACTCTGGAATCTGGTTAAGCTTTAAATTATCCACACTTGCCTTAACTGCCAGTTCATCAATGTCAATCCCATACACTCTTTTTGCACCAAGCTTCATTGCTATAATGGACAAAATACCGCTTCCACATCCGGCATCTAACACTTCACTGCTACCATCATCCTTAATATATTTTTTGAGATTTGCAATACAAAGCTTTGTGGTTTCATGAGATCCGGTACCAAAGGCAGTTCCCGGATCAATATGAATGACTATATCATCCTTCTTCGCCTCGAATTCTTCTGTCCAGGTTGGCTGAATCACAATATTATCTTCTAAACGAAACGGATGAAAAAACTCCTTCCAGTTATTAATCCAATCCTTATCCTCCGTCTCTCCAATGGTAATCTTTCCTGTTCCAACATTCATATAAGCCGACATATCCTCAAGCTCCTGCTCTATATATGTCTTCAGTTCGTTCATATCCATATTCTCTTCCACATAACAGGAAATGTATGCCACGCCATCATCCGGAGGTAATTCAGGCAGTATATCAATAAACATTGACTTTTTGTCTTCCTCTGACAATGGAATCTTATCTTCCACTTCAATTCCTTCTACACCTTTTTCATTCAAAAGAAAACTTAACATATCCGTTGCTTCAGTCGTCGTTTCAATCGTTAATTTTATCCATTTCATATTGTTCTCCTAACACCATCAACAGGCATAATCCTTATATTTCTTTTTACAGCTAATTCTTCCCACATAGAGTTATATCATAACATATTCTCCCTAAAAATACAAATAACAAGGTGCCACCGATTAACATTACTAATCTGTTAATTCAATAACACCTTGTCAATATAAATCATATACAAAAATATTTACTTCTTCCTAAAAGACTTCTTCTTGTGTCCACCAAAATTAAAATCACCGGAAGAATCGGTAGAACGTCTTGCTGTAGAACCGGTTGCCTCATCAAAATTGTTCAGAATCGTCTTCTGCTCCTCTGTTAATTTATCCGGTACCTGTACCACTAATGTAACATAATGGTCACCACGGACATTCTTGTTTCGAAGAGTCGGAACACCCTTACCTTTTAACTTAATCTTAGTATCCGTCTGGGTTCCTGCAGCTATCTCATAATCCATAGGTCCATCAATCGTATTAATCGTTATTGTACCACCGAGAGCTGCCTGCGTAAATGTAATCGGCTCTGTTGAAAACAAATCATACTCCTGACGCTGGAACTGTGGATGTCTGTCTACCAATACGGTAACTAGCAAATCACCTCTGCCACCGCCATTGGTTCCCGGCTCACCCTTCTCACGAATACGAATACTCTGTCCATTATCAATTCCGGCAGGTACTACAACCTGAATCTTCTTCTTGCTCTTGACATAACCGGTTCCGGAACATTGATTACACTTGTATTTGATTACTTTACCGGTTCCGGAACAATCCGGACAGGTCTGTACATTTCGTACCACTCCAAATAAAGACTGCTGTGTAAATACAACCTGACCCTTACCATTACACTTTCCACAAGTCTCCGGCTCATGTCCCGGCTGTGAACCGGTTCCATGACAAAACATACACTCGTCCTTAAGCGGAAGTTCTAATTCTTTCTGGCAGCCAAATACAGCTTCATCAAACTTTACACGTACAGATGTCTTGATGTTTGCGCCTTTCATCGGTCCATTTGACTGACGTGTTCTTGAACCACCAAACATATCTCCAAAGATATCCCCAAAGATATCTCCCATATCACCCATATTAAATTCAAATCCGCCAAAGCCGCCACCGGCACCGCCTCCGTTTGGATCAAAGGCTGCATGACCGAACTGGTCATATCTGGCTCTGGTTTCAGGGTCGCTTAATATTTTATATGCCTCAGAAGCCTCTTTGAATTTTGCCTCTGCTTCTGCATCTCCCGGATTCATATCCGGATGATATTTCTTTGCAACCTGTCTATAAGCCTTCTTAAGCTCAGCATCTGTTGCGCCCTTAGAAACACCAAGGACTTCATAATAATCTCTTTTCGTCTCCGCCATATTTTCCACCTTATCACAAGGAGTACCCACGGCCAACATTTGTCAGTCGCGGGAACTCATATTAATCACTGCTATCTGTTTATTAGATTTCTGTATAGTCACCGTCTACAACATCACCTTCTGCATAATCAGCAGGACCGGTTGCACCTGTTCCGGCATTTGCACCAGGACCATTCTGCTCATAAAGCTTAGCAAATAAGTTCTGTGCACTTGTCATCAATGTCTCTTTTGCATTCTTTAACTGCTCTACATCATAATCACTCATATTCTCAGGATCTGTGCTTTCTACAAGACTCTTAAGTGCTGCAAGATCTGCCTCTACCTTTGTCTTATCCTCAGCTGGAAGTTTATCTCCAACATCCTGTAATGCCTTCTCTGTCTGGAATACCATTGCATCTGCATCATTTCTTGCTTCGATTGCTTCCTTACGCTTCTTATCCTGAGCTTCATACTCAGCAGCTTCCTTAATTGCCTTTTCGATGTCATCATCTGACATATTAGAGCCTGCAGTAATTGTAATATGCTGCTCTCTTCCTGTTCCTAAATCCTTAGCAGATACATTTACAATACCATTGGCATCAATATCAAATGTAACTTCAATCTGAGGAACACCACGTCTTGCAGGAGCAATTCCATCCAGACGGAAACGTCCTAATGACTTGTTATCTCTTGCAAACTGTCTTTCACCCTGGCAGATATTGATATCCACTGCATCCTGATTATCCTGTGCTGTAGAGAAAATCTGGCTCTTCTTGGTTGGGATTGTTGTATTTCTCTCAATCAATCTTGTAGCAACACCACCCATTGTCTCAATAGAAAGCGAAAGTGGAGTTACATCAAGAAGTAAGATTTCGCCGGCACCTGCATCACCTGCAAGCTTACCACCCTGAATAGAAGCACCAATTGCAACACACTCATCCGGATTAATACCCTTAAATGGCTCTTTACCTGTTAACTGTTTAACCTTTTCCTGTACTGCAATCATACGTGTAGAACCACCTACTAACAATACCTTGTCAAGCTCAGCTGCAGTAAGTCCTGCATCCTTTAATGCTGTCTGAACAGGAGTTGCTGTACGGTCAACAAGACTTGCTGTTAACTCATCGAACTTAGCACGGGTTAAGTTCATATCGAAATGCTTAGGACCATCAGCAGTTGCTGTGATGAAAGGAAGATTGATATTGGTTGTAGTAGAAGAAGAAAGCTCTTTCTTTGCTTTCTCAGCAGCTTCCTTTACTCTCTGCATAGCCATCTTATCAGATGATAAATCAACACCTTCCTGCTTCTTGAACTCATCTAACATATATTGTGTAATCACATTATCAAAGTCATCACCACCAAGCTTGTTATCACCGGCAGTTGCTAATACTTCAATGACACCATCACCAATCTCGATAATAGATACATCAAATGTACCACCACCTAAATCGTATACCATAATCTTTTGTTCACTTTCATTATCAAGACCATATGAAAGAGCTGCAGCTGTAGGCTCGTTGATAATACGCTTAACATCCAAACCTGCGATACGTCCTGCATCCTTTGTTGCCTGTCTCTGTGCATCTGAAAAGTACGCAGGAACTGTAATAACTGCCTCTGTTACTTTCTCACCTAAGTAGCTCTCTGCATCAGCCTTTAATTTCTGAAGAACCATTGCAGAAATCTGCTGTGGAGAAAATTCCTTATCGTCAATCTTTACCTTATAATCAGAACCCATATGTCTCTTAATAGAAGAAATTGTCTTATCTGCATTGGTAACTGCCTGACGTTTAGCAGGCTCACCTACTACACGTTCACCAGTCTTTGTAAATGCTACAACAGATGGTGTTGTTCTTGCACCCTCTGCATTGTTAATAACAACCGGCTTACCACCTTCCATAACAGCTACACATGAATTTGTTGTTCCTAAGTCAATACCAATAATTTTTCCCATGATTCATTTCCTCCTAAAATTCTATAATATATATTATTCAAAGTGCTAATTTGCCACCTTAACCATACTATGGCGAAGCACTTCTTCTTTGTACATGTAACCTTTTTGCAGTTCTTCTGTCACCACATTCTCACCAAATGCTTCATCTTCTATATGCATTACCGCATTATGAAGATCTGGATTAAATTCGGTTCCTTCTGCATTCATTGGAGCTACTCCAATCTCTTCTAATATAACCATCATCTGTTTGTAAATCTTATCGACGCCCTGTTCAAAGCCCCGTTCTTTATCTTCTTCCGGAACCATCTGCAATGCTCTTTCAAAGTTATCTACTACCGGCAAAAGCTTTTCTAACACTTCCTTTGCACCGATATCATACATTCTCTTTGATTCCTTTTCATTACGATTACGGGCATTCTCAAACTCTGCTAAGAGACGCTTATACTTATCATTTGCCTCTTCTACAAGTTCTTTTTGCTTCTCTAATTCAAGTTCTAATGCTTTATTATTACCTCCTGTCCTTCTAGCACCTTTTTTTCCTTTTACAGGTGGTTTACTATCGGCATCCTCTGAAACGTCTTTTGTTTCAACTTCTGTCTCTTCCGTGGATGTAACAGCAACCTCTTCAACACTTTCCTTTACTGCTTCCTCTGTAGCCGGCTTTTTTTCCTGCGTATCCGGCTTATTTGAAGTCTGCTTTTTCCTGCCTGTGTTCTGTTTCTTTTTTTCTTCCACTTTGACACCTCTATTCTTTCTTCTTAAATATAGTATCTAACTCACCCGTAAGATTCTTAAGGGTGCTGACTACTTTTTGATAATCCATACGTTTCGGACCAATAATTCCTATTGTTCCCTTTCCACCTTCCGCCAGCTCATAGGTGGCAGTTACGATACTGCAGTCTTTCATATTCGACATTGGTGATTCTTCACCAATATATACCTGAATTCCATGACTGTCATCGCTCATGGCTTCATCAATCAATTCATTCAGTCCCTGTCTATCCTCCAATGCCTCTAAAAGCTTGGTTGTCTGTTCGATATCTCCCAGCTCCGGATACTTTAACATATTCGTAGTACCACTGGTATATATCTCTACTTCATCCGCTTCATGAATAGCCTCTGCAATCCCTTGGAAAATATTCTCCATAATATCAGCAAACTCACCAGCCTGTGCCTTGATTGTCTGAATCATTTCAAGATTGATATCCTGTAATGAAGCACCTTGCAAAAATGTATTCAACACCACATTCAGCTTAAGTACTTCATCATTCGCCAGTGGTCGTTCTACCTTCATAAGCTTATTCTTAATCACATTCCCATCCACAACAATCACAGCAAGAAGTTGTTCTTCATCCACCTGGGTAAGCTGAATAAATTTCAGTTTCGAATTCTGATACTGCGGTGCAGAAACCATCGTTGCATAATTCGTATTATATGCAAGCACCTTTGCTACCTGCTTAAGCATCGACTCCATCTTATCTACCCGGTCTAACAGTTTTGTCTTCATCTCTTCCATCTCGACATCCTTTTCCACCATCATACGGTCAACGTACAAACGATAACCTGCATCTGTTGGAATTCTTCCTGCCGAAGTATGTGGCTGCATAATGTATCCAAGTTCTTCCAAATCAGCCATCTCATTCCGGATAGTAGCGGAACTCAGATTCAAATCCGTATACTTGGAGATAGTTCTCGATCCAACCGGCTCTCCAGTCTCTAAATAGTTAGAAATGATTGCCTTCAAAATCTTTAATTTGCGTTCGTCTAACTCCATGCACCAGACTCCTTTCTATATCTCTAGTTATTAGCACTCATTATATCTGAGTGCTAACATCTGAGTATAGAGTACCACCGCCTTTCGCATTTGTCAAGGATAAACATGCGAAATTTTTAATCAATATAAAAATCAGATTCTTCTGATAAATGTATGACCACATTTAGGACATCGAATACTTACTTTACTCTTTGCCTTTGGCAAACGAATAATCTGTTTGCACTGGCTGCATACAAAATATACATGTTCTGTATCTGTCATGCTTTTTATTTTCATTTTTACACAAAGCAAAAGGTAGTCTGCAAAACGAACAACATTTCCCATATATTTCATATATACTGTATTTTCCTGCTGCCTTTTTTCCAGTTTTTTCGAAAACACCCGCATATAGCAGACTCCGATAAATATTGCCCCAATAGCTACTTCCATCAATACAAACTGCCATTTTTTTGAAAATAATGCCACTGTCACAAAAATGAAACCGGCCAGCATTAGTAAGTTATTCAGTTCATCCACACCGTTTCGTTTTGACATTGCACTTTTTATATCTTCCCGAATCATTGATATGTATTTTTGTAACATCGTCTTTCTCTCCATTCCTTGTTTTATTTGTAACAATTCAGAGTCTGTCTAATAAAGATTTTGGATTTACAACATGAATTCTGCCATCACCACATTGCTCACATCGACTCCCCGGTCACTTAAATAAATGCATTGTCTATCAGCATCTTCCATTAACAATCCCTGTCCAATATACTTATTCAAAACCTTTCCATATACATTTTCCATTGTTGTCCCAAACCGGCTTTTGAACGTTTCCTTCGAAACTCCCTCCATCATCCGCAGTCCAAGAAACATGAACTCTTCCATTTCATCCTTACGCTTGCAGAAATATAAATCTCTGTAATAATCCCGCAGGAATTCTAACATAACATTTTCTTCTAAACTCTTATATGTATCCAAGCTTTCATATTCCATCTGCGGTATTCCATAAAAGGACATTTCATCATTTCCGTCTTCAAAGAAATGATACATATCCGTATACTCATCTTCCTGCATACCTTCGCACTTCGAGAATCTTCCAATATATTCATCTATATTCTCTACACCATGAAACCGTACCTTTTCAAAATGTTCATCCTCAAAATATACAGTCAGATAAGAGGCTGCCCCAAGACCAACACCTAAATACTCACCACCTGTCCAATACACCTTATTGTGTCTGCATTCATAACCTTCCTTTGCATAATTGGATATCTCATAACGTTTGTATCCGCTTTGCTGTAATAAATGTTTGGTTCGCGCATACATTTTGCGGTCTTCTTCTTCCTCCGGAATCATAGCAAGCAATTCATCACTCCTGCTCAGCAAAGTTCCTTCTTCCACAATCAGACTATATGCAGAAATATGCTCCGGCTGCAGCTCCACAACTTTTCCAAGCGTTGTTAAATAGGAATCCATATTTTCTCCCGGCAGTCCCATCATCAGATCCACATTAATATTCTCAAAACCTGCCTGTCTTGCACTTTTATATGCAGCAATAAACTGGGTATAATTATGTACTCTTCCAATTCGGGCAAGCATCTCATCGTTTGTACTTTGAAGACCGATACTTAACCGGTTTATCCCTGCTTTGCGGTACTGCATCAGCTTATCCAGTTTCAGACTGTCCGGATTTCCTTCCAATGTAATCTCAGCATGTTCTGTCACATGAAAAACCTTTTTAATGGTCTCCAGAATCTGACAAATCAAATCCGCTTCCATATAGGATGGTGTACCGCCTCCAAAGAAAATCGTCTGTACCTGATAATCTTTGGACACAGCCTCATACGCCTCTATCTCTTTGCAAAGAGCATTTACATACCTTCTTTGCAACGGATATTCACAGCCACCAAACGATAAGAAATCACAATAACTGCATTTTGCCCTGCAAAACGGAATATGCACATATATACTCAAATCCCTTACCTGTGGTTTCATAACTACTCCTCATCTAACTTAAGCACACTCATAAATGCCTTCTGTGGAATCTCTACATTACCAATCTGCCGCATACGTTTCTTTCCTTCCTTCTGTTTTTCAAGAAGTTTTTTCTTACGGCTGATGTCACCACCATAACACTTGGCAAGTACGTCCTTTCGAAGCGCTTTTACGGTCTCTCTTGCTATAATCTTGCTTCCAATTGCTGCCTGAATCGGAATCTCAAACAGATGTCTTGGAATCTCACCCTTTAATTTCTCACACATCTTTCGTCCACGCTCATAGGCGGTATCTGCATGTACAATAAAGGAAAGTGCATCTACCTCTTCCTTATTAATCAATATATCTAATTTCACAAGATCTGAACGTCTGTAATCAGAAAGCTCATAATCAAAAGATGCATACCCTCTTGAACGGGACTTTAATGCATCAAAGAAATCATAAATAATTTCATTCAGCGGCAAATCATACTTAAGCAGTGCCCGCGTCTCTTCCATATATTCCATACTCTTATACACACCCCGCCGTTCCTGGCAAAGCTGCATGATTGCACCTACATAGTCCTTTGTCACCATAATCTCTGCCGCAACAAATGGTTCCTCCATATAATCAATACTAGACGGATCTGGCAGATTGGATGGATTGGTCAGTTCAATAACCTCTCCATTCGTCTTGTATACTTTATAAACTACTCCGGGAGCGGTTGTCACGAGATCCAGATTATACTCCCTCTCCAGTCTCTCCTGAATAATCTCCAGATGT
>JAQXLK010000344.1 GCA_029012085.1 Clostridiales bacterium
CTAGTTTTTCATATATGGGAGGCAATGCAGATGACAAAGGATTCCGTATTTACCAGTGAGAAGAAGCTGGGATTTGGTTTGATGAGACTGCCATTATTAGATGAGAATAATGCAGAAAGTATTGATATCGAGCTTACAAAGAAAATGGTAGATGCTTTTTTGGAAAAAGGCTTTACTTATTTTGATACTGCATGGATGTATTGTGGATTTCAGAGTGAAAATGCTACAAAGGAGGCATTGGTTGACCGCCATCCAAGAGACAGTTATACACTGGCAACGAAATTGCATGCAGGATTTTTGAAGACAAAAGAAGACCGGGACCGCATTTTTAACGAGCAGTTGAAGAAGACCGGAGTGGATTATTTTGATTATTATCTTATCCATGATGTGGGGCATGACCATTATAAGATATATAATGAGTTAGACTGTTTTACCTGGATTCAGGAAAAAAAAGCAGCGGGACTTGTGAAACATATTGGATTTTCTTATCATGATAATGCAGAATTTTTAGATAAGGTGCTTACGGAACATCCTGAGATGGAATTTGTTCAGCTTCAGATTAACTATCTTGACTGGGATAGCAATGCAATCCAGTCAAGACTGTGTTATGAGGTGGCAACGAAGCATGGTAAGCCGGTTATCGTAATGGAACCGGTAAAGGGTGGAACACTTGCCAAGGTACCGGAAGCAGTGGAGTCGATGTTTAAAGAGTATAATCCGTTAATGTCTGTGCCATCCTGGGCAATCCGTTTTGCGGCAAGTCTTGAAAATGTTGCAATGGTATTAAGTGGTATGAGCAACATGGAACAGTTAGAAGATAATACCGGTTATATGACGGATTTTGTACCGCTTAATGAAGAGGAACAGGAAAAGCTTCAGCTTGCAGTAAAGCTGATAAATGGTACTATTGAGATTCCTTGTACCGGTTGTTCGTATTGTACGGATGGTTGTCCGATGAAGATTGCAATACCAAAGTATTTTGCACTTTATAATGCAGATAAACAGGAGATTAAGGAAAAGGGCTGGACTCCTCAAGGGGAATATTACGACCGGCTTACCCATGAATTTGGAAAGGCAAGTGATTGTGTTGCTTGTGGACAGTGTGAAAAGGCGTGTCCACAGCATCTTCCGATTGTTGAGGAGTTGAAAAAGGTTGCAGCATATTTTGGAAAGTAAATAGAATTCATATCATAGAAAAAGGAACGGTGGCATCATCGTTTCTTTTCTGTTTTCTGCCAAGGTGTTATTTTTCATATAAAACTTGACAAAGACATAAAGGTTACTATAATGATTGGTAGTACCAATTTGAATGAGGGAGAAAAACAGATGAAATATTTTAAACAATTTTTAATTATTTTATTTATATCATTTATTGGAGAAGCATTAAAAATGTTGCTGCCACTGCCGATTCCGGCAAGTATTTATGGAATGGTTTTACTGTTTGCCGGATTAGTGTCAGGAGTGATTCCATTGGATTCTGTGAAAGACACAGGTAAGTTTCTGATTGAAATTATGCCGGTGATGTTTATTCCGGCTGGTGTTGGACTGATGGAATCATGGGGTATTTTAAAGCCAATGATGGTTCCGGTGATTGTGATTACGGTTGTCGTATATTTAATGGTGATGATAATAAGTGGACATTGTACACAATTTGTTATCCGGCATGGGAAAAGTGAAATGAAAAGTAATGAGGGAACGAAAGAAAAGCTGGAGAAAGAGGAGCCGGTTTATGAGAAGGTGGAGGTGGCAGATTATGAATGAGCTATTCGAAACTTCAGCATTTGCAGGTGTTACAATAAGTCTCCTTGCCTATATGATGGGAAATTATTTAAAGAACAAATGTAAGCTTGGCATTTTTAATCCACTGCTGATTTCTATAGCAGCGACCATTCTTGTATTGGTAATCGGTCATGTGGATTATCAGGTATATAATGAGGGAGCAAAATACTTAAGCTGGTTTTTGACTCCGGCTACGGTATGTCTGGCGATTCCATTGTATGAACAGCTTACATTGCTAAAAAACAATTTTAAAGCGGTGGTGGCAGGAATTGTTTCCGGTGTCCTTACCAATCTGATAACAATATGGGTGTTAGCTGTCATAATGAATTTATCTCATAAAGAGTATGTTACATTACTTCCGAAATCCATTACCACCGCAATTGGAATGGGCGTGTCAGAAGAACTTGGAGGATATGTGACCATTACGGTGGCGGTTATTGTGATAACCGGAGTGCTTGGTAACATATTAGCAGAGCCTGCCTGCAGGATATTCCGGATTACGGAACCCATAGCAAAGGGAGTGGCAATTGGAACGTCTTCTCATGCTGTAGGAACTGCAAAGGCGATGGAAATGGGAGAAATCGAAGGTGCCATGAGTAGTTTATCAATTGCGGTTGCGGGATTGCTGACTGTGATAGGCGCTTCCATATTTGCATATTTTCTATGATTTGACGTGAGTACGATCTTGCGTCAAATCGTAAACGCTCCGCGGGATTGCAGGAATGCGCAGATGAAAATGTCAGCAATGCTGACGCGCATTCCGCAGCAAGAACGCAGAGGCGTTCTTGAAAGGAGAAGTGAATGGAACAGGAATACAAAAAAGCAGTGGAATATATCTGTCAGAAAATGGAAACAGGTGAGTTGAAAACAGGAGACCGGATATCAACGGAACGTATACTTTCAGAAAAACTAAATATT
>JAQXLK010000345.1 GCA_029012085.1 Clostridiales bacterium
GGTGATAATGGTAGATACCATTTCCTCATGCCCAAGTTCCTCGGTGCCGATGTCTGTTAATACACCGATTACCCGCTTATCCGGCATGGCATACCGTTGTGACAGATAACGGGTGGAAGCACCTTTCTCACCATCCGGCCCACCAAGCTGACTCATGATCGCCATAGCAAGTTTGGCATTTGTTGTCTTGATATTTACTGGATATTCCAACATTTTAATATACGTCCACATTAACAATCACCTTCCTTTTGCCATGGCCATGGTTCATCTTTCCAATTCCATCGGTTTTCGTCATATACCCCATAAATAGTAAGGGGTTCAAAACGTTTCTCATAAATTTTAACTGCTTTCATCAAAGTGTGATGATAATCATGATAGGTTGCCAGCGCACTCTGGCATTTCGGATGGGTGTTTAAATAAAGTCCTAAATCCAGCATTGCAAAATTAGTGCTGCGAATCATTTTCATTAAATCTTCCTTACACATATTTTCCATCTCTAACACCTCACTCCACAAAAGATTTTGTTAAGGTCCTTGAAAATTGTACCCTGCATAAGGCCATATTCTGCGTCATATAACTCTCCCCACTGCTGCCACGGTACATAGGCCATTGCAATTGGAAAACGACCTCCTAATTTCTCCATTGGATCCTCTTTATGACAAGGTTTTTCTGTCTTTACCTTACAGACACATTCTACTTCCATGCTTCGTCCTTTTTCATCCCTTATAGTCTGTACCTTGCCACAACCCGCATTACAGCCACGGGATTCCTGTTTTTCGCATCTCTGACTGCAGCTTTGACTCTCACATTTTTCACATTCTAGTCTTTCCTTTCTCTCACAGCTTCGATTTTCCCGCCTCTCACATTTCATTTTTTCATCTCTTTCACAGCTTCGATTTTCACGTCTCTCACATTTCATTTTTTCATCTCTTTCACAGCTTCGATTTTCACGTCTTTCGCATCTTTGATTACACCCTCGGTTTCTCATCATCGCATTTGTATTCATGTTGCAATTGCAGTTTACATTGCCATATACTCTGTCATTTCTTTGCATTGCTGACATTTGATTACAATTCGTTTCCACGAAAATTCTCCTTATTCCTTCTGTATAATTTATAATATGTTTCAAAAATGAAAGATGTGCCAAAGGAATTTCTTATACCGTAAAAAGACCTCCAATCGCTAGATTTTTCTAACAATTGGAGGCCTTTTTCCCTCTGACAACCAGTATTTCTTTTATTCCTTTTCTAAGAACAATACAGCTAACATTCCAGGACCGGTGTGTGTTCCTATAATTGGTCCAATCTTCGTAATCACGATGTCCTTTACATTGGTCTTTTCCAAAATCTTGTCTCTAAGCTCCTCTGCACGCTCCTTTGCATCCCCATGTCCAATAAATATCGTTGACTCACTATCGTCCCATGTCTCATTTACCTTGGAAATCATATATTCCTGTGCCTTCTTATTACCACGAACTTTATTCTCTACATAAAGCTTACCCTCTTTGTCCACACTAATAATTGGCTTGATCTTGAGTGCCGTTCCCATAATTGCCTCTGCCGTGGAAAGACGTCCACCTTTATTTAGATGAAATAAATCATCCACAGTAAAGAAATGCGCTACTCTGCCTCGGATACTTTCTGTCCATTTTACAAGTTCTAAAAGCTCCATGCCCTCTTCCTTTTTCTTACCTACAAGGTAAAGCAGAAATCCCTGCCCTGCAGACGCACAAAGAGAATCTACAACCTCAATCGTACGTTCCGGAAAATCCTCTAAAAGCATGTCCTTTGCAAGCAAAGCTGACTGGTATGTGCCGCTCAGCCCTGATGTAAATGCAATATAAAGAATATCTTCGCCCTTCTCCAAATACGGAGTGAAAAATTCAACATAAGTCATAGGATTAATTTGAGATGTCGTAGACGTTTTCCCATCCTTCAATGCTTGATAAAATGCCTCAGTACTCATATTCCTCTCATCCGGATAATGCAATATTTCTTCTCCATCCAAATTAAATGCCATCGGTACCACTGCAATATTATACTGGGTAACCAATTCCATCGGTAAATCAAAAGTTGCATCACTCGCTAAAATATATCCCATTTTCTACCTCCTGTTTTCTCAACTATTCTCCTTTTCGAGTACCACCTTTCCCAGTACTCTATAAAGCTTATCTACATCCACCGGTTTTGCTAAATGTGCCTGCATTCCGGCCTCTAAGGACTCCTTCACATCTTCATCATAAGTATTTGCCATCAAACCGATAACCGGTATCGTTTTTCCATCCTCTTTACCGGAAATTCGAATGCATCGGGTAGCTTCCCGTCCATCCATAAACGGCATGTGCACATCCATCAGTATCACATCATAGGTAAATGCCGGCTGGGAAATAAAGCTGATAACGGCTTTTTTTCCATTTTCCACCGTATCCACTTCAAATCCTACCACCTCTAACACTGCACGTAAAGCATCCTGCCCCATCTCACTGTCTTCTGCAAGCAGAACCCGTTTTCCCTTGAAATCGTCCACCGCCGGTGCCGTCCGTTTTTTGGTGTTTTTTCCTTTTTCTTCCTCATGCAGTTCAAATGGAAGTGTAAAATAAAGTCTGCTTCCATTGCTGTCCACCATAATACCGATATCTCCGCCCATAAGCCGGATAATTTTTGCCGCTAAGGATAATTCAAAATGTTCTTCATCAATCAAACCATCATCCGCACTGTGTTGAAACCCAAAAATACTTTCTTTCATCTTTTTTGTAAGCCCATTACCGGTATCCTCAATCATGAACCGGATATAGACCTTTTTCGTATCTGTTGCAATCTGCTTTGCAGTAAGCCGTATACTGCCGGAAATCGGTGTATAGGAAATCGCATTCTTCAGCAATGTAGACAACGCCTGATAAAGCCTTATCTCATCTCCTAATAACTGATTGTACCGGCACTGATTATCAATATAAAACTGTACATTTTTCTTCTCTATCGTTCCACGAGCCGCAATATCAATCCGGTTTAAAAAGCCTTCAAGCTGGAATGGCTGTTTTGCAATTACAATCGCATTATTATCCACTTTTACCGTTTCAAGCAAAGAATCCATGACCTGCATCATATGCTCCGCATATTCATCAATGTTATTAAGACATTCTAACAGCTTATCCTCCTGCTGATACACCTGCTTTGCCACACTAGACATACTGACAATTCCGCTCATCGGCGTTCGTATTTCATGAGAAATATTGGCAAGTAATTCTCCCTTTAACTCTGCAGAAGACCTTGCAGCTAATAAAGAATCCCGCATTTTACGCTGTTCTTCAAGCTGTGCACTACGAAGCTGCTCCACATCCGTGAACAAAATATATGCTACTGCTTCTTTATTCATATTGTATTCAAACAATATCCTTGCATTCATGCAATGATAGTTGCCCTCCTGCGTACGATAGCGAAAATCTATCTCTTTGCTCTTTACACCATTCATATATGCATTTTGCAAAAAGTTAACATCAAAGCATTCCAAAAATTTTTGCTTATCATCTAAATGCAGCTTTGACAGCCATTTTAACACAAAATCTATACTATAGGAACTTTGACCATCCATGTCCTGTCGAAGCAGGTTGTAAAACGTGTCCCGTCGAATCTCCACTGCAATCACAACTTTATAAATCATCTCAAGTGCAAATATAAAGTTACGTCCCACATTACTTCTTCGTTCCGTCAGCTGCTCCTCATTGCTTTTTTGCAATGTAACTGCATATCCCTCACGATTTTCTGACATCAATACCCGACAGGCATTAACCTGAAAAGAATCCTGCAGATACGGCAGGTATTTACACTGTCCAACGGATTCATTATCCGTTAATCTTTTTAACAAACAATCCTCACAAGGCTCTGTTTCCCCCTGAAGAACCTGATAACAAAAATCTCCTACTTTAATATCCGGATAGATATCTTTCACATAATTATTGATATACTGAATTCTGTGTTCATCATCAAGCATGAGAAACATCGTCTTCGTCATAGTACTTGCCAGTTTAAACAAACGCCAGTCACTCTCTCCCATAACTTCCTTGTGAAACTGTTTCACCAGCAGTTCACTCATCAGTTTTAGCAAAATGTGAAGGCTGTTCTCTTCCTCATCCGTCAGCTGCTTGATATGCTCCCAACCCAGAATAATATAGCCCACTACATTACCATGATTGTCGATTTGATATTCTATAACTGCTTCATACCCACACTGCTTATAAAACTCCTTTTCTTCCTGTGGCAAAACCGTAGTAGCCTTTGCCGCAAAATAGCCCTGTTCATCAAAATGATACCATTCTTTAAGATAGTTCATATATTGCATAAAATCTATCTTTCGATTCACAGAACCATTTTCCCAGTCAAAAGATATCTCTGGATTCATAAGACCTTCTTCATAACGGATAATATACATACTATCCAGCTCCAACTCATTAATAATATGTTCCATGGTTCGTTCAATACCCTTGGAAATACTGGAGCTATGCATCAAATCTTCAATTACCTCTACTTCTAATAATCCCATAACATCATCTTCATTTCTCTTAATATATTTGATTCATCACAGATTCTGTTTTTAGCGTTCCTGATAAAATATCTTTGTCTCATCAACTATATCATATCTGTTTCCATCATACTTCACAATAATGACATTGCAGTTTTTCTGAAGACCACCTGACCAAAAATCTGCTATACCATGTTGCTTCACGTGACACATCAATGCCTTATTCAAAGCTCCATGGGCAACAATCATCACCCGCTCCAATTCGGCTGCCTGTGGTTCTATCACTTCTGACATAAAATCAGCTGCCCTCTCACAAATATGTTCCAAACTCTCTCCCTGTTCCGGTGCTACATATAACTCCGGTCGTTCAAAGAAGTAGTGAAACGGGTCACTCTCATCTTCTAACAACTTCTTGAAATTATGCCCCTCATTAACACCAAAACAAAGTTCACGAATACGTTCATCCCGTATAATCGGAATATTCCGGTGTCCTCTTATCAGACAGGCAGTCTCATAAGCTCGTATTAGCGGAGAGCTGTATATTTTATCAAAATGTACACTTTCTAAATTCTCACCGGTCTCTCCAGCCAGTGCTCTTCCATATTCATTTAGTTCAATATCTGTATTTCCCTGCAATAATTTCTTTGCATTCCAAACGGTTTCGCCATGTCTTACAATGTAGATTTCCATAATAATCCTTTCAGATTCCCCGCTGTTATTGTATTATTCATTATAAATTTCTTCTCTATATATTCTCAATCTGCCAGTCAATCGGTTCTATTCCATGTTCTTGTAAAAATGCATTTGCCTGGCTAAAGTGCTTACAACCAAAGAAACCTCTATATGCAGATAGCGGACTTGGATGAGGAGCCTTCAAGATTAAGTGGTTTGGGTTATTCAGCTTTGATGCTTTCATCTGTGCAGGTCTTCCCCAAAGCAAAAAAACAATTGGCCTGTCCTGCTTATTCAGGATATCCATTGCAGCATCCGTAAACTGCTCCCAGCCAATCCCCTGATGTGATGCCGCCTGATGTGCCCGCACTGTCAGTACATTATTAAGCATAAGAACTCCCTGCTGCGCCCATTTTACCAGATGGCCATTATTCGGAATATAGCAGCCTAAATCATCCTCTAACTCTTTATATATATTCACAAGAGATGGAGGTATTTCTACACCGGGCTTTACGCTAAAACACAATCCATGGGCTTGATTCTCTCCGTGGTAAGGATCCTGTCCAATAATGACACATTTTACATTAGCAAGAGGCGTCAGATGAAATGCATTAAAAATATCATCAGCCGGTGGGAACACCTTTGTCCTTGCATATTCTTCATTGACTTTGTTATACAGTTCCTTATAATATGGTTTCTTATATTCTGTCTTTAATTCATCTGCCCAATCATTTGTTATCGGTGGCATTTTCTTCCTCCTTGTTAGTTTACATAACG
>JAQXLK010000346.1 GCA_029012085.1 Clostridiales bacterium
TATTATATTTTTCTAATGACTAGTATAGCACATGCAGACCTTTTTTCAATACGGCAAGTGTAGGAGAACCATGGCGAATAATCATTTCATCGGACATACAATTGCCTCCTATTTTGCATTTTCTTCCAATATATTTTTCAATGCCGAAATGGAACTCGTATGTGATCGTACAGCCTTTACATCCTGTCCCTTTGTCTCAGATAATGCATTACGCACCATTTTATGGGATACTGTGCCTGTAAAAAGTACAAGCAGATCCGGATTGCCGATTCCTTTCAAGCTACTGTTCTGCTTTGGATATACCTTTGCATCACATCGATATTCTCGACACAAATTCTTATACTGACGAACCATACATTCATTTCCACCAATAATTACTTCGCTCATAAGCATCCCTCCTTCTATTAGTTTTGGCTAACTAGCTATTTTAAATAAAACGCCTTCCCCTTCCAAGGCGTACTCAATTCATTTCATTTCATTCTTTTTCGGTTAGTGAATTCTAACCGTCTGTATGATATCCAATTTTCTTTGTATCGTCAACGATTTTTGTTCATATTGAAAAATCTTATCTGTTAGAAAAAAGAAGATTGCTTTATTGCTAACAATCCACTTTTTTCTCCTACTCCATATTTTCAATACTTCTTGCTAAATCTATTATTTTTTATTGATTTTTTAATATACCTATTATTAACCACTTTTTCCCAGTTGGAAAAGGAATTTTTAATGTGTATAACATACTATGCATCTTTTTTTCCAAGTCTTTTACTAATTATTTTTTCCATAAAAACAAAAGGCTCCCGCAGGGCCCTCCGAGCTATGGTCTCCTCAAGTTTCCATAGTACGATTACTGGATAAATCATAGTCTTTCCAAACACGTTTATCAAGGCAAATATACCCCCTTTCCAAGTATGTTTTTATTTGACTTTTTTATCATATGCAGATATAGGAAAGAACACATAATACAACTCATTCTTTATGAAGAATCAGACAAAACATCAATAAATCTTTTCATAAAGACACCGATGGAAGTCATGCCAAAGCTGTCATCATTTGCAGAATACAGAACGTTCCCTTCCGTGCAACATCACCGTGGTCAGTTACCAAAGGATTCTTGCGGTTTCCATCGAAAGTAAGAAATATTTTCCACAATGTAGAAGAATCCTATTTAATTCGTGTATTTAAAATTATCTTTTCTATCATATTATTTGCAAAATAAGAAAGAAGGGATAAGAATATGAATTATTGTATTATGCACATCAACAAAATTAAAACCTTTGGGACCTTAACATCCAAATATAAACATAATTATCGTATTGCGGATGTTAAAAATGCAGACAAGGAACTGGAATCTCATAACGAAGAAACTTTTAAATTGCCCAACGGCAAAACGTACACTGATGTCTGCAAAGCACGCATAGCAGAAATCGAAAAAAGCACCGGACGAAAAATCAGAAAAGATGCCGTTTTAGCCCTTGAGATAATTACTACATTTTCTAGGTCAGCCTTAATTGATGTTGATGAGTGGAAGAAAGTTAATGAAAAATGGCTGAAAGAGACCTTCAATAAAGCGCCCGATGGTAAAAGCAACGTGATTAGCATGGTGTATCATGCCGACGAAGCAGGTAATATCCACTGCCATTCATTGATAATTCCAATTAATAACACAGGCCATTTATCTTCTACATCATTCATGAATGGCTCTAAAACGATGCGCGAACTGCAGGACTCCTATGCACATGCGATGGAAACAGTAGGACTCGAACGTGGTCAAAAAGGTAGCATCGCTAAACATAAAAAGATTCGCCATATGTATGCGGAATTAAACAAAGCTCTGGATGATATACCGGAACTGAAAGAAGGAGAATCTGCTGCTTCATACAAAGAACGGCTACTTGAAGACATTCAAAATATAAGAGATTCCAATTCTCTGGAATATAATGAAAGGATCCAGGAGGCAGCTAAACGGATTACCCAAGAATATAACGCACAATTGGAAATGTACCAAAAAAAATTGAAAGTAATAGAACTTTTGCTCATGCAAAAATTAAAGAATTGAATGGGAAAATTAATACATTAAATGAGCAGGTTAAAGAATTGCGTAATGAAAAAACGTGTCTTGAACAATCTGTCCTTAATCTTCGTGAAATGCAATATCAGTTGAACGAATATAGTAGACGTCGAAATATAGAAATAAAACGTATGATACTACTGCAAGAACGATTAAATAAATTGTTCGCTACTGATCCGGAGCAGCATCAAAAAATCATGGATATTTTAAATCATACCACCTCAAGAGATGATGCTATTATGGACAGATAAGCAAAGCTCAAAAGAGAAAATCTATTTTTGAAAAACAAGAGATTATTTAAGAGTGGGAGAACTCTTGAGAAATAAATGAAATTTGCTAGTGTCAAGATAAAACTAAAGAGCCCATTTACTCTTTGTATTTTAAATTTCTTTTCTGTCATATTATTAGTAAATTACGAAAGAAGGTATACGAATATGGGTAATTGTTATATGCGCATCGATAAAATTAAAAACTTTGAAACCTTAACATCCAAATATGAGTACGATTATCGTATTTCGAATAACAAAAATGCTGATAAAGAACTGGAATCGCATAATAAAGAAATTAATAAATTGTCCAACGGCAAAACGTACACTGATATCTGCAAAGAACGCATAGCAGAAATCGAAAAAAGCACCGGGCGAAAAATCAGAAAAGATGCCGTTTTAGCCCTTGAGATAGATACTACATTTTCTAGGTCAGCCTTAATTGATGTTGATGAGTGGAAGAAAGCTAATGAAAAATGGTTGAAAGAGACATTCAATAAATCGCCCGATGGTAAAAGCAACGTGATTAGTATAGTGTACCATGCCAACGAATCAGGTAACATGCGCTTCCTGTTCCGTGCAGTCATTTAGCGTGGTTAGGAGCTTTTGTTAGAATCTACACCCGCACTTTGGACAATACTCAAAGTCCTCCATCGTTTCATAACCGCAATTTCTGCATTTCTTATACAAATAGCCATGATTTCCGTATTCGGTTCTGGTAAGATATTCTGGAATGATTTCTACATTTTCTCCGCGTAAAATTCTTTTACCAATTTCCGGATTCAGCTCATATACCACATTGCAGCAGCTTGTCTGAACATAGAACCGTTTATTCCATTTTAAACACGGAATAAAAAATAAAGACAAAACTGTGTATGTCATGAACGCCTGATATCTTCCGTACTTTCCACAAACATTACATAGTATCGTCTGTGTAAAATCCAAATCCTTTCTTCCATTTGTGATACCCATCATAAAAAACATCTTGTATTTCCTTTCCTACTAAAACAAATCCAGCATATTATCCAGATATACTGCTTCCCGAACATGTATATGATACTCTGGCTTTGTCATATAATAGAGCAAAAACTCCAGAATCAATGCACTTCCAAGTCCCCGTCCTTCGATTTTAAAATTCGAAAATCCCATCGGTAGATAGACATTTTTGATATCTTCTATTCCGATAAATCCAGGACTCTCCATAGCTTTTGAAAATCGATAACCCTCGTTTACTTCAGGAGCAGTACATTGAAAGTCAGTACTGTTTTCTCCAAGAGATTTACGACTAACCGATTCATAACATCGCTTCCTGCCTTTACATCCAAAAAAACAGCATTCATTGCACAGAAATTCTACTTTATCTTTTTCCGATTCGGATAATGAATTCAAGTTCTCAAAATCTTTATTTAATCGAAAATCAGGAACTGCATAAAGAAAATCATCCCGCTTTACTTCATTCAGGAATGCCTGAAAATCCGTCAAAACCTTAGTTGTAGATGAGACAAAATAAAAATTGGGATAATTCGTTTTCAAATAATCCAACAGTAATTCCGAATGAATAATGACACCATTTCGTGTTTTATTATTTCGTCCAAATATCTTACATAAAGAATTGCATTTCTTGTCTGAAAGATGTTCTTTCCTTAGTAAAGAATTACTAAAAGTCAATCTTGCTGAAATCCTGTACTCTTCCATCAGAGCCAGAACATCTACCGGATCATGATCACCATATCCTACACGTCCTCCACCCCAGACACAATCTGCCGGAGCTCCATATATGGATCCAATTTCACACCAATCATAAAAGTATTCTCTATGCTCACGATACAACCGGAGAAATTCCCGATATAAGTCATAAAACTCAAACAAACCAGGAAGGT
>JAQXLK010000347.1 GCA_029012085.1 Clostridiales bacterium
AACCATTGTTTCAGGGCTGATCGCCAATATCACCAAGCCCTTTATCATCTACAGGGTTTGCTTTGAAAGAAGCGCAAAAGCCTATTTTGTGGATTCTCTGAAATACCTGGCAGTGCTGGCGGTGATTCTGGGGATTCTGACCGCACTAAAGTCAGCGGTAATGCAGTCGATAACCATTGGTTCCTTTGCAGTAATGTTTGTCCTTATTTGTGTGGTGTTTAACGGGTTGTTCCTTCTGGTTTTTGGAAGGACGGAGGAACTTGGATATTTGTGGGGGATTATTAGTAAAAAAATTAGGAGGAGAGATGTTTATGCTGGAAATGGTAAAAGAAGCTGAATACGAATTGCTTCATTATCCGAAGCGTGGTCCCGGTTTCTTTCTGAAAAGAGCAATAAAGATGGTTGCAGGAAAAAAACAGGCACCGATTGACAAGATCAACTGGCCCAACGGATTGCTTGCCAAAGCGCTTGCGGATTATTATATGAAGAATAAAAACTCCGAGGAGGCAAGGATTATTCTGGAATGCCTGACAAAATATTTTGACAGATGGATCAGTCAGGGCTGTAGAATGTATTATCTGGATGATGCATATAGCGGCATGGCGTTAATTGACCTGCATCAGATTACAGGAGAAGAGAAGTATAAGGATGCGGCAGAGTGCATGGTAAAATATCTCTTTAATCATGAGACGGATGCTGCCGGAAGTCTTCCCTACCGCCCGGAACAAAAGAATGGATATATTTTTGCTGACGGGATAGGAATGATATGTCCTTTTCTATGTAAATACGGAAGTACATACAGGGATATGAATGCAATTAATTTGGCAGTGACACAGATGCAGAACTTCATTTCTATGGGAATGGACGAAAAGACAGGACTGCCCTATCATGGCTATCAGTATGAGAGTGGTGTAAAGTATGGGATTATAGGCTGGGGGCGTGCAGTTGGATGGTTGATGATGGGCATGTCGGAGAGCCTTGCTTATATGGAGGAGACCAGACCCAGCTATGAGGTGATCAAGCAGGCGTACAGGAGAATGGTGGATAAAGTAGAGGCTTATCAGTTGGAAGGCGGTTTGTATAGCTGGCAGCTGGGAGCAAAAGAAGGTCCGGTTGACACTTCTGCTACGGCAATGATTCTTTATGCCATTGCCAGATCATTGGATACGAAGGTGCTAATTGGTATTCATAAATCCCGCATGGTAAGAGGAAGAGAAGCACTTTGGAATTCTGTAAAAGAAGGTAAGATTTACGGATGCCTTGCAGAATGCCAGGGATTTAGTATGTATCCACAGATTTATGGCGCCTATCCATGGTCATTGGGACCGGCATTGTCATTGTTTGTAATGACGGAGGAAAAGGAAGTATAAACTATGATCATTATTCAGGTAGCTGGAGGGCTTGGAAACCAGCTTCAGCAGTATGCATTATACAGAAAGTTTGTAAGACTTGGGAAAGAAGCAAGGCTGGATATTTCCTGGTTTACGTCAAAAGACCAGAGGGGAAAGGTGCTGGCAGAGAGGGAACTGGAACTTGCATACTTTGACAGGCTGGTTTATGAGGTATGTACAACCGAGGAAAAGGAGAAACTGATAGGGTCAGCTGGACTTGCAGGGAAGCTGAGAAGAAAACTCCTGCCGGGGAGTGTCCACTGGTTTCACGAGAGTCAAATGTATCATTCTGAACTTTTGCAGATGGAGGACATGTATCTTAGCGGCTACTTTGCCTGTGAAAAATATTATGCAGATATTCTCTATGACTTGCGGGAAAAAATTCAGTTTCCTAAAACCGATAATTTGGAAAATATCAGAATGGCAGAAGAGATACAATCATGTGAAGCGGTTAGTGTGCATTTAAGACGAGGGGACTATCTGGATGTCGAAAATGCCGCAATGTTTGGTAACATTTGTACAGATGCTTATTATCAGGGGGCTATTGAATATATAAGGGAGCATTGTAATGCTCCACATTTTTATATTTTTTCGGATGATGTGAACTATGCCCGAAAGCATTTTTCAGGAGAAGAATATACAGTTGTAGATATTAACCATGGCAGAGACAGTTTTTACGATATGTGGCTTATGAGTAAATGCAGGCATAATATTTGTGCAAATTCTACTTTTAGCTTTTGGGGAGCAAGGTTAAATTCAAATGAGAGTAAGATTATGATAAGGCCTACGATTCACAAAAATAGCCAGGTCTTTGTGAAGCAAGAGATGGAGGAGCTGTGGCCGGGCTGGATATTTGTAAACCCTGCCGGAAAGGTTCAATAAATGGAAACAAAGCAAAGTATATTTTCTAAAATTGCATATAGCTGTTTTTATTTGGGAGTAGTGATAGAGGTACTGTTGGTACTGATCGATAAAAGCGCCTATACGAATCCTATTGAAGGGAGAATTTTTCAATTAACATTCTTGCTGTTTTTCGTTAAGGTCTGCCTGACGAAATACTCCTTTAAAGAATATTTGATGATGGGGTTGTTCCTTTTCGTGGGAGTGATATCCTATCTGGTTACGGGTAGAAATGAAATCATACGAATCGTCATGTTTATAGCAGCATGTAAGAATATAGATATGATCAAATGCTTGAAATTAGTGTTCTGGATGACGGTGGTTGGATGTGTAGTCATTATGGCAGCCTCATTGACGGGAATACTGGGAACTGTTGCGTTGACACAGGATTATGGACGCGGCAGTGTAGAAACAAGATATGTACTTGGAATGGGACATCCTAATGCACTTCAGTGCATGGTGTGTGTGTTGACAATTTTAGGAATTTATTTATATCGTTCCAAATTAAGGTGGTATCATTATATAGGAATTTTATTGATTAATCTATTTTTCTTTATACTGACAGATTCTAAAACTGCACTAATAACCGCAATGTGTGCGCTGTTTTTCTTTTTTTGTATACCGATAACTCAAAAGAAGAATTGGAGATGGCTTTTTGTAACCGGGAATATTGGAATTCTTACCGGTAGTATCATAATTTCTATCATGTCTGCGAAGGATGCAATGTGTCTTTGGTACTATTTTTGGGAAGGGGCAACCAGTACAAAAATAAAGTTTTATTTATTTCTGGATAAAATATTAACAGGACGCATTCATTCATTGATTGAAACAAATAACCACGAAGGGATTATGGATACATGGAGTTTGTTTTCGCGACCTGAAAATAATTATTACTTTGACATGGGATGGGTTAGGCTATTTTATTGGTATGGGATAATACCAGCATGTCTTGTAATAGCAGTACTGATTATATTTGCAGTGTATTTGGTAATGAATAGAAAAATGGAGGAGTTAGTGGTTCTTTCCATGTTTGCACTGTATACGGTTGTAGAAGCACATCTTGTCTCTGTTTATATTGCGAGAAATTATTTGTTCTTTATTTTTGGAATGTACTGGTGCCATTTATTGCAAAATCAAAGATATAGAAAGTGAATGGGATATATGATATAATTTTGATATTAAAAAATTGATAGAAGTGGAACGTACATGAGTAGCACAGAAGTAATAAATAAAAAAGAAAATCAAACAAACTATATAGTGACGAGAACCTCAGAATTATTATATCTTGGCTTTTTTGGCATTATGCTTTTCGCTAAGGGGATTGGCCTGTACGATGGACAAAACACTTATAAGCTTTTTTTGGTTTTGGCTTTTTTGTGTATAGCAGTCAAAATGTGCCTGACAGAATATTCTTATAAAGAATGGGCAGTTATTTCCATACTGCTGATATTGTCAATCATTGTGTATCAGGTTAGTGGTGAAAAGGGAATTTTGATATGTACAGTAACAGTGGTTGCCATGAAAAACGTTTCATTAAAAAGGGCTTTCAGGGTCGGACTTTGCGTATGGTCTGTGGCGATGGCAGGTCGCTTTCTTGTTTCACTTATATGGATTGAAAATGTTGAAATTGCGGTTCAGACAAAAAATATCACAGGTGCGGTGCTAAGATACTTTATGGGATATCCGCATCCTAATGTTCTGCATATTTCCTACTTGGTACTGGCAGCGTTTGTAATTTATTGTGTGAAGGAGACTTATAGTTTAAAACATTTGCTGGTACTTGCAGCAGGAAATTTGTTTGTGTTTTTTTATTCTTACAGCTATACAGGTGCACTTATTGTAATGATATACATCTGTCTGTCCTATTATGTCAGTAAAAGAGAAATAAGTAAGATAGAGTATTTTATAGTAGAATTACTTTTCCCATTTTGTATTCTTTTTTCAATTATTTTTCCTTTGATTTTACGGGGAAAAGCATTTGAATTGGCGGATAAAATATTCAATAACAGAATCAATTTTGCCAGACATTTTCTTACTTTGGAGAATATGTCCCTTGTGGGAAATAATCTTGCTGAAATTACTACGGATGTTATTACCATGGATAATGCTTTTGTTTTTGCTTTAGTAATTTATGGGATACCTGTTTTTTTATTAATATGTTCAGGATATTTAAGAACAGTGTCTCAATACGTAAAGCAAAGGAAAAATATTGAGCTGGCAATGATCTGTTGTTTCCTGGTGGCGGGAATTACAGAGCCTTTTTTGTTTAATACTTCATTTAAAAATCTTACACTCCTGTTTCTTGGAGAACAGCTTTTTCAGGTATTGCGTAAGAAAGAACCAAAGCAAAAAGAAATTGCCATTTTTAAAAATAAGGACAAATGTATTGCGCTTCCGGTGGGGTGGATAAAGACACCTATGAATGGGCTTAAAGGGCTGTGGGAGGAGCATAAAAAGGCTATCTGGACGGTAGGAATGATTACAGCACTGCTTTTCTGTATCATGGCAGGTGTTTTTTATCAGCCGACCACTGAGGTACTTGAAATAGCTAAAGAGAATCTGCTTGTTTTTGAACGGATCAGAGTTATGATAACCGCTTTCTTATTCGGATTCATTGCGGCAGCCATTGTCATGTGTGCCGGAATGAAAATTGTTGGCAGCAGTAAGAAGCATATTTAGGAGGAACAGAAAATGAAAATTATGCCCAATCGTATGGACCGAGGCTTTTTTAAATATCAGGAAGAATTTGAACAGAAGGCTCTTGAAGTGCTTCGTTCGGGCTGGTATGTACTTGGAAAAGAGGTCAGCAGCTTTGAACAGGAATTTGCGGATTATACAGGGGCAAAATACTGTGTGGGACTTGCCAGTGGACTGGATGCACTCTGGATTGCTTTTCGGCTTTTAGGGATTGGCAGGGGAGATGAAGTTATTGTTCAGGGAAACACTTATATTGCAAGTGTTATGGGAATCACAATTAATGGAGCCACTCCTGTTTTTGTTGAGCCGGATTCGTATTTTGGTATTGATGTAGATCAAATTGAAGCCAAAATAACGGAAAAGACGAAAGCTATTCTGGTAGTGCATTTGTATGGGGTAGCTTCTCAGATGGATAAGATAGTCAGTTTGTGTAATAAGTATCAACTTAAATTAGTGGAGGACTGTGCACAATCACATGGAGCCTGCTTTGATGGCAAAATGACAGGAACCTTTGGGGATGTGGGGTGCTTCTCTTTTTATCCATCAAAAAATCTAGGTGCGTTTGGAGATGCCGGGGCTGTAGTGGTTAATGATGAACAGCTTGCAAATGAGTTTAAGATAATCAGAAATTATGGCAGCGAAAAACGCTATTATAATAAAGTGGTTGGTGCCAACTCCAGACTGGATGAACTTCAGGCAGGACTGCTTAGAGTAAGGCTAAAGTATCTGAAGGAGTTGACAGAAGAAAGGATAGCAATTGCTGACAAATATACGAGGGAAATTAATAATCCTCAAATTCAGTTGCCGGGAGTGCCGGATAAATCAACCTGTGTATGGCATCAATATGTAATCAGGTGCGAAGAAAGAGAGAGGCTGATCGATTATCTGAATGAGAAGGAAATAGGAACGATTATACATTATCCGATACCACCTCATTTGTCAGAAGCATATGGATATCTGGGGCATCAGAAAGGATTTTTGCCAATTACAGAGCATTACGCACAGACAGTACTTTCTATTCCAATGTATAATGGAATGACCAAAGAAGAACAGGATTACGTGATTAATGCATTAAACGATTTTGCATAGACAGAGGGCTAAAGAATGAAACTGAAAGAGGTTAAGGAAAAATGATTACATTTTGTACCCTGTTTGACAGTTATTATCTGGACAAGGGATTAACTCTTTACAGATCTCTTGAGAACTGTACGGAGAATTTTAAACTATATATTTTTTGTTTTGACGATGTTTCCTATAATACTTTAAATGAATTAAATTTGAAGCATGCCATAGTCATTCATCACTCTGAGATAGAAGATGAAGAGCTGCTTCGCTTAAAGGAAGAACGCTCTAAGGCCGAGTATTGTTGGACATGTACGCCTGTTATTATAGAACATGTCCTTAAGCACTATGGGGAACCCAATTGTACCTATATTGATGCTGATTTGTATTTTTTTCGAGATCCTCAGGTATTATTTGATGAAATTGAGGATGCAAAGGCTAATGTTGTAATTACAGAGCATCGATTTAAAAATGACTGGAACGGCAGGCGATTGTGTAAGAGAAGTGGAAAATACTGCGTAGAATTCAATTATTTTGACCAGTCTGAGCGTGCATGGCAAGCATTGACATGGTGGAAACAAAAATGTTTTGAATGGTGTTACCATTTGTATGAACCGGATAGGATGGGGGATCAGAAGTATCTGGAAAAATTTCCGGAATTATTTCAGGGAGTGCATGAGCTTTCACATCTGGGAGGTGGTGTGGCACCATGGAATTTGGGTCAATATAAACTGGAAAGAATTGAGAAAGGTCAGCCTGTTTTGACTGATATTAAAAACGGAACGGAATTTCCGGTGGTATTTTATCATTTTCAGAATATCCGATATCTAAGTGAAAATATGGTAAATGTCAGTTCGGGAAGCCATTCTAAGAAAACTAAGGATGCAATTTATCGTCCTTATCTGAAAGAGATTGAATATAGCCGTAAGGAACTGAAAAAATATGGGATTACATTTAGTGTTAAAAAAATATATTCCAGTAATAAACTGATTGCTTTTTTGCAGGGCAATGTACTACGTTTTAAAGTGAAGAGTCTTACAGATGTTTACAGACTGGAACAGTTCAGATAAAGGGTGGAAACTATGAGGATTGTGCATATTTGTTTGTCTATGGGTTATACGGAAGGGCTGAATTATCAGGAAAATATTATGATTAAATATCATGCTCGCGATGGACATGATGTTAGCTTAATTACCACAGATCATTGCTATACGGATGGCGTGTGGGGACTATGCCGGACAGAAAGTGATTATATCAATCCTGATGGAGTCCATATTATAAGACTGCCATTTGCTTTTTCGGTTCCCTACAGCATTAACCGACAGGTAGGGATATTCAAAGGGTTTAGGGAAACTTTAGAGAAGCTGAAGCCGGAAATAATTTTTGTACACAATATTCAGTTTCAGGATATTCGTAAAGTGGCGGTCTACAAAAGAAAACACCCAGAAGTAAAAGTTTATGTGGACAATCACAGCGATT
>JAQXLK010000348.1 GCA_029012085.1 Clostridiales bacterium
ACATAACAAAGGAAAGATACAGCAAAAAAGCCGGCTTGCTGCTAAATACCATTGGCGAAAATCTAGTATCCGTCAGTCTCCATATTCCAACAAAAATAGCTGCAATTCCCAGCACTGCCAGCCTGTCATCATATTTTTTCCAGATAAAATGATAGACTGCCAGACAGCAGAAAACAACGCCAATCAGAACAGCTAATATTCCTAATACAAGCTGTGGCAAGTCTTTTTTCAACCGGTCAAGAAATATGGATAACCGTGTCCCTATTAAAAAATCAATTTTCCAATCAATGAAATTCTTATATACAGGTTTTACTACCACACGGATTTTCTTCCCCTGATCCTCCTGATATAAAGGAATGATAACCCAGTTACTTCCGGTAGTTTTAATCATCCTTGTATTATCCTTCGGACCCAAGTGATATAACAGTTCATTATCAAAATATACATCTACATACTGATGCACAATATAAAAGGCAAGGCAGTTATCCTCCGGCTTCACCTCATCAATAGTCCAGCTATAAACCTTTTCCACTCCCACCGGAGCATCCACATTCCTCTGCTCCTCTATAAGATAATCCGTAATCATCCTAAATTCAGGGTCTTTTCTTATCTTACATAAATCCGGTTTTTCCAGGATACCAAGATACAACATCAAAATCAATACCAGTACAGCAGATATAGCATATATAGGTGTTATACCGGATACTCGTTTCTTTTCTTTCATATGTACTCACCATTTTCTCTACAGTTTCATCTTCTTCATTGCCACAGCCATTCCTTTATTTTGCTGTGCACATTTATATCAAGTATACTGTTTTTTCCGTTAAATAACAATCATTTTCTATCATACTATTAGTTCATTCAGATGACAAAAAGGGACAACGGTTGAGATTCTTTTCCGTTGTCCCTCTGTTAAAAGGTTACATTTTTTCATTTTTACATCCAAAACCGGATGCTTATTCTACAGTTACCTTCACTTTCTTTGCATATCCATTTCTTGCATATACATAAATGATGCAGGTACCTTTTCCCACTGCCTTAATCTTACCTTTCGAAGATACAGTTGCTACTTTCTTATTGCTAGAAGCATAGCGGAACTCTTTTGCATGTTTATCAGACAACTGGTTTTTATTCTTGTCAACTAAAACAGTTCTCGCCTTGATGGTTGCTGTCCCACCTACTTTCAAACGATAAGAACTCTTCTTAACCTTTACTGCCTTTACATTAGTACTCTTTGTATTTTTCTTACCAACTATATGAGCGGTAATGGTTCTACCCAGTGTTACCTTCTTACCATTAACAAACTTATAAGCAACAACATATATTTTATAATTCTTCTTTAAGTCAAGCTTCTTTCCATTTACCTTTTTCACCTTTATCTTTGTTATTTTTCCGCTGTTTACGGAATTCAATGACTTAGAGGTAAACTTCAGTCCACAATACTGCACATAAACATCGTAACCTTCGGCATCAGATACTCTACCCCAAGCAATATTGATGATACTTCCGGTTTGACTTACTTTCAGTCCTGCATTTAATGCTAATTCATTCTTTTGCTGTGCTGACTTTGATATCGTCATATCCGAATCATCATCATCATCATCTAAATCGTCATCATCCGTATCATCATCATCTGTATCATCATCATCTGATACATTTGCAGGATTTTCCGGTTTATCTCCCGAAGTGGAAGGTGGATTATCCGGTTCAACAACCGGTGGTTTCACCTCTTCAATCACCTTGTCTGTAAATGCAATTGCATAGGTTGAGAATCTGTCAGTCTCAAATGTAAGAGTATTCTTTTCCGAATCATAAACAGTGTTCAACAGTTCAGACTTACCACTATGTACACGTACAATAGAATAGGTTCTTTCCAGCTTAGGATTTGTATTTTTCAACTTGTCCGGTACATCAACGGTCAACGTAATCTTATTGCCATAGGTATCTGAAAGTTTTTCCGGTTTTTCCTGATTTATCTTCAAGTATAATGAGATATCCAGGTATGTTCCTACATTTGTATTCTGTATAGTAGAAATCAAATCCTCCACCAAGCCTTTGTCATTCTGTGGAACCGTCTGATCCGCATTCTGAATCTCAAGGAACATAAGAATATCACTGTTATCTGCTAAATCCTCCTTGCCTTCTCCATCCAGAATTGCAAGAGCAGTCTTAACATTCATATTCTTTGCAGTTGTTTTCGGAACATCAGGTGCTACATAAACCTCTGTTGCAATACTATTTCCATTTTCATCCTGCAAGTCCGTGATATTGGTCTCTTTATCCTTTTGGTCATCATACTCTTCGCCGTTGTACTTCACCTTCGCAGTATAGGTTATCTTTCCAGACTCAGTTCCCGTAGCCTCCTTTGTGAGTTCTCTTGTTACTTCACAATCTAACACAAGCTTTTCATGAGTATTGTCAATTTCACAATCAAAGGTTGCGGTTGCCTTTTGGAAATTCTCACTCCATGTAATCACAGGATTCTTATAGGTATGTCCATCATTTACCTTCACATTGGAAATTGTCGTCGTATTACCGGCTTTATCGGTTGCTACAATCTCGTATGGTGTAGCGCTTGGCGTTAACGTATAGGTTCCATCTGCTCCCAATGTAATTGCAGTTCCATTCACTGTTATGCTATCAAGATTCGTATCTGTTACGGTAATGGTCTGCTGCTCACAATAGGTCTTACCGGATTCTACACCAGCAATCTTAGGAGCCTTATGGTCGATTACATATTTTTCTGTACTTATGTATTCCACCTTTCCAACTTCATATGTAATCTTGATGTATACCACATAGACACCATCTTCTACCACATTAAAGGCAGACTTATAAGTACTCCATGTAATCTCTCCTGCGTTATCCTTAGAAACAATATCCACCGCACTCTCCAATAATACATACTGAATGGTTTTTACCTGCGTGTTTTCCACATTGCTTCCTGTTCCTACCTCTTCCGTCTTAACACTTACATTCAAGTTTTCTTTCATGTAATGTACTTTCTCTGTATCCTGGGTGATACCCTGATATTCTGCTTGATTTACAACCAGAGTTCCCACTGGTAATACTAAAGTAATGGTATTATTTTCTCCACAATTATGATCACAATCTGCTGTCTTTGAATGCTTATCCTCCGCCAGTTTATAATCTGTAAAGCTGTGGTCTTCATATACGGTAACAACCATAGTTTCATTTGTATTACCGGATTCATCTGTTGCAACCACAGTATAGGTTGTTCCTTCTGAAGTTCCCGCAAGTGTATAAGTAAAGTGATCCGTGAGATTGGTTTCTTCCTTCACCAGACTTCCATCATCCTTTGTAATTTTAACAGAAGATAAGTTTGCATCTGTAATGGTAATCGTCTTATCTTCACAATAGGATGCCCCATTGGTAACACCTGTAACCATCGGCTTATCTGATTCTACAATGGTATAAGTCTCACTGACTGTTCCCTTGAAGTTGCCCTTTCCGGTTACTTTTACGGTATATTCACCTGCCCGGATTGCCTTCGTTACCTCTTTGGAAGCTTCATTTTCTGTGATGGTATAATCCACATCCTTTGTAAGTAAGGTCTTGATACCATTTACCATTGCATATACTTTGATTTCACTTGGTCCAACTTGTTCACCCGTATATACAAAGGTATTCTCTTCCAAGGTTACACTGTCAAGCTCTACCGCCAGAATTTCAAACGCTTTCTTTACATAAACCTCTGCTCCACTTGCTGCAGTGATCTTTGCCTCTGCGTAATAGTTTC
>JAQXLK010000349.1 GCA_029012085.1 Clostridiales bacterium
TCCATTTATTGATTTGAAAACAGAGTACTATGATTTAGGTCTTGAGTATCGTAATGAAACCAATGACCAGGTAACCATTGATTCTGCAGAAGCAACCAAGAAGTATGGTGTTGCAGTAAAATGTGCAACCATTACTCCAAATGCTGCCCGTATGACAGAGTATAACTTAAAAGAAATGTGGAAATCACCAAATGGTACGATTCGTGCAGCACTTGATGGAACCGTATTTCGTGCACCAATCGTTGTAAAGGGAATTGAGCCATGTGTAAAGAACTGGGTGAAGCCAATTACTCTTGCAAGACACGCTTATGGTGATGTATATAAGAATTCTGAAATCCGTGTTCCTGGTGCAGGTAAGGCAGAACTGGTATTTACCGGAGAGGATGGAACAGAGATTCGTGAGACTATTCATGAGTTTAAAGGTCCTGGTGTGATTCAGGGTATGCATAACTTGGATAATTCCATTGAAAGCTTTGCAAGAGCCTGCTTTAACTATGCATTGGATACCAAGCAGTCTGTATGGTTTGCTACAAAGGATACCATTTCTAAGAAGTATGACCACAGATTCAAGGATATTTTCCAGGAGATTTTTGATGCAGAATATAAGGACAAATTTGATGCTGCCGGCATAGAGTATTTCTATACCTTAATTGATGATGCGGTAGCCCGTGTTATGAAGGCCGAGGGTGGATTTATCTGGGCATGTAAGAACTACGACGGTGATGTAATGTCTGATATGGTTTCATCTGCATTTGGTTCGCTTGCTATGATGACATCTGTTTTGGTTTCTCCATCCGGAGTATATGAGTATGAAGCAGCTCATGGTACGGTTCAGAGACATTATTATAAGCACTTAAAGGGTGAGGAGACCTCTACCAACTCTGTTGCAACAATCTTTGCATGGACGGGAGCTTTAAGAAAGCGTGGAGAGCTTGACAATATCCCTGAATTAATGACTTTTGCAGATAAGTTAGAGGCAGCAACCCTTGGAACCATCGAATCAGGTAGAATGACAAAGGATTTAGCCTTAATTACAACAATTGAGAATCCTACTGTTCTTAATTCTGAGAATTTCATTAAGGAGATTCGCAAGACTTTGGAAGCAAGTCTTTAATTCGGACGGATAGTAAAAATGAATATTTTTAAATTTTCATAAAAAATACCACAGGGTAGTCAGCTCTGTGGTATTTTTAGTAACGGAAAATTGTGTTATGCCTCTTCTGATAGTGTTTCCCACACCTCATAGAGTTTTTCAAGTTCTTCATTTGCTTCTGCCTGCTTTGCAGCAATTTCACTAAGCTTGGCAGAGTTGGTAGCATTTTCCGGAAGAGCCATTTCTTCATCTAGTGAGGAAATGAACTGTTCCAGTTCTTCAATGCGGGCTTCCGTTTTCTTGATATCATTTTGACGTTTGCGTTCCTTTGCCTGTTCTTCTTTAGAACGTTTCCAGTCTTTCTTAGTTTCAGATTCTTCCTTTGCGATTACGGTTTTTTCCTCTGTACGGGCAGTAGATACTAATTGTTGCTCAATATAGTAGTCATAGTTACCGATATAAGAGGTGATTCCGTTCGGACTTAAGTCAAGAATTCTTGTCGCAGTCTGGTTGATAAAATATCGGTCATGAGAAACATAAAGGATAGTCCCTGTATAATTCTTTAATGCGTTTTCCAATATTTCTTTAGAGGTAATATCCAGGTGATTCGTGGGCTCGTCCAAAATCAGGAAATTGGCATTGGAAAGCATGAGCTTTGCAAGGCTGACACGTCCACGTTCGCCACCACTTAAATCTTTAATCTCTTTAAATACATCATCTCCGGTGAATAAGAATGCGGCCAGTACGTTACGAATTTTCGTATTGGTCATATTTGGATAGGTATCATGAAGCTCGTCAAAGATTGTTTTTTCAGGGTTCAGCATTTGATGCTCCTGGTCGTAATAACCAATATGTACCTGTGCTCCTAAGGTGATTCGTCCGGAATCTTTGGGGATAAGCTGGTTAATGATTTTCAAAATAGTAGTTTTTCCCGTACCATTATTACCAATCAGGGCAACTTTTTCACCACGTTTGATATCCATGCCAATATTTGTAAATAAAGTGTGGCTGCCATAGGATTTCGTAAGTCCCTCAATAAACAGTACATCGTTGCCGCTTTCAATATCAGGTGTTAAGGCGAGACGCATTTCGTCATGTATCTCCTGTGGTTTTTCAATTCGCTCAATACGGTCAAGCATTTTCTCACGGCTTTCTGCCCGTTTGATGGATTTTTCACGGTTAAACTGCTTAAGCTTTGCAATTACTTCTTCCTGATGTTTAATCTCTGCCTGCTGATTCATATAGGCACGATATTTGGAAAGTCGTACTTCTTCCCGTTTGGTGGCATAGTAGCTGTAATTTCCGTGGTAAATCGTGCTTTTTGTATTTTCAATCTCCACTACTTTTGTGACAATCCGGTCAAGAAAATAGCGGTCATGGGATACGATGATGACAGCGCCGTCGTAGCCGGAAAGGTATCCTTCTAACCAGCGGATGCTGTTCAGATCAAGGTGGTTGGTAGGCTCATCTAACAGGATAATGTCCGGGCGGGAGAGTAAAAGTCTGCCAAGGGAAACTCTGGTTTTCTGACCTCCGGAAAGTTCGCTGACGGGGCGGTTAAATTCACTTTCTGCAAAGCCGAGACCTTTCAAAATTCCGGTAATCTGGCTTTCAAATGCATAGCCATCCTGCTGTTCGAAAGTGTGGTTCATACGGGTGTAACGCTCTAACGCTTCATTCAGTTCGGAGCCTTCTAAGTTTTTCATGCTTTGCTCTAATTCCCGCATCTGTTCCTGAAGTGTAATAACATCCTGCTTAACACTCAATAGTTCTTCATAAATTGTTTTGTCATAGTAGGCATTTTGGTGCTGGGCAAGATAACCTATAGAAATATCTTTACCAATGACGACCTGTCCATCGTCGGCTTCTTCCTCGTTCATGATAATTTTAAGCAAGGTAGATTTGCCGGCACCATTCATGCCAACAATCGCAAGCTTTTCTTTTGCTTCTATATGAAAATTAATATTGTTTAGAATCTCAGTAATACCGTATGCTTTTGAGATGTTTTGACATGCTAAAACCATGATTGTTTCATTCCTTTATTTTTTATATTTCGTATACGTAGCTGGTAGCTTTTAAATCCGTCGTTGTGGTATTCGAACTATTTTTTATTGCAAGTTCCGGTGGGGTAACAGAAACGCGTGTGCATTTTGGAATGGAACTTGTAATAAAAGCACCGCCGCCGATAACCGAGTCACTTCCAATTACGGTCTCGCCACCTAAAATGGTTGCATTTGAATAAATGGTAACCCGGTCTTCAATGGTTGGGTGACGTTTTACACCGGCAAGATGCTGTCCGCCACGGGTACTTAAAGCACCAAGAGTTACACCCTGGTATAGCTTCACATATTCACCAATAACAGTAGTTTCACCAATTACAATGCCGGTACCATGATCCATAAAGAAATGTTTGCCTATTTCAGCACCTGCGTTGATATCAATACCGGTCTTGCTATGGGCATGTTCTGTCATAACCCTTGGAATAAATGGAACTTTCAGTTTGTAAAGCTCATGGGCAAGCCGATATACAAAAATTGCATAAAAACCCGGATAAGAATAAATAATCTGTTCCATACTGTCTGCCGCCGGATCTCCATCATAGCCGGCTTTTACATCTAACAACAGATAGTCTTGTATGGTCGGAATGGTTTGAAAAAAAACACAGCATATGCGTTCTGCTTCATCCTGGATATCCGGTGAGGCGGCGGTAATAGATGAGTCCTTGTTATATGCCAAAGCTATGGAAATCTGTTTTCGCATTTTGTAGTGCAGATTGGAAAGCTTCTGTCCGGTATAAAAGGCTGCATTATTACTATCAATATGGTCGTTATTAAAATAACCTGGAAAAAGTAAATCTTTAAAATCGTTTAAGATATCAATAATTTCCGAACGGATAGGAAGCTGCTTTTCGGTTTTCCCTAAGAGTAAATCAGATTCCTTGTATTTGGCTGTTATTGCTTCCACTATTTCAGGGAGCATTTCATTAAATGTCTGTTTCATTGTGTCCTCCAGTTAAAAATCTATGTATTCCATTTATATTATGCTGATAAGTTTACATTGCCCCTATCATACCACAGGTTTCGGAAAGAAAAAAGTATAAAATAATACGGTCGGAGAATAATGGAAAATAAGGGCTTGAAAAAAATAAATTAGATGCTATACTTTAGAAAAAATTCAAAAATGTGAAAAAACTTATTTTTTGTTTGCGAAGTGAGACAGATTCATGTATAATAAAAAACAGTAATGTGATTAGCACGAAAGCAGAAAAGAGGAAAGTATGAAAAAGGCATTAGATGTAAATAACATAAATCCATTTTTACAATCTACAATCAGCATTTTTGAGAGTGTTACCCAATT
>JAQXLK010000350.1 GCA_029012085.1 Clostridiales bacterium
CGTGGCGTGCCAATATATAGTGGTGAAATCAATGGAGAATTGTGTACACCGACGGGGGCAGCACTGCTTAAGTATTTCTGTACGAAATTTGGTCCTATACCGGTCATGCAGGTGGATAGGATTGGTTATGGAATGGGTAAGAAGGATTTTGAAGCTGCCAATTGTGTGCGGGTGATGTTTGGGGAGAGTGTATGAATCAACTTATAATATTTGCATTATAACTTGACAAAGTGCGATAGGATTGTGTATATTATCTGTGAACCAAAGGAGGACACACGAGAATGCTGTCCTCTTTTTGTATTATAGGAATCGGATAGGAAACAGTCTATTCGATTATCATATAGGGAATTCCGTGTTGCGGAATAAAATATATTTTACAAAGGGAAAAGGAGAGGAATGATATGACATTTTCTGAAATTGTGAAAGCGATTGATGATTTCGTATGGGGACCGGCAATGCTGGTGCTTTTGGTAGGAACAGGTATTTTTCTAACCATTCGTACAAAATTTTTACCATGGAGAAATCTTCCGTATGCACTGAAAAGTACGTTGAGCAAAGAGGCAAGAACAACAAAGAGAGGAACCGGTGATGTATCCCCATTTTCAGCTCTTACCACAGCCCTTGCGGCGACCATTGGTACCGGTAATATTGTGGGTGTTGCAACGGCAATGGTTTCCGGTGGTCCGGGAGCACTGGTGTGGATGTGGATTTCAGCAGCATTTGGACTGACATCTAAGTTTTCTGAATGTATGCTTGCAATCAAATATCGTGAAGTTAATGAGCAGGGTGAAATGTCCGGTGGTCCCATGTATACCATGAAAAAAGCGCTTAAGAATAAGAAGTTTGGCACGATACTCGGATGGTTATTTGCAGTGTTTGCAGTGATTGCATCTTTCGGTATTGGAAATATGACCCAGGGAAATTCTATCGCCAGTGCGTTACATACTACATTTAATGTACCAACCTGGGTAACAGGTATCGTAATTACAGTGTTAGCACTGTTAATTATTGTTGGTGGTATTAAGTCGATTTCAAAGGTATCTTCTGTTGTTGTACCTTTAATGGCAATCTTTTATGTAATTTGTGGAGTGATTGTAATTATTGGAAATATCAGCAATCTGCCGGCAGGAATTGCTATGATTTTTAAAATGGCATTTTCTTTTAAAGCTGTGGGTGGTGGTCTTTGTGGCTCCATTGTGGCTTCTATGATGAGTGCTATGCGTTTTGGTGTTGCCCGAGGTGTATTTTCAAATGAGGCAGGTATGGGTTCGGCAGCAATTACAGCAGCGGCAGCAACAACTGATAATCCGGTTCGGCAGGGCTATATTAACATGACAGGAACATTTTGGGATCCTATTGTTGTATGTACGATTACAGGTCTTGCTATTGCTTCTTCCGGAGTACTTGGCATGGTAGATTCTGCAGGTGATCTTGTAAAAGGTTCTGACCTTACAATAGAAGCCTTTAAGACGGTGCTCGGTGTTCCGGGTGGCTGGTTAGTCTCTATTGGTATTGCACTGTTTGCATTTTCTACGATTCTAGGCTGGGAATATCATGGAGAGAAAGCATGGGAGTATTTATTTGGAACACATAAATACAATATGATATACCGTGTCGTGTTCTCGTTGGTTGCCTATGTAGGTGCAACACAGGCCCTTGACCTTGTATGGAATTTATCTGATATTGCCAACGCATTAATGGCAATTCCTAATTTGATTTGCATGTTGCTCTTGAGTGGTGAGATTGCAAAGGATATGCAGGAATTCCAAGAAGTAATTAAGGAAGAAAAAGCAGCAAAGAAGAGTGCACAATAGAATGATGTAAGATGAAAATCTGGCAGATGAGTTTTGAATCTGCCAGATTTTTTGCATTATTTTAAAATTATCTGCAACTTTTTCAGGGAAGATATTGTATTTATTTTGTAACAACAAATTGCAAATCTAATGCATGAATGTTACAATCAAATACACAAAGACGGAATTGGCTTAATTGTTATTAGAAGGCTGATGGAGTACGTTAAGAAAAGAAGGAGAGAGATGGATTATGTTGGATGTATTATTAGGTTACTGGTGGATTCTGTTAATTGTGATTTTAGTGATAGTAGTATTGCTTGCAAGTTATGTGAAGGCACCACCGGATGTGGCATTTATTATTTCCGGTATTAGAAAGACACCAAAGGTGTTGATTGGTAAGGCAGGCTTTAAGCTTCCGTTTTTTGAGCGAAAGGATGAGCTGATTGTAAAACAGATTTCTATTGATATTAAGACGGACGATTTTGTTCCAACCCTTGATTTTATCGGTGTTAACATTGATGCAGTAGCAAAGGTTCGGGTTATGACCGATGAAGAAGGCATTCAGAAGGCAATGAAGAACTTTCTTAACATGAAAGAGGATCGTATTACTCAGGCATTGGTAGATTCTTTACAGGGTAACATGCGTGAGATTATTGGTACGGTTACACTTAAGGATTTATGTAATGACCGTAAGGTATTCGGTGATCAGGTGCAGGAGAAGGCACAAAAGGATATGAATAGTCTCGGTATTGAGATTATTTCCTGCAATATTCAGCATGTAACAGACCAGAATGATTTGATTCCTGCATTAGGACAGGATAATATGGCAGCAATTCAGAAAAATGCTTCCATTGCGAAAGCAAATGCGGACCGTGATGTGGCAATTGCACAGGCACAGGCGAAAAAGGAAGCAAATGATGCCGCTGTTTTGTCAGAGACAGAGATTGCGATTAAGCAGAATGAATTAGCAATTAAGAAGGCAGAGTTAAAAACAGTTGAGGATACAAAGAAGGCACAGGCAGATGCGGCTTACAAGATTCAGGAAGAGGAACAGCGTAAGTCAATTGAGGTAACTGCAACCAATGCAAACATTGCACGTCAGGAGCGTGAGGTTGAGCTTAAGATGCGTGAGGCAGAGGTACAGGAGCAGACTTTGAATGCGAATATCCGTAAGCAGGCAGATGCAAAGAAATACGAGCAGCAGCAGATGGCTGACGTAGAGCTTTATAAGCGTCAGAAGGAAGCAGAGGCTAAGAAGTATGAGCAGGCACAAGAGGCGGAAGCACAGAAGATTCAGGCAGAAGCAGTGAAATATGCAATGGAGCAGGAAGCAGCGGCCATCCGTGCAAAGGCTGAAGCAGAGGCTGCCGGTATCCGTGCAAAAGGTGAAGCAGAAGCAGCAGCCATTCAGGCAAAGGCTGAAGCAGAGGCTGCCGGTATTGATAAGAAGGCAGAGGCGATGCAAAAATACGGCGAAGCTGCTATTATCGAGATGCTTTGTAATATGTATCCACAGGTGGCACAGGCTGTTGCAACACCGCTTTCTAATATTGACAAGATTACAATGTATGGTTCAGGCAATACTGCTAAGATGACAGAGGATGTAACCACTTCGTTGAAGCAGGTTATTGATGGAATTGGTGACAGCTTAGGAATTAATCCGGCAGTGCTGATTTCAAGTTTCGCAGGAACGAAGCTAGCCGGGCTTGGCGGAAATGAGTCAGCTGATGTAGAAGCAGCTGCTACTCAGGCAATTGAAAAAGCTGCTGCAAATGTAAGTGCGAAAGAGTCGAATTCAGAAGAAGAGTAAGAGGGATTACACTTCGTTATGAGACAAACGTGATATCAGATGTGAGATGACTAACAGAAGATAAGTTTTCAAGTAAGAATGGCACATATCCGGAAAAGGATATGTGCCAATTTGTATATACAAGGGGCTTACTCAGTTATTTGGGTTATACTGCATGGGAATGATGAAAAAATTAACTCCTTGTAGGCAGGGAGACCGTAAAAGTTGTATATCCGTCTTCACAGTGAACAGAAATTTTTCCGTGATGATTTTCCACAATTGTTTTTGCGATGGATAGTCCTAGTCCATAGTGTCCCTGTGCACGGTTTCGTGCTTTGTCTACCCGATAGAAGCGTTCAAATAATTTTTCCTGGTCTTCTTTCGAAATTGGTTCTCCGGTATTGGTTACCTGAAATCGGATATAGTGAGCTGCCTTTTGCAGTGTGATATTGATAGAGCCCTGTGCATTGGTATGGTTTAGTGCATTGTCCATTAAAATAGTAAGAACCTGTTGAATCTGTTCTTTTACACCAAAGAAGTTTACATCTGGTTCAATATCATAATTCATGTGAATATCTTTTTCGAATGCAACGCTTTCGATTGGAAGAATACGTTCTAGCATGGCATTGCTTAGAGAAAAATCATTTTTTATCACATCGGTGTAAGGAACCTGTTCAAGTTTTGTGAGGGTAAGCAGAGATTCCACCAGGTTACGCATACGATCACATTCATTTTTTATATAGGTAAGCCACTGGCTGCTTCCAATTTGTTCCTCTAACAGTTCGCTGTTTGAAAGAATGACGGTAATGGGTGTCTTTAATTCGTGGCTGGCATCCGAAATAAACTGTTTTTGTTTTTCAAAGGTTTCTTCTACGGGACGCACCATGAGACCGGAAATAGCATAGGACAAAATTGCAAAGATAACTAGTCCCACAGCTCCTAAAATAATAGAAATGATTAATAAGCGTTGCCCACTCTTGTTTTCCGCTGTGTGGTCAATGAAAAAAATTTCTGTACCGATTTTGCTTTGGCGAATCATATAACGAAGTTGTCCAATACTGCCATGGTTTTCTTTTTTTTGTAAAATATCTTCACAGTAACTTGTGATTTCTTCGTTCGTGTAACTGTCAGATAGTGTGTTGTCAATGGAGTCTAATGTACCATCCGATTTATATCGGACAAGAATATAGTGGGAAGATAGAATTTCCAAACTTTTCTCATCCATTTTTGGGAAGTCGTCTTTTGGAGGAATAAAGTCGTTATCTCTTCTTCCGGAAAAGGTGTTATCATCTGAAGTGTCATTCGATTTTTCAGGAGGAGTAACATCACCATCCGGTATCATTTCAGATGGTGGTTCATGCTGCCGCATTAAAAATCGCAGAGCATTATCTGCATCTGATCTTGTATTGGCATTAATCCATACATTGATGGCAACTAAAATGGCAATATAGGTTATGGAAAGCAACAGCATCATAGTTAACATAATTCTTTTGCGTAGTTTTTTTGTCATATCATATCTCCCTTACATAGTATATAAAGTGTTTTGGGTAGTTTATATGGGTTTACATAATGCTAATTGTTTGTCAGTTTATATCCAAGCTTGCGAATTGTTTGTATGGAGACATTTGTCTTTAAAAACTGCAGTTTTTTTCGAAGAAACGAGATATAGACTTCCACATTATTATATTCTGTATCAGAATCATATCCCCATATTTTTTCAATAATCTGTTCCCGGCTGATAATCTGTCCTCCGTTAAGGAGAAGGTATTCCATAAGCTGGTATTCTTTGCCATTTAGCGGAAGACTGGTGCCACTTGTGTGGCAGTAAAGTTCATTGCTTCCTTGTTTCATATAGATATCACCATAAGCTGTGGTTTGCGGTTCCGTAGTCTGCTGGCGTCTTGTCAATGCCCGCAGTCTTGCATAAAGCTCTTCGTGGTAAAAAGGTTTCGTAAGGTAGTCATCTGCACCCATATCAAAGCCGGTAACTTTATCATCGAGTTCGGATTTAGCAGTAAGCAGCAGCACCGGGGTTTTGATTTCGTTTTCGCGGAGTTTACGAAGTACCGTGAGGCCATCCATTTCCGGCAGCATAATATCTAATATGATAACATCATATACATTGGAAAGTCCATGTTCTAAGCCGTCTCTGCCGTTGTCAGCCCAATCGGTTATATAATGTCTTGTTTTTAATGAGGCTTGTAAAGCTTTAGCAAAACCTTCTTCGTCTTCAATTAATAATAAGCGCATATAAATTCTCCTTTCGTAAAAAGTATATAGCGTATATCTTAAAACAATATTGAATAAACAAGTAAAATTTGAAAAAAATGTGAACAGCAGTTTCTGAAATTATTTTCAATCTTTTTTTAAGAAAATACTGATATCATTTTACCAAAGCATAGCAGAAAGAAGCAAGTGGAGGTAAAGGAATTTGAAAAAGAAAATGAAAAAACTAACAAAAAAGAGAGTAATAATGGGAGGCTGTCTTTTGGCAGTTGTTGTGATTGGGGCAGTCGTCTTCGGTTGTATTGCAAAGAAAAAAGGAGTGTCAGCAGAAGGAGAAAAAACAGGTGACATTCTTTCAGTAGAAGTGACAACCGGGACAATAGAAATGGGGGTATCCGGAACCGGAACGTTAACTTATGGGGACTCTGTTAAAATTACAGTACCATCGGATTTGGAGGTGGAGGAACTTAAGGTATCAACGGGAACTTCTGTAACGGCGGGAACGCTTTTAGCGACAGTGGACGCGACATCCCTTGCTACGTGTTTAAATGAAGTACAGGCAGCAATCAGTGATGTAGACAGCACGATTTCTTCAGAAAAGGATAGTACAGAAAATGAGTATGTCAAAGCAGGAGTTGCCGGCAGAGTAAAGGTTATCTATGCAGAAGCTGATGATAAGGTTGCTGATGTAATGAAAGAAAAGGGCTCCCTGATGGTTCTTTCTACAGACGGATATATGGCAGTAGATTTGGAAAATGCAAAAAATCTGGCAGCGGGAGACGAGGTTACAGTGACTGATGGCGAGACAGAAACTTCAGCAACTGTAGATAGTGTGACAAATGATACAGCAGTTATTCTGTTTACAGATAGTAAATATGATAATGAAGAAGAACTTACTGTAAAGGATTCAGAAGGAAATGAACTGGGTAAAGCAAAAGCATATATTCATGAGCCGCTAAAGGTGGTAGGAACAAATGGAACGATTGCTAGTGTAAATGTATCTGTTGGCAGTTCGGTATCCACATCTACGAAGGTGTTTACATTGGAGGAAACCTCTAAAACACCAGAATATTTACAGGCGGTAAAAGAACGGGAGCAGCTTGTAGATTTGCTTGCTACTTTGATTGACATTCAGAGTAATGGAGGAATTGTAGCGAAAGCAGATGGTGTAGTTGAGAGTATTGGTGTATCTGTTGAGACCGAAACGACAGAGAACAGTGGTTCCACGTCTATGACTTTGGGAAACATCGAAGAAAATTCTGTAGAAGATACAGTAGATATGGCAGAAGATACGAATTTGGATACAAATGAAAAAGCAGTGGCAGTTTTAACTGAAAAGCAGGACTCAGAGAATGAAGGAATTACATTGTCAGAGACCGCTGCAGCTCGTACTGATGTTTCTGGAATGACATTTATGACATGTCTTGGAACTGCAGGTAATGAAGGAAGTCAGAATGTCGATAATTCAGGAGAAGGTACAACCGCAGTCGGAACTGATGCAGCAGGAGGTAATACTACAACAGAAAGCAGCACAACCACATCTGAAAATAACAATCAGACGAATCAGGATGATAAAAATAATACAGCTACTGAAGGGACGGAGAATAACACCGCTGAACAGGCAAGTACAGAAACTAAAACAAATTCTTCAGAAAAAACAACTGATTCCGAGCAAAGTAAAACCACAAGTACAGATAGTTCGGATAAGTCATCAGGTAACCAGAATTCAGGAACACCATCTGGCGGAGGTAGTTCATCTAAAGGTACAGGAAGCTCTAGTGGAAGCAGCAGTGCCAGCACAGGAACAACTTCGACATCTACAGATAGTTCCGCAATAGAAACTGTGAACATTTTTGAAATTTCCAGTGGCGAGACTATGAAAGTAACTATGACAGTAGATGAACTTGATATTTTATCTATGGAAGAGGGATTGGAGGCGCAGGTAACCGTAGATGCCATTGAAGGTAAAACCTTTACCGGACAAATTACCAGTGTCAGTGGCAGTGCTTCAAGCAGTGGTGAAACTGCACAGTATTCTGTGGAGATTACTTTTGAAAAGACAGATATGATGTTAGCCGGTATGAGTGCTTCGGTGGAAGTGATTTTGGAAAAGGCAGAAAATGTCTTAGTGGTGCCTCTTACAGCAGTGACAGATCATGGCAGAACAAGCTTTGTTTATACCGGAAAGAATGATAAAGATGGAACTCTTACAGATGAGGTGGAGGTTGAACTTGGTATTTCAAATGAAACCTATGTGGAAATTAAGTCAGGTCTTTCACAGGGGGATACTATTTATTATCAGATGCAGGGCAGTGAGGATAGCAGCAGCGGCAATACAATGAATGGTTTTGGCAATTTTGACAAAGGAATGCCAAATGGCAATTTTAATGGAGAAAAACCACAGCGTTCAGAGATGCAAGGAGGAAATGGTGCCCCGAGCGGTGGAAGTAGAGGTGGTCAGCAGTGATAGTATTAGATAACATTTGTAAAACATACGAAATCGGTGGCGAGATGGTAAAGGCATTGGATCACGCTTCCCTTCATGTGGAGGATGGTGAATTTGTAAGTATTATTGGCCCTTCCGGCAGTGGGAAATCCACACTTATGAACATGATTGGATGTCTGGATGTGGTGGATGAAGGCAGTTATTATCTGGATGGTATTTCCATTGATGAATATTCGGAGGATGAGCTTGCATTTGTCCGAAATGAAAAGATTGGTTTTGTGTTCCAGAATTTCAATCTGTTAAATAAACTGACAGCAGAAGAAAATGTAGAGCTTCCTCTGATTTATCAGAGAATTCCGAAAAAAGAACGCCAGGAGAGGGTTCGAATGGCACTTGAGCGGGTACAACTGATTAGTCGTAAAGACCATAAGCCTATGGAGATGTCCGGTGGACAGCAGCAGCGTGTGGCAGTGGCAAGAGCACTGGTTACAAATCCGTCCATGATTTTGGCAGATGAACCAACAGGTAACCTGGATTCCAAAACCGGAGACGAGATTATGAAGCTTTTTCACGAGCTTCATGAGCAGGGCAACACGATTGTGCTTATTACGCATGATGAAAAGGTTGCAAATCAGGCAGAGCGGAAAATCCGTATTTTGGATGGTAAAGTTTCGGAGGTGGAAATATGATTGGCGAATCAATAAAACAGGCAGTTCATTCCGTACTTTCCAATAAAATGCGTTCTTTTTTAACAATGCTTGGCATGATTATTGGTGTTTTGTCCCTTGTGGTATTAGTGTCCATTGTAAATGGTGCTACCAGTTCTGTGACGGACTCTATTTCCTCCATTGGAACCAATTATCTTACGATTCAGATTCAGGATGATAAAGGAACACCATTTACATTGGAAGAGCTTGAAGAAATTGCAGAAAAAGGAGCGGTTGCTGCGACAGCGCCCATTGCTCAGGGAAATGCAACAGCTAAATACGACCGCACAAGTTCATCGATAAGCCTGCGGGGAACAACAGGGGCATATTATGAAATTCAGGGTTTATCTCTTGCAAGAGGAAGATTTTTGAAAAATGCAGATGTGAATCAGAAAAGTCAGGTGGCGGTCATTAACGCGACAGCAGCAGAAGAGCTTTTTGGAAACACCAATGTGGTGGGTGAAGTGTTCTCTATCGATGGTTACAAATTTACAGTTATCGGTGTGTTAGAGGAACAGGACTCTGCAATCGGAAATGTGTCTGAAAGGTTAGAAGCTTATATTCCATTTACAGTTCTGTCAAAAATCAGTGGCAGCAGCCGGGAAATCACAAGCTTTTATGCATCTTCGGCGGACGAGAAAAGCATGGATAAAGTAGAGGCAGAGATGACAGCTTATCTTTACAAGCGGCTGGGAGATACCGATTCCTTTTCAGTTGTCAATGCATCCTCCGTTATGGAAGCAATGACCAGTGTGACGGATACCATGAAGTTGATGTTAGGCGGCATTGCTGCGATTTCTTTATTAGTTGGTGGTATTGGTATTATGAATATCATGCTGGTTTCTGTCACTGAGCGTACAAGAGAAATCGGAATTCACAAGGCAATTGGTGCCAGAAAAAAGAATATTATGATGCAGTTTCTGATAGAAGCGTTGCTTGTAAGTGTGACCGGATGTCTGATTGGGCTGCTGTTGTCATGTCTTACTGTATTTGGAATCAATCATTTTATGACATCTATTTCAGCAGTAATTTCTGCGGATGTGGTATTTATTGCGATTGGTTTTTCGATGTTGATTGGTATGGTGTTTGGTCTGTACCCGGCATGGAAGGCAGCCAATATGCGGCCGATTGATGCGTTGCGACAGATGTAGGTATAGTTACAAATGTTTATTACCAACATGATATATTTACTTAAATGGCGTGATTATGTATAAGGCAGTCCAAAGCGGGCTGCCTTTTGTCGTTAATCTTGTTTTATTTGTAATTTGGGCACTTTCTTTCGTTTGATTTTAAGGAAAAGTGTGTTAGAATAGCACTATCGAATAGCTTGCCAACTATGATTGGAACAGTTTGTTACGAAATGTTGCATCAGAGAGGAAAGATTATGGATTTAGGAAAAGATAAAGAATCAACACTATATCGGAAATATTTACTGCCAACACTGTGTGCCATGGTGTTTAATGCAGTGTATATTTTAACAGATACTTTGATGATTGGAAGGGGAATCGGCGAGGAGGCGCTGGTTGCCCTGAATCTGTTGTTACCGGTATTTTCCCTTTATTTTGGAGCCGGATATCTGTTTGGTGTGGGTGGTTCGGTTTTACTGTCTGTAGCAAAGGGGAATCAGGATGAGGAAGAGCAAAAGCATATATTTACTACGACTGTGTTTGTGGCAGTTGTCGTTGGTATTATAGCCAGTGTCATTCCATTTTTGGCACAGGAGTCCATTTACAGTTTGTTGGGTGTAGGTGAGAGTAATATTGAATATGCCAGGGCGTACGGAAGTATTTTTTTTGCCTGTGGCGGGATACTGATTTTGCAGCCGGTTATCATTTCCTTTGTCAGAAACGATGAGTCACCGAAATGTGCAATGGCGGGAACTGTGGCTGGGTGCAGCCTGAATGTGATTTTGGATTATATTTTTATATATCAGTGTCATTTTGGAATGGCAGGGGCAATTGCTGCAACCATCATTGGAAATGCAGTAAATATGTGCATTGGTTTCAGTCACTTGTTTACAAAGAAAAATCATCTGCATTTTGAATGGAAATCCATTAATATAAGCTGTATGGGCAAGGTGCTCAAAAATGGTGCTTCATCATGTTTCAATGAAGTGGCATGGGGAATCGTGATGTTTGTGTTTAATCAGCAGATTATAAGGTATTTTGAGGATTATGGGCTGGTTATTTACAGTATTATTTCTAACATTTTAATTATAACCAACTCATTCTTAAATGCAGCGGGAAATGCCATGCAACCATTAGTATCCTATAATCTGGGAGCTGGTAATTTTAAACGGATTAAACGTTTCACAGGTATAGGCTTTTTGACTATTACCGGAATTACGATTTTGATGTATGGTTTTATTTTTGGAAAAACAAATCTTTTGGTACATTTGTTTGTAGACCCGTCACCAGAGGTCGTGAAAGAGGGAATTGGGGCAGTGCGGATTTATTTCTTATCTTTGTTTTTGGCAATGGTAAATGTGTATGGTTCGATCTTTTTCCAGGCTATGGTGAAACCAAAGTATGCCATGACAGTCAGTCTGCTTCGTGGTTTTTTGCTAAGTATACTGTTTGTACTAGTGCTACCGGTATTTTTTGGAGCAAACAGTATCTGGTGGGTAATGGTGCTGGTAGAAGGATGTACCATGGTGGTGACGTTAGTTTTCTTTAGGTCGATGAAGTGTTTTCAACGAACGAATGGTTGATGCTCAATGTATAAATAGTTAAGATAGTAATTAATATTATTTAAAGAAGATGGATGAAAGTAGTAATTAGAGAGGATATTGTTAACGAATTAAAGCGAATGGGACTTGAAAAAAATAGAAAATAAATCAGCAATAAATACTGCAATAAACCTTTATTAATCAGCTATTTTGTGCTATAACAGAAGAAAAAGAGTTTTACAGATGATGAGTGAATTTTATAGTTAAGGAGAAGGTGTTCAAATGGGTAGATTAGGCAAGCAAAGGATAGGAAAACGGTTAAGTACAAAGATAGCAGGTGCAACATTTTTTACTGCAGTTTTGATTAGTGTCATTATCAGTATAGTCAGTATCAAGCAAATGAAGAATAATATGCTAAAGACAAGCCGCGCTAATACACTTGCGGTGGCACAAACTGCAGCGCAGATGGTAGATGGAGAAGTCATTGTAGCACTTAAGGAAGGTGAAGAGGATACTGCAGAATATAAGGCAGTAGTGACTCAATTGCAGGCATTCTTAATTGATGAGAATATTGACTATATATACACGATGCGGCACAGAGAAGATGGAACGGTTGAGTTTGTTGTGGATGCCGATACAGAAGAGGCGGCTCCGATTGGTGAAGAATATGAATCTTATGATAAGATTGAAGAAGCACTAGCTGGAAATGCTGTTTTAGATGACGAGATTACGAGTGACCGTTGGGGCAGTTATTATAGTGGGTTTGCACCAATTTACGTGGGTGACAATGTTGTCGGGATTGTAGGTGTGGATTGTACGGTAGATAATATTAATGCGCAGATTAACACGGTGCTTCGTAAGCTTATTTTGGCGGAAATCATCTGTATCATGATAAGTGTGGTTATTTCTTTCGTTATTGGCAGATTGATAGCAGAAAATGTGGGAAAGATTAATAAAAAAATGGACGAACTTGCTAATAGCGATGGAGATTTGACACAGGAGATTATTGTATCCAGTGAGGATGAGATAGGAGAGGTTGCAGGTAATTTTAATCTGTTTATTTCAAAACTTAGAGATATGATGCAGTCAGTAAAAGACAATGAAAGCAGACTTAGGGAAGCAAATGGTAATATTCATGAACAGGTTGCTATGACAGTGGAGGAGCTTAATACGATTACGAATTCTTTGTCGGATATGACAGAGGCAATGAATGAGACAACTCAGGCAATTACAGGAATTGCAACAGCATCAGGAAATGCACAGGATTTATCCGGAAAGGTATATAGGCAGGCAAGGGAGAATGTGGATCATGCGTTTCGTATTAGGAAGCATGCCGACGAGGTAAAAGAAAATAATCAAAGAATGAAAAATCGAGCCATGGAGCTTACCGGACGTATTGCAGCAGATGTAAGCAATCAGATTGAGGAAGTGAGAAAGGTTGAACATATTGTGAAACTGACAGATGCGATTTTGGCGATTTCGGAGCAGACACAGCTGCTTGCGTTAAATGCCAGTATTGAAGCTGCAAGAGCAGGAGAAGGCGGAAAGGGTTTTGCGGTTGTGGCGGATGAGATTGGTAAACTGGCAGAAGAGACAACTCAGACGGCACAGGCAATTGTAGAGATTAATCAGTTTACGATTGATGCGGTGAATGGTCTTTCTGATGCAGCAAAGGATATGATTACATTTATGCAGAATGATATACAGAATGATTATGAGAAAATGGTTACTGTTGGTGAGGATTATAGTGCAGATGCCCTTGGATTTATGGAGCAGATGGAACAATTTAGCCAATTGTCACAAAACCTTAATAATGAACTGTCAGAGATTGAGGATGATATCAGCCAGATTATGGCAGTTGTGGAAGAAGAGACGGCAAGCATTACTGATGTGACAAATAATGCAGAGAATATCAGTGATAAAATGAATGTAGTAAATGAGAGCAGTCAGACGAATGGAGAGATTGTCAATGAGTTAGAGGAGGTACTCTCCAAATTTACGCTTTAGTAATAGTGATTTCCAGATACTTGCTATATTCGGGCGTCTGGTCTGTATCTTATTCTTGAGGTGAAAACATGTTAGAAAATGAAAAGTATATGCGGCGGGCAATCGAACTTGCAAAACTTGGAACCGGTAAAGTAAATCCAAATCCCTTAGTGGGGGCTGTAATTGTAAAAGATGGCGAAATTATCAGTGAAGGTTATCACATGGTGTATGGTGATTTGCATGCAGAACGGAATGCCTTTAAAAATTTGAAAAATAAGGAGGATGCTAAGGGGGCAGAAATGTATGTGACCTTAGAGCCTTGCTGTCATCATGGCAAACAGCCGCCTTGTACGCAGGCGATTATAGTGCATGGAATCACCAAGGTGTATGTGGGATCGAATGACCCAAACGAACTGGTTGCAGGAAAAGGTATTCAGATATTGAGGGATGCAGGGATTGAAGTGGTAACGGAATTTCTGAAAGAGGAATGTGATGCCTTAAATCCGGTCTTTTTCCATTATATTACGACGAAAACACCTTATGTGTTGATGAAATACGCTATGACACTAGATGGTAAGATTGCCACCAGAACCGGGCATTCCCGGTGGGTATCAGGGGAGAAATCCAGAGCAAGAGTACAGGAAACCAGAAATGCATTAAAGGCCATTATGGTGGGAATCGGAACTGTTTTAAATGATGATCCAAGATTGACCTGCCGGATAGAAGGCGGGCGTAATCCGATTCGGATTATCTGTGATTCAAAGCTTCGGATACCCTTGTCCAGCAATGTGGTAACAACAGCGAAGGAAGTTCCAACAATTGTTGCAACCATAGCACCCCATGCGGAATATACTCGTTTTTGGAATGAACAGAAAGCAGAACTGGAACAGTCAGGGGTGGAGGTGCTGGTAGTAGAAGAGACAGATGGCCGCCTGGACTTACGGGATTTGATGAAAAAGCTTGGAGAAAAAACGATTGATGGAATTCTTTTAGAGGGCGGTTCTACCTTGAATTATGCCGCCTTACAGGCTGGGATTGTGAACCGGGTGGAAGCCTATGTGGCACCAAAATTCTTTGGCGGTGCAGGTTTTTATACACCGGTTGGTGGTGAAGGTGTGGAGCTTGCTACGGAGGCGATGAGCTGCACACTAGTATCCATGGAACAAATTGGGGAAGATGTACTGTTGACGTATGAATTTTCTGCTTGCAATGCGCAGTGACGTTAGATAAAGAGGAGAAGTACATATGTCAGAACCAATATTTTATATAGGAACCATATTATGTTTAATATGGTTTGGGGCAACACTACTTGTAGAAAAACAAAAAAGAAAGCCGCTTATGATTATAGGAGGAGTGGTAAGTATTATTTTACTTGCATATACTCTTCAGTGGAAACTGTATATGATAGGATTATTTGGCGGGTTATTTTGTGGCAGTATAGGAATAGGTTACAGACAGGATAAATTGAAAGAAGTGCATAAAGAAATGGGAATAGTGCAAACAATGGTAATATGGGCAATCTTTTTTGCATTGATGTTTATGGTAATTGCAGTTGCATGTCCTGATTTTAAGTTTTAGAGAATTCTTTTTTTTTCGAGGATAAAAAGATTGTAATAAAAAAAAGGTCTTTTGCTATAAAACGTTTCGTACTCTGGGAGTTGCTATGTTTTTTAACAAAAATAGATAGAATCTGTTAAAAATGGTTGGTAGACTCACTATTATTCCCTTGCTATAATATGTTAAAAATCATAGCAAAGGTGGTAAAAGTATGAGAAGGTATTACATTGACAATATTCGCTGGGCAACGGTTATTTTGGTTGTCATCTATCATGTGATTTACATTTTTAACAGCATTACGACAGAGGGGATTATTGGGTCGATAACATCTTTTCATGGACAGGATGTTGTACAGTACCTACTATATCCGTGGTTTATGGTTATTTTGTTTATCATTAGTGGCATGTGTGCCAAGTTTTATCTGGATGGTCACAGTGGAAAAGAATTTTTTAAAGCAAGAACCAGAAAATTGTTGGTTCCTTCAACCATTGGTCTTTTCGTATTTCAATGGATTCAGGGCTATTTCAACATGGCAATTAGTGATGCATTCTCTAATATTCCGGATGTCGTACCGAAACCAGTACTGTTTTTAATTATGATACTTTCTGGAACAGGTGTATTATGGACTATTCAGTTGATGTGGTTATTTTCGGTGTTACTGCTTTTGGTACGTAAAATAGAAAAGGGGAGACTTGAAAAGTTTGCAGAAAAAACAAACATAGTTGTACTTTTGTTGTTAGGAGTACTTGTCTGGGGCTCTGCACAAATTCTGAATACACCGATGATTGTTGTTTATCGGTGTGGTATTTATGGGTTTTGTTTCTTATTGGGATACTATGTGTTTTCACATGACTCTGTTATCGAACGGTTAGCGAAATACTGTGTTCCTCTTCTTGCAGCAGCGGTGGTTCTTGGTGTGGTATATACGGTAGTATATTATGGAGAAAATTATGCAATGTCTCCTGTTGTCAATTGTCCTTTAGCAATTGCTTATGCATGGATTGCATGTCTTGCCATTCTTGGTGGGGCAAAGCACTGGTGGGATAAGACAAATGCATTTGCAGCATTTATGACGAAGAAGAGTTTTGGTTTATATGTATTCCACTATTTAGCATTGTCAGCAACGGCTTATACATTGGTTACATATACTAACATGCCGGGAATTGTCATATATGGTCTTACATTGATTGCAGCATTTGTCGGCGGAATTCTTATTTATGAGATTGTATCAAGAATTCCGGTAATCAGATGGTGTGTATTAGGAATAAAAAAGGAGAAGTAAAATGTTTAAAGATAATTTGATTTCCCTTAGAAAAATGAATCATTTATCCCAGGAGGAGCTGGCAGAGAAGCTGGGAATCAGCCGGCAGACGTTATCCAAATATGAAACGGGAGAATCGATTCCGGATATTGAAAAATGCAAACTGATAGCAGATTATTTTGAGGTATCGCTGGATGATTTGGTAAATTATAGTGATAAGGGTATCGGGCTTGCTGT
>JAQXLK010000351.1 GCA_029012085.1 Clostridiales bacterium
TGTGTTTATTATAACACATAACACTATAAAATGCAACAAAAAAATGGCAAAAAAGTGCCATTTTTCAAGGACTTTAAGGTGTTTTTGTAAAATAGAATATGGTTACGAGTAAGGCTTTCTGGCTAGGGGCTGAACAGTAACTCACTATAAGTATTTTTCTCTATTGTCCCACTTTCGGGACACCTCCTTTGTTATACTTGCTATACAAGTACAATACAAAGGAGGTACATATCATATGTATAACAAAATTTATCAGGAAGCTTACAAAGAGGCCTATTCACAAGCATATTCAGAAGCACAGAAAGATCTTAATTGCGTAATCATTAAGCGCATGATTGATAAAGGTTATGATGACCAAACGATTCACGATTCTTTGGATATCACCTATGAAGAGATTCAGGAATTCCGTCATTCCCTTGAATCATAGAGTTTGCAATTCACATTTATTTTATTTTTTCACCGTTTTTATTCAATTCACTTTTTACGGAATCCATCCTCTTTCCAAATTCCTTCACTGCAGGATACTGTTTTTTTACTTCGTATAGTTTTCCGGAAAGATGCAAACCTATTTTTTTCATTCTTTTCTCCTTTATACCCTAATATGGGACTGAAAACGTTTCCTCATATTAGGGTATGCAAAGGAGTGGAAAATGTTTCCCTATTGAAACAAATCATCCAATGTTATTACTCTCGTCTAAAATTCCTGCATAATCTCCATCCTGCAGATAGCATTTCCTTTCTCCACAAAACGGGTTTCATACTCCGTCATAACATTTCCTTCCACATATTCCGAATGGTGCAAATCAAAGGTATGATTTAACAGCTTCCAGTGTTCCGCCTCCTCTACCTGCTCTAGTGAAAAATCAAACAAATCCCTGTTATCTGTTTTAAAGATTACATGACCCTCTTTTTTCAAAATCTGTTCATACCGTTCTAAGAACTGCACAGAAGTCAGACGTCTCTTTGCATGACGGTCCTTTGGCCATGGGTCAGAAAAATTAAGATAAATACCACTCACCTCTTCCGTTGCAAATACATCTGCAATATACTCTGCTTCCATACGTATAAAATAAAGATTTGGCAGGTTAAGCTCTTCCTGTTTTTCAATGGCTCTTACTAAAACAGACGAATACTTTTCTATTCCCACATAATTAATATCCGGATTTTGCTGGGCTAATGTCATAATAAACTGGCCCTTTCCCATCCCCACCTCTATAAAAATGGGATTGTCATTTCCAAATATCTCATTCCACTTTCCCTTACATTCTGTCTCATTCTTTATAGTAAACTGGCTCTCTGCAATCGTATCTCTTGAACCCGGTACATTTCTAAGTCTCATATTCTTTGTCCCCTTTTCTAAAATTTTCAACTTCCGTTATCATATCACATTTCTTACCATAGTCAAATTGTTACGGAAAAGTAACACTTTTCTGCCCGAAAGGTTGACACCCCCTTTTAGATATAATAAAATGGATTTAATTATGTTTATTGGTTAAAGGAGTACATTACATGAAAAAAACAGGTGCCATTTTACTGGCATTTCTACTATTGTTTATCTGTGTCGTTCCTGTTCATGCAACCGGTTTGGAAGGCAGCGAAGAGGCTACAACAGAACATCCTGAGACAACCGAATATCCGGATGACCCTGCCAGACAACCTGATTTAGTTTCAAATGCAGCGATTGTTATGGATGCATCTACCGGTCAGATTCTTTATGAAAAGAATTCCCGGGATAAAAAATATCCTGCCAGTATTACGAAAATTATGACCGTACTGCTTGCGATTGAGGCTGGTGTAGATTTTAATGAAACCATCACTATGACAGAAAATGCAATTTGGGGTGTAGAACGTGACAGTACCCTGATTGGACTGGATGTTGGTGAAAAGGTAACCATAGGTGATTTGATGTATGCCACTATGGTAAAATCAGCTAACGAATGTGCATATGCCATTGCAGAATATGTAGGTGGCGATATTGATAATTTTGCAAAAATGATGAACGATAAAGCTGCAGAGCTTGGTTGTGAGAATACGCATTTTGTCACACCAAATGGTCTTCATGATGATAATCACTATACAACCGCCTATGATATGGCATTGATTACTAAAAAAGCACTAGAGTATGACCAGTTTCGGGAATTAGCCGGAACTTTGAGTTATACGGTACCGGAAACTAACTTAGCAGATGAAACACGTCCTCTTTGGAATGGTAATAAAATGATTAATCCGGCTGAATCCGTTTATTACGAATATTGTGAAGGCGGTAAAACGGGTTATACAATGAAAGCAAACAACACCCTTATGACCTATGCCAAAAAGGATGGTCTTGAGCTCATTTGTATTGTGCTGGACTGTGACGGAAGCAAGCGCGCCTATACAGATACCCGTGCACTATATAATTACTGTTACAATAATTATACTTATTATTATCCGTTGGCAGATTTTTCATTTGATTCAGAAGAGGTTGAATCCGAAGAAATAAACAGTATTTTAGATAATTACTATACAAGCCTTAATCACGATATGATTGATTTGGAAGTAGATAAAAATTATCCCATCCTTATTAATAAGAACATGGATACTACCCAGATTGTGCGAAACGTAAATCTTTATGATACTGCACAAGACAATGTTCTAGGTGAAATTACATTTACCTACAATGATGAACAGATTGGTTCTACACCAATCACCAGTTCCACTCCCCTTCCATCTTCTAAAATGGGACAGAATACAGAAAACGATAACTCAAAATCTACCGTAGTAAAAGTACTTTGTAAAATTGGATTAATACTTTTATATATCATTGGTGCCCTGGCTATTGTTTTTATTCTTTATATAATTTTTGCAGCCATTGTACGAAATTACAGAAGAGGTCGCCGAAGACGAATTTACCGAAGACAACGCAGAAATCATCGACGGGATGATGACTATTATTTCTAAAGAGGACTTCACATGACAAATGAGGAAATGAACCCACTTAATATCATAGAAGAAGCGAATTCAAAGACTCTGGATTACTTTAACCGTATCTACCTGAATAATTTGGAATTGGTACAAGAACTTAAGACAGAACTCTTTGAATTGGATGTACAAATCGAAACCTTGGAAAAAACAAGAGATTTGTATTCCTGCCACTTGGACAATAGGCGTAACGTTTTTTCACCCATTAATATTGATGAAAGCAATTCAACAATTAACCGTGGCAGACAGATTGAAAAACAGCTTCAGGATTTAAAAGATGCAAAACAACGCTTAGAGAATCGGATTGCAGAGCTGGAACAAGATATTACCTTTTACAAAGAACAGGTAGAAATGTTATTAAAGGCAGGTAAATGTATTCATACTGTTTTAGTAGGTAATAAACAAGAGGATCATCCTCTACCTGCAGAAGACGATGCCATTGAATTTATTGAAACAACGAAAGAAGAATCTATCTCTCATCACGGATATAATCTGCTGATGTTAGAAGATTATGAACACTATCATATAGCATCTACTCTCGATCAAAATGTAAAACAAGAGCTTATTACAAATCTAAACAAAATGGATGTATTAAAGTGGCTGCTTCACTCTGATATAGCAAGAGCTAAAATTACGTTAGAGGAATTACACAATTCATCAAATGCTATATTAGACTCTATTGATACTATATTAGATAGTTTGAATTATAATATTGATATTAAACAGCCTATCTGGGATCAGATTAATAAACTGATTGATTCCTATCGAACTTCACATCCGGAATGTATAATTGATGCAACCTGCGACTGCACGGAACATGACATTCAATTACCATCCGTCATAACTTTCCGATTAGTCGATATGATAAAAGAAGTATTTGATAATGTATTTAAACATTCCAATGCTAATAAAGTGACTGCAAAAGTTTTTATAAGCAGTCGTCTAATTGATGTGTATATAAATGACAATGGCGTTGGAATTCCTGAAGATTATTTAGACTGTTCCAATTGGTCTAGTGGACTTCATAAGCTTTATGAAACGATTTATCAATTAGATGGTAAACTGCAGATTACAGGCGACTTAATTTCGGGAACAAATGTAAGATTTTCATTTCCAATAAAAAAATAGATATACTTCTGAATTTTTGAAAGTACTAATAGACTACCAAATTAAATAGCGATAATTAACTTATACTAGGAGGCTACTATGAAAAACCAGATTATTGAACTCATTTCAAATGCTGCAGAACTTGACAAAGAAACTGTAGCAAATATTTTAGAGATACCACCAAAAGCTGACATGGGTGATTACGCATTTCCATGTTTCCAGTTAGCAAAAACATTAAGAAAAGCACCACCTATGATTGCTGCTGACATTGCAGAAAAGATTGGCAATGTGGATATTATTGACCGACTTGAAGTAAAGGGTGCATATCTTAATTTTTTTCTCAAGAAAGAAATGTTTGTTAAATCAATGATGGAAAATGCAAGTGTGGATAACTTTGGCGCTTCTACCGTTGGTAACGGTAAAACAATCTGTATTGACTACTCCTCTCCTAACGTTGCCAAGAATTTCCATGTAGGACATCTTCGTACTACTATCATTGGTAACTCTCTTTATAAAATATTTAGTAAATTAGGTTATAAAGTAGAACGTATTAATCATTTAGGAGACTGGGGAACCCAGTTTGGTAAGTTAATTGTTGCCTATAAGGCATGGGGAAGTAAAGAAGCAGTAGAAAAGGATGGCGTTGCAGAACTTATGCGTCTCTATGTTAAATTCCACGAAGAAGCAGAAAAGGATGATTCTTTAAATGATGAAGCACGTGGTTGGTTTACAAAAATGGAACAGGGTAACGAGGAAGCTTTAGAAATCTGGCAGTGGTTTGTAGATATCAGTTTGAAAGAATACAAAGGAACTTATGAATTACTTGGTATGGAATTTGATCACTATCTTGGTGAAAGCTTTTATCGTGATAAAACAGCTGACGTGGTTAAACGTTTACAAGATGCAAATCTTCTAAAAGAAAGCGAAGGTGCACAGATTGTTGATTTAGAAGAATACAATATGGCTCCTTGTCTTATCATGAAGAAAGATGGAAGTTCCATCTATGCAACTCGTGATCTTGCAGCAATTTTCTATCGAAAAGAACGCTGGAACTTTGAAAAATGTCTTTATGTTACTGGACAGGAACAAAAGCTTCATTTTGCACAGGTATTTAAAGTAGTTGAATTATTAGGAAATGAATGGGCAAAAGATTCCTTAGTTCATATTCCTTATGGTCTTGTAAGCTTAGAAGGAGCGAAACTTTCTACAAGAAGTGGTAACATTATTTATGCCGAGGATATTTTAAAAGAAGCAATCGAAAAAGTAAAAGCTACTATTGAAGAAAAAAATCCTTCTTTAGAAGACAAGGATGAGGTTGCTAAAATTGTTGGTGTTGGTGCAATTCTCTTTCATGACTTATATAACCAGAGAATTAAAGATGTATCCTTTAAATGGGATAAAGTATTAAACTTTGATGGCGAAACCGGTCCATATGTACAATATACCTATGTTCGCTGTGCTAGTATTTTACGTAACGTTACTGATTTTAATCCGGATGCTGAAATTGACTACAGCAAACTCTTAGATGAAGAAGCCATTGCACTTCTGAAAGAAATCAGTCGTTTTCCTCAGGTAGTTTTAGATGCTGCCGAAAAATATGAACCATGTATCATTGCACGTTTTGCTATGGATGTGGCTCAGTCCTTCTCACGTTTTTACAATGCATGTCGTATTAACGTTGAAGATGATGTAGTAAGAAATGCAAGAGTAAAACTTGTTTATTTAACAAAGAATACATTAAAGGATGCACTCGACTTATTAGGTATTCAGTGTCCTGAACAGATGTAATCTATTTTACTTTTATATATTATAAAGTTTACTGTTCACATGACTAAACAGATGCTCTTACAAAAAGAGTTATTGTTACTGTACACACGTTATCTGAAGCTGTGTATTGATACGAGTAAATTGCAAAAAAATTTTCAGCACTGATATCAATATTGTATGATTAAAGTAGGATTAGAGTATCAATGGACACCCTAATCCTATTATTTTAATAATAATTATGTAACTTGCTATTATCTACTAATTTTTTAACAGAAAGATTTTTCCAATTACCTATTAATTTTATAAACAGGAAGGAGATTTATACTATGCTGCTAATAAAAAATGGATATATGATTGATCCAAAATCCAGACGAGAAGGTACTTTTGATATTCTGATTAAAGATGATAAAATTATAAAAATTGATTCATCTATTACAGAATTCGACCTCTCAGCCAATGAACGAAATAATTTAGAAATTATCAATGCAGACAATATGATGATTATTCCAGGTCTTGTAGATGTTCACGTTCATTTTCGTGATCCTGGATTTACCTATAAAGAAGACATTTATACAGGGGCAAAAGCCGCTGCAAAAGGTGGTTATACTACTGTTGTTCTTATGGCGAATACTAAACCTACTGTTGACAACAACGAAACTCTCCAATATGTAATAAACAAAGGTAAGGAAACA
>JAQXLK010000352.1 GCA_029012085.1 Clostridiales bacterium
CCAAGCAGGGATATGTCACAGTGCAAAGAGTGCTTGCCAAAGAGCCTTTCGGCAAGAAGACAATCCGAAGTGTGAAAACATCAGATGCAAAGCTGTTCCTTATCAAATTACAACAGGACGATAAGAAACGTTACAGTTCCATTCACACAATCAGAGGAGTTTTAAGACCTGCCTTTCAGATGGCGGTGGATGACGATATTATAGTGAAAAATCCATTCGGATTTCAGCTTGCCGGGGTGCTGGTAAACGATTCGGTTACGAGGGAAGCGATTTCCAAAGACCAGATGAGAAAGTTCCTAAAGTTTGTGCATGACGATGTGGTTTATTGTAAGTACTACGAAGTGGTATACATACTCTTTCATACGGGAATGCGTATTTCGGAGTTCTGTGGTCTGACACTGAAAGACATTGATTTGGAGAAGCGAATCGTTAATATCGACCATCAGCTACAAAGGACATCGGATATGAGGTATATCATAGAAACTACAAAGACGGATGCTGGAACAAGGAAACTCCCTATCACGGAGGATGTGGCACAGATGTTTCAGGCAATCATTGAGGACAGAGTACCTCCCAAGGTCGAAAAGGTGATTGATGGCTATAGCGGATTCCTTTTCTACGATGAGAATGATATGCCACTTGTGGCAATGCATTGGCAGCATCGATTCAATCATATGGTCGGCAGATACAATGACATCTACCGGGTGCAGATGCCGAACATCACGCCTCATGTGTGCCGACACACCTATTGTTCCAATATGGCGAAATCGGGAATGAACCCCAAGACACTGCAGTACCTCATGGGGCATTCGGATATATCAGTCACAATGAATGTGTACACACATATCGGCTTTGATGATGCCGAGGAAGAATTGAAACGAATGGAAGAGTTCCGAAAGGCGCAGGCAGAGATTGAAAAGAAAAACGATACTAAAGCGGTATCGCAGAAAATGTTTAAAGTAGTGTAGCATGCTACTCGGCAGAGACGCTCCGGTTATACTGGGGCGTTTTTTCTATGGAAAAATGATAATGGTGACGATATAATATGTTAAGTAGCGAAAAGTAACTAGTGGTAGTATTGTGAGTAAGAGTTGCTTGTCGTACTTGTGTAAAAAAATGATAGTGAGTATTCCGGCTCCCATTGAGCCACCTGTCCGGAGTTTGAGAGCCACCATTCCGGCAACACAGAGCCACCTGGAATTGCCATCAGAAACATTAGTCCACAGTGCTCTTGACATGAGCCTCCACGGCATATGTATTTACGGCAAAGCGGCAAGCCTGTCCCGGTGGGCATGTTTGCCTAAGCGTACAAGCTTACCATATGCCTACTCATATAAAGAGCCTTTCGCGGCATAACATTTCTGATGGCTCTCGCTTCAGGAATGGTGGCTCTGCTCAAACCGGACTGGCGGCTCTGCCGCACAAGAATATTCAGATAGGATAGATTTAGAATGATGTAGAATAGGAAGGTGTTGTTTGGATGGGTGTAAGAAATAATGTTTCTATATATTTCCCAGTATATAAAAGAATAGAAAAAGAGATACAAGAGTTAGCATCTGCTATATATTTTTGTGATGAGCAAAAGAATGTATATTCGCTTGATATTGCAGATTTGATTGTTAGATGTCTAGTAGAAATAGAATCTATTGCAAAGGATATTTATAGAATAGAAAATGAGGTGGAACCAGATAATCCGGGTGAATGCTTTAAGTGGATGGAACAGAGCTGGAATATATCAAAGAAAAAGGTGGTTGTTATTTCTCCATTTTTCCACTTCGATGAGATGAAGAGCTTTTTTCCATTTGATTATAAGAATAAGTCCGAAGAAGATTATTATTCTACATATAATGCAATAAAGCATGACCGAGTGAAGAATATCAGTAAGGCAACATTGTATACACTAGTTCGAGCGTTAGGTGCATTATACATATTAAATATTTATTTTAAGAACGATAGAATTCAGCTGAAGGATGATAATTATGCGGCACATGTAGATAGAACATTTGGTTCGGAGATTTTTTCAGTAGAAATTGCACCATGTAAAGATATTGTTGTATTGAGTTCTGAAAAAAAAATAATACCAGAACAATGTATATACAAAATCATTAGAAAAGAATCAGATTATGCCTTTTCGTTATCTTATAAGAATCAATTTGGAGAGGTTTGCTCATCCAGTTTGGTTATGACTAATAAAGAATTTCAAGATTATGCAGCATCATGTGTAGGAAAGGGAATATGTACCGAGGAGTTTTGGGATTTTGTGGCAAGATTTTCGGGTATGACGGCCGAAAATTTTAAGGTAGGCTTCTTGAAAAATAATAAAGTTAGTGAGTTTATATCTGTGAGAGCGTATAAAATGAAGGCAACTTTCTGGGCTGAGTTGAATAAATAAAGTGAGAGTAGGAACGAGGATAATTATGGCAAATTCAAATCAAACATTAAAATGGATAAACAGCCTTGAGGATAATAAGATTATATTTGATGCTGGAATTATTGATGGCTCGAAGAACAGAGGTATTTATGGTATTTTTGCGATTGATATTATTAAAGGAACTGAATATTGTGCGTATGTTGGAAGAGCAGTTAATATTTATTCAAGATTTTTAATCGGTAAAGAAGCGCATTTTGTTAAGCTGAGAAAAGGTGAATTAAAGAATAATAAAATTATAGAAGCATTAAATGATAAGTATAAAAGAATAGAAGTACGTGTGCTTGAACCGATAGAGTTCAAGTATGTAGACTATTGCAGGGATACACAATTAATGGCTTCGAGAGAGTGTTATTATATAGACTATTATCAAGCGCTAAATCAATGTTTAGAGCAATATCCAGATGGAAGTAATATTAGAAGAGAAGTGTGGAAAGAAGAAAAAATCCTTAGTAGTAAGAATTCTCCTTTTACTACTATTTCTACTACTAACAGGTAGTCACAACTTGCTAAATTATGCTATAATTTGCCTAGTTGACAAGTGAACAACAATTTAACCATAACACCGGAATACCTTGCAAAACGGGACATTTCCGGGCAAAACATGGAGAAACAAAACAATGATAAAAGTTTTATTCATCTGCCACGGCAGCAAGTTGCTTTTTGGCGAATTCCTTTTTTCTGAATAATTTAAATAAAAAAGAAACGAGCAACCTTTTCCGATCCGAAGACTTTACTCAGCACAAAACCCGTTTCTTAAAATGAAACGAGTTACCCGCTTGAGCCATATGGCTGTACATGACACAAAACCCATTCCATGAATTCATATTATCCACTTTTGACGGAAGAAGCAAGAGGAAATTTTGATAACAACGGTTTTATTAGGGGTTAAGGAAAAAAGTGTTTTGTTTGAAATACAGAAAAAATCTGAAGTAATATAAAATAGAGCAAAGCAACATGAGAGATGTTACTATACATAAAAATATGTTACTAAGAAGACAAGAGAAGAGTTGACATTGAAGAAAATTGTCGCTTGCGTCAAAAATATTCAATATGTTTACTGGAGGAGGTAGTCGTGCTAGGCTGACTCGCCAGCAAGGCACGGGTTTGCAGGACAATGTTCTGTAAGTCTGTGCCTTTTCTTTTATGCCTTGCAGCATGACTACAGGTCCCTGCAGTCAACACATTGTGCCATATTTTTTCAAGGAATGCTTTAATATACAAATTGACTTATTGTATAACATTGTATATAATTTGTATTAGAACATATGTTATAAGCTGTAACGCGACATGGAGATGATATTATGCAAGATTTAATCAAGAAAATACGCTCACATATGAATATGAACCAAACTGAATTTGCAGAACTATTGAATGTAACGTTTGCAACTGTAAACCGTTGGGAGAACGGTCGTGCGTTACCAAATAAACTTGCGCAAGATAAAATATATGATTTGTGCAAAGAGTATGATGTTCCGGTATACGATATGGTTTTAGAGAAGATAGAAACAGCTTCTGGAAGCATTGAACTTGGAAAGGGGAGAGTGCTACTGTATCACGGTTCCAAATCCGGAATAGAAGGAAACATTGCACCAAAGAGCCGCAAACAGTGTGATTTCGGAGAAGGATTCTATATGGGAACCGAACCGAGCCAAGCACTTACGCTTATATGTGATTATGAGAGTGCAAAGTTTTATATTGTTTCCATATCTGTGGATGAACTTGCTGTATTAGATGTTCCA
>JAQXLK010000353.1 GCA_029012085.1 Clostridiales bacterium
GTATTTATAATGATTTTGCATTATAAAAGTGTTACAAAATATCGGCATACCCGCCACACGTTTACAAAGTCAAACGGTCTGTACGCCATGTCTTAACCTTACAAGCCGTTTAATACATATTGTTATAATCGATGGAAATCATCGCATATATGATGCCTATCATAGTGGTAAAAGGAAATAGAAGTTACCGATACATTTTAAAGGTACACCGGAACGTTCTGCAAGTTCGGATTGTTTTATATCCTTTTGAATGCGCATAAGTTTTAATTTACTGGTTTTAATGGTATGCGGGATTTTATAACCTTTCATATTAAGAAGTCCTTTCGTATCATTAATAGAAAATTACTGCTTGGTGCTGTAAATGCTATGTTAACAGATGATGGGAAATTTATTGCATCAACAATCGGTAAAAACCATATGAAAGAAATATTCGAACTGGCATACGAGTATGACAAAAATGTGAAGGCACCAGAGTGGTTTTCAAGAGGTTTTATTTTAGAAAATGGAAAAGAACAACTTGATGAATTTTTCTCTGATGTTACAATGTTTTATCACAATAATAATTTGTTGATTCCTGACTAGAGAGCAATCTATGACTATTTATGTTCTCTTCCGGAAATTGAAAAAGTTATGAGAAAAAATAAAGAAGCCAGTGTTAAGTTCCTAAAAGATAGAGTGACAGAAAGTACCCCCTTTTTTATTAGTAAGAGCACGGGCGTGTTTGTTGCCCAAAAGAAATTATGAATATTATGTGCTGTTTTACAAAATAAAAGTAGTGCTTATTATTACAAAATACCTATTTAGAAATAATTGTGAGAACTTGATATGTATCTTGAAATAACAGTAATTTTAAGGATGAGGTGAATGATAATGGATAGAAATGATGTATTAACAGACCCTAAGAAACTTGTCAGAGTAGAATTAAAAAATGCTGGATTCAATATCGATAAAATCAAAATACCAGATAGAGTATATCTTCTTGCTGATGATATTTTTGATGAAATGGTGTCAAGAAATGTAGGAGAATATAGATATCCATTAGGTGGGAAACTGTATGTGTTTAATAAAAATGACAACATCGGTTTTATAAAAGGGCATATGTGCTCGCCTGCAATAGCCACACAAGCAGAGGATTTAATCGCCGGAGGCGTTAAAGAATTAATTCATGTTGGATATGCCGGAGGCTTGCAACCAGAATTAGTTTCGGGAGAGATTATTCTTACGGACGGCGCTTTTAATGATACTGCAGTAGCAAGATTGTACGGATATGATTATGAGATAATTCGTTCATCGAAAGATTTAACGAACGAGATTGAAGAAATGATAACAAGTGCTGAAATACCATACAAGAGGGGAATTCATTGGACAACGGATGCAGGTTATAGAGAAACGTGGGGACAAGTCATGGATTATCGGGACAAAGGAGCACTTTGCGTTGAAATGGAAGGTGTTGGTTTGTTTACAATAGCTAATTATAGAAAATGTGTGGCGACAGGTATATATGTTGTTTCTGATGTGTATTCAGAGAATGATTGGAAACTTGGATGGGAAGGCAATGATATTAAAAGAGCTGTTGGTGCTGTTATTGATATGATAATTGAGTCTATAAGATAGGAGGAATAGTTTGAACAAGGAATTTGAACGCTGCTGCACATTTCTGGCTGAGATGATGGAGAAATATAGGCTATTTGATATGCGAAATATTCACCGAGGCAAAAAATAACAAATAATCAAGGGAAGATGGGGGATTTTTTTACCCCACTTTGAAATCTATTGCATACTTTCGCTATGCAGTATAAAATCAAAGTTCAGGGGAATGTAGAGACAATTTGTCTTTTGACTAGAAGAGATAAATAGTACGAGTTTTTTGTGCGACATAGTTAGAATTTATTTCAATCTTTACACTGATAAGACCGTGTGATATATTAATCTTATCACTGAAAAGATTGGAGGTGTTGAATAATGAAAGAACAATATCATCATGGTGATTTAAGACGATCGCTTATAGAAAAAGGGGTGGAATTCATCAGTCGGGAAGGAGAAGAAAACCTTTCCTTAAGAAAAGTTGCTATGGAGTGTGGAGTGAGTAATGCTGCTCCCTATGCCCATTTCAAAAATAAAGATGAATTCATTGCTGCAATCCAGCAACATATTATGGCTTTATTTACCGAGTCTTTAGAAAAAGCAGTGGAACAATATAAAGATTCAGACGCAGTACTTCCTATGTTGGGTAAAGCCTATGTAATGTTTTTTTACCGGCATCCATTATATTTTGATTTTTTGTTTTCACGAAAAAACATTCGGATACAATTATCATTAGGTGCTTCTGATGAAAGTGAAAATCCACCACTTAATATTCTAAAAAAGACTGCCATGAACATATTTAGTAGAGCGAACATTCCCCAGCAGACTATGCAGGATAAAATTATTGCCATGTGGGCTTTGGTACAAGGCTTATCTTCCATCGTTACTATGCCAAATGTGGAATTTGATGATAATTGGGAAGACAGAATCGAAGCGATTATCAAATCAATCACCCTCAGTTATCAATAAGATATTGCCAAGAGTAGGAGACAAAACAGATGAATGTAATCATACACGATTTAGAAACAGAAACCTTCCAAGAATTGTTCCCTAACACTAATTCTGACACACATGTTATTTCCGCTGACGAAAAACTGCACCATTGCATCGGCTGCTTTGGTTGTTGGATTAAATCACCTGGCAGCTGTGTGATAAAAGACGGTTACCAAAATATGGGGGAAATTCTTTCCAAAGCCAATAAGCTGACCATTATCAGTCAATGTTGTTTTGGTGGGTACAGTCCTTCTGTAAAAAATATTTTAGACCGTAGCATTTCATATTTATTACCATTTTTTAGACTAATTGATAAGGAGACGCACCACAAACAACGCTACAAAAACACATTCTCTCTTTCCGTCTATTTTTACGGAAAGGAGCTTTCACAGAAAGAAATGTCAACTGCCCAGAAACTGGTACAGGCAAACTGCCGCAATTTTGATATCAATGACTATAAAACAGCATTTTTTCAATCGCCAAGTGAGATCTGTAAGAAAGGAGAAATACAATGAAAATAAGCATCATCAATGGGAGTCCCAAATCAGGAAAGAATACTTCAGAGATTCTGATTAATTTCTTCCTCGCCGAGCTTGGCGGGAAGCATTCTGTAGAGACTTATCGTCCTGGCAAACAGCCTGTCAGCTCGGAACAATTAGAACAATTGCGGGAATCCGATGTTATACTGTTTGCTTTTCCATTGTATGTGGACAGTATTCCCTCCCATCTGCTAAAGCTGTTGGTAGAAATCAGCAATCAGACAAAACTGTATTCGAAAACCATGGTATATTGTCTGGTAAATAACGGATTCTTTGAGGGAATACAAAATCATATTGTCATCGAACAAATGCAGCTATGGTGTGCATCTGCCGGTGCCACGTGGGGACAGGCAATCGGCCTTGGGGCAGGAGAAATGCTTCCCTTCATTGCAGATATTCCATTGGGGCATGGCCCAAATAAAAACCTGGGTCGCGCAATGAAAGAACTCGTTCATAACGTACAAAACAAAACCGGCGGGGATTGCATGTACATTTCTCCAAATTGGCCGCGCCCTCTATGGAAACTCCAGTCCTCACTTTTTGTGTGGTATCCACGTGCGAAACAAAACGGGCTGAAAATCAGAGAGCTTAGTGCTACCAGATAGAACTAAGTTCCGGGAGACTGCTTTCGCTAGAAAGATTTTCTGATTGCCAAAAACACATTTTGTAAGAATGTCGTTTGACATATGGAAGTTATCATGCTAATATTCTTATTGACTATTGGTCAATAAAGGATAAAGATATGAAGAGGATAAATGATACAGATAAACGAAAACAACAAATTCTTAAGGAAGCAGAAATCCTGTTTTTAAAATATGGCTATCAGGGGGTCTGCGTTGAAAAAATTGCACAGGCTTGTGGTTTGGTAAAAGGTACGGTTCTCCACTATTTTGAGAGTAAAGAAAAATTGTTTCATGAGGTTCTTCTGGCTAGAAGAAATCTGGCACTGGAGTATTTGCAGAAGGAAATTGATAATGGTAATGAAGGAATATGTGAAATCTTAAAAAATGTCATAAAAGGTTGTTATATTCAGTTGGCAGGAACAAATGAAATTGCCAAAGATTATCTGTCAACTTCAATGGGAAAATACAATTTTAACATGATGCGGCTTCCAATATATGAAGGGATTGAGCAGTTGTTGGAGAAACTGATAGAGCGCGGAATAGAAACAGGCGAACTGCCTGAAATAAACCCAAAACTACGAGCACATACATTGGCATTTGCGATATTTGGCATTACTAATTCTGGGATGAGTGTTGATGAAATGATAGACGAAATTAAACTGCTTATAGAAAAAATGTTGGAGATTAAAATTGATGAATAGGGAGAATAGGTGTATGGCGACGATTACAATGCCAAGAGGGGCAAAAAGAGCAATTAAAAAAAGATTGAATTTAATGTATGATAAGGATCAGGCATTTATAATGTGGAATAAAGTTGTTCAGATTTATAATAAGTTTGAACAGGAACAGCCGGATATCGGAGGAAAAGATAATTTCTTATGGGATAAGGTATATGGTTCTCTTGCTTTATTTGCTTATTATGAGGCGAGCGAAAGAAGTATTACTGAAAATGAGATGAAAAGTCTTAGTGTGGAAGCTATGATGGGAAACAATCGCATTTTAGGGAAGATATTGAACTTTAACTGGAAATGGCTGCAAAAAATATATGGAGCGATGTATATATCAATCAAAAAGCAAACAGACAGGCATATTGCAGATGGAAGCTGGCACAATACATGGAAAATTGAAATCAATCCAGAAGGGAGAAAGGAAGGCGTTAATGTACATTTGATAGGGTGTCCGGTGTATGATTTTGCAAAGGCACATGGATATGAAAGTCTGATGCCTGCTCTTTGTAGTTCGGATCACGATGTGTTTGAACCTTTGCATTGTAGACTGATACGTTACCACACAGTTGCAAACGGAGATGATTTTTGTGATTTTTGGCAGGTCGGCGATAAGAGTGATGCATGGAAAGCAGCAGATAAGGATAAATTGTTGTAAAACAGAGCCGGATTCGGTGAAACCATTTAACAGTTGCACAGGTATTTTTATCTGTGCCTTTTTATTAAGCAATTACAGCAAAATCAAATCCGATACCTCCAATTTTGATAAAAATAAAGATTTCTATCCTTTTGGCTAATTTACATGTTCTGCTTTAATACGAATCTGCTATTTACGATGATGAAAATGTGAGATATACTTTATGTAAGCTGGATGAAGATAAGGCATTTATACAGAAGAAACCATAAATTGATTATCGCATCGGAGATAAAATTATGGAAACGAAAAATACTATTTCAAAACAATTCTTAATAACAATTATAATGGTCTTTTGTCTGCTGGTCTTTATGGTCACCTATATCTTTTCCTCCTTTTATCGCAGTTCCGTTATCAGCATAGAAGAATTATGTATCAGTAATATGAAGAGTGAGGCCGCAATCATCGAAAATTATCTGAATAAAAGTATGGATGTATTGTGGGTAACTGCGGATACCGTCAATTATATGATGGAAAATGGCTCATCCTCTGAGGAAATTCTGCAGTACTTAACAGCAGAAGCAGAACATGAGACCAAGGAGATTGATGAGAATTTCACGGGAATCTATGGCTATATTAATGGAGAGTATCTGGACGGAATCGGATGGGTTCCGCCTGAGGATTATGACCCAACACAGAGGGATTGGTATATTGCAGCAAAAGAAGCGAATGGCAGGGCAACAATTGTCCCGCCCTATTTGGATGCACAGACCAATACCATTATGTTTTCTGTCAGTCAATTGCTTTCTGATGGGGAAAGCGTGGTATCATTGGACATAGCTTTGAACGAGGTACAGACAATCACAGAAGACATGACAATGAATGATATGGGCTATGGTTTTATCATGGATAATACAGGATTAATCATTGCACACCTTGACAAATCAGAGAAAGGCAAGGTATATCCTGTAAATGAAGAGCAGAAGGAAATGCTGCATCAAATATTTGATAATAAGCAGGAGAGCTTTGAGATGAAAATCGGTGGAGAAAGCTGCACGGTTTTCTCAAGGCAGGTAATGAATGACTGGTATG
>JAQXLK010000354.1 GCA_029012085.1 Clostridiales bacterium
CTCTGATGGTACAACAAGAAGTACAATTATCAGATGGACTGACAAGGATTTAGTTGTAGGAAAGAGATATGCAGCTTACTATCAGAGAGGTGGAACAGTTCTGTTTTGGGATGCAACATTAAAAGACCAGACTAGAAAGAATTCTTATCTGTATAATATGAGTGGTGAGTTGTTAAATATCCAGATGACAACAACAGAAGACTTTGGTGACATGGTAGTTCCAGGTGATACACTTAATATTCGTGCTACTTATGATGCTACTATTTACAATTTACCTACAGAGCTTGAGTACAAGTTAAATCAGTCAGGTGGTGCAGCTACAGGTGCAGATGGTACAACAATTACAAGAACTGAATTGTTATTCTCTGAGGTTACTATTCTTGATATGTTGAACTCATCAGGAAGTTCTATCTTCGATATTTATTATGAATATATAGCTTCAACAAAGGAAGAACAAGCAGCATTGTTACAGGATGATGCTTTCTTAGATAGCGTTAAGCCACAGAGTATTCTGTTAGAAGCTACTTCCGAAGAGGTAGAACGATATATGAAGTTCCAGACAGCTGGTGCAGAATATCAGATGACATTATTACCTAGAACTTCATCTAGTTCAATCACTGATAGTTTAAGTGAGATTCAGACTGCATTAGCAGGAATTGCAGGCTTAGACAAAAAGTAATCTAGTTAGGAGGATTAATTAATGAGTTTTTTTGACAAGTTTTTAGACACTGAAAAAACTTCTAAAGCTACCTTAATAAGCCCAAGAAAAGCTTTTGAGGATATTCTTAAACAGGCTTCAGGTTCTGCATACACAAGAAATATTAAGTATAATATTTATTACCAGATTATAGCTTTTTATGGAGTAATGGATGGGGTAGGAACTTCTACCTTAGTTGCTAATACTGCTCTTGCACTTGCAGAAACAGGACTTACAATTTGTGTTATTGATACAAGTATTCTTTCACCAGTACAGGATGTTTTATTGAATACCAATGAAGCAACTATCGATGAAAGTGATAAGGATACGGAGCATCTTGATTGGTTTGATATGCCATATACTAAGAAATCTCCACTTCATGTATCAAAATATGCTAAGAATATTTCAGTTTTATCATTTAAGGGTAAACGTCATTCTGTAGTTGATTTCTTATCTACGAATGATAGTGACACTCTTGTAGAGATTGCTTTATCAACTCTACATAATAAATTTGATATAATTCTTATTGATTGTTGTCATGAGATGTCTGCTGTAAATACAGCTTGTTTACAGCAGGCACAGCAGGTGATTCAGGTTTGGAATGATTCACCTATTGTTGTAGCAAATCTTGAGAATTTTGTAACCAATTCTATTACAATGTCATGTCCTTTGGATAAGATGAGATTTGTTGTTACAAGTAGAATGTCTAAAGATGCTATTGGTAGTATGGATAACTTAGTATCTCAGTATAGATGTAAAATTTTAGCTACAAATTATTTATCTGAGGAATTGTACCTTTTAGCAGTAACTGGTCGAAAATTATTCAGAGTAGAGTCCACAGACGAGTTGGTAATTGCTTATACTGATTGCATCATTCGTATCGTATGCCATATATTAAATATTGATTTAGAAGGAAATAAGCCGAAGGGTACAATTACTTCTAATGATATTATGGATGGTAAAGTAGATGGCACTTATCATAAGGAGCTTAAGGAGTTTAATGAACAGTTTGCTGAGGCACATCCAGAGATTCAAATCGACACTAATCCAATGAATAATCTTGATTACAGTGGTTCAGGGGTAGAAGTCGATGATGATATGGCAGTTCCAGAGCCAGAAGATTACGTTCAGCCACCAGTTGATTCTATTATGAAGAGTGATATACCAAAGAGTGAAGAAGAACTCAATGAAGTAAGAGAAATGGCTAAAGAGGTTGATGCTTTGAATTATGGTGGTGTAATGCCAGAAGATGATGTGAAGCTTGAAGAGCTTAAGGATGAAAATGGTGATGGTGTTCCAGACATCATGGAAAATCCAGATAAGAAAGAAAAGCGTAAACACTTTGGCAGAAAGAAAAGAAAGTAAGAAAGGAGATAATATAGATGTTAAGCTTAACAGATATATTTAAGGCTCAAACCAAATACGGTGTAAATAATAATATTACAGCCGATGGTGAGACTGTTAGTTACGAAGTATATCTTATTGGTTGTCGAAGAATGTTGACAGATAAAACACCAGTCGATTATTATGGTTGGGATATCAAGCGTCAGAATGATTTCACAGATAACCTTATTGTGACTTATGTTCGTAATAACTTAAAGCTTGTCGAAGGTTTCTTAGATGAGAACGGAGACTTAGAACAGGATGAACTTATCAATCGTCTTAGAATTGATATTGTAGATTTCGGTATTCTTCGTGAAGCACTTGAAGATGATTCAGTACAGGAAGTTCAGATTAATGACTGTAAAACAATTTGGGTAGTTCGTGGAGGTAAATCAGAGCTATTTGTAGATAAAAATGGTAATCCTTATCAGTTCGTTTCTGATGCTGAACTCCATGCAACTATTGACCGACTTATTTATAATCCTAATGGTAGTACACCTCGTATGACAAAGACAAATCCTTTGTTAAATACGAGAACAGCAGGAAAGGGGTATCGTCTTTCAGCAGTAGATGGTACTGCTATTACTCCAGATAGTAAGGTTGGTTTTGATTTCCCTTGTACATCAGTTACAATTCGTAAGTATGCACCTAGTATGCTTATGTTTGATGATTTTGAGAGATTTGGCTCAATATGTCACGAAGCATCTGATTTCTTAAGATTCTGTGGTAGAGCTAATATTCGTCTTGCA
>JAQXLK010000355.1 GCA_029012085.1 Clostridiales bacterium
GATTTACTTGCACCGATTGGAAAAGGGCAGAGAGGAATGATTGTGGCTCCTCCTAAGGCTGGTAAGACAACACTTCTTAAGCAAATTGCTGTTAGTATCAGCCGTACGTATAAGGATATGCATTTGATTGTATTACTAATTGATGAGCGTCCAGAGGAGGTTACGGATATTCGTGAGACCATTGAGGGACCGAATGTGGAAGTTATTTATTCTACCTTTGATGAGCTTCCGGAACACCATAAGCGGGTATCAGAGATGGTATTAGAACGTGCAAAACGTCTTGTCGAACATAAGGAAGATGTTGTTATTTTATTAGATTCTATTACAAGACTGGCAAGAGCCTATAATTTAACCGTTCCACCGAGTGGTAGAACATTGACTGGTGGTTTAGATCCTGCTGCTCTCCATATGCCAAAGAAATTCTTTGGTGCAGCTCGTAATATGCGTGAGGGAGGTTCTCTTACTGTATTGGCGACTGCATTAGTTGAAACCGGATCGAAAATGGATGATGTAGTATTTGAGGAATTTAAGGGAACCGGTAATATGGAGCTGGTATTAAATCGTAAGCTTCAGGAAAAGAGAATTTTTCCTGCTATTGATATTGCAAAATCAGGAACACGTCGTGATGACTTGTTATTAACTCCATTGGAATTAGAGGTAGTAGAAGCGATGCACAAGGAATTTTCTGGTAACCGGGCAGAGGATACCATTGAGGAGGTCCTTAAGCTGTTTGTCAGAACAAAGGATAACAATGAGTTCCTTGAACTGGTAAAGAAATCATTGCTAAAACGATAATATATGCAAAAAATACTTGCATTTATCGACATCCTATGATAAACTGAGAACGTTGTTTAGGCGGGTTGGAATCTGCCAATATTAATAGAGAGGTGTAAGAAGATGAGAGAAGGAATTCATCCAAATTATTATCAGGCAAAAGTAGTTTGTAACTGCGGTAACGAGTTCGTAACCGGTTCTACAAAGGAAGAGATTCACGTAGAGATTTGTTCTAAGTGCCATTCTTTCTATACCGGTCAGCAGAAGGCTGCACAGGCTCGCGGTCGTATTGATAAATTCAACCGTAAGTACGGAGTTAATCAGGCTAATTAGTAACGTTTTAAGGTTGGGATTATATAATCTCAACCTTTTTGCGTTTATTTACACGAAAGTTTTGTTTGCGTTGAATGGATTTGAAAGATAGAGGTTGATTGATTATGGAGGATAGATTACCAAAGGGAACGTTGGGCGGTCAGGCAGTAATTGAAGGCGTTATGATGAAGGGACCGAAAAGTTATTCCATTGCTGTCAGACGACCAGACAAGAAGATAGAAGTTAAATTAGAAAAATATCAGCCAACAGGCGAAAAACATGCTATTTGCAAGGTGCCATTTATTCGTGGTATTGTTAATTTTGCAGAATCGCTGGTAGTTGGTATGAAGACACTTTCCTATTCGTCTGCATTTTTTGAAGAGGATGAAGTGGAGACAAAGGCAGATAAGGTAATTAAGAATATATTTAAAGAGAAGGCAGAAAGCGTGATTATCGGTCTTACTTTGGTTGTGTCGGTTATTCTTGCGGTAGCATTGTTTATGCTTTTACCGGCGGGAATTGCAGAGTTTATTGGAAAATGGATGGATAACCGGGTTGTATTATCCCTGATTGAGGGTGTAATCAGACTGGTTATTTTTATTCTCTATGTACTCCTGATTTCACAGATGGAAGATATTAAGAGGGTATTTATGTATCATGGGGCAGAACATAAGACCATTAACTGTTATGAGTCCGGTGATGATTTAACACCGGAGAATGTGGCAAAGCATAGCCGTTATCATAAGCGTTGTGGTACGAGCTTTTTATTTATCGTTATGGTTGTCAGCATATTTGTGTTTATGTTTATTCAGGCAGAGCAGATGTGGCTGCGTTTTTTGCTTAGACTGATTTTGATTCCGGTTGTGGCTGGAATTTCTTATGAATTTATTCGTCTTGCCGGACGGACAGATAATGTCGTTATGAATATTTTGAGTAAACCGGGAATGTGGATACAACAGCTTACGACAAAGAATCCGGATGAAGAAATGATTCAGGTAGCAATTATTTCAGTGGAAGCTGTGCTATATGGTAAGGAATATGTGGATGCAGTAAATGATGCTCAGGGAATTGGAAAAGCGAAAACAACGGAAGCAGAGAATGTCAATCAGGAAGATGAGGATGATTTGGATGTGAGTCCATTAAAAGACGAAGATGATCTAGAGGAAGAACTGGACACAAGTCTGTTAGAGGACGAGGATGGTCTGGATGACGAACTGGACACAAGTCTACTAGAAGACGTGGGTGGTCTAGAGGATGACCAGGACACGAATCTGCGATAGGATGGTATTTTGGAGATTGATATATGGCAACGATTGAGGAATTACTGCAATATGGTAGAGAACAATTGGAGAAAAGCGGCAATGAGTATGCAAAATATGAGCGTAAAGTACTTTTAGAAGAAGTATTGGGTTGTAACTATATGTATATGCTGATGAATGGTTCTGAGGAAGTGGAAGCATGTAAAGAACAGCAGTATAAGGATTTCATTGCACAGCGCTGTAATCACTATCCGCTACAGTATCTGTTAGGGGAAGCACATTTTATGGACTATACTTTTTTTGTCAATGAAGATGTGTTGATTCCAAGAAATGATACGGAGGTTTTGGTGGAAACTGCGGATGAACTGATTTGTAAATGGACTAACTCTAATATTAAGGTGTTAGATCTTTGCTGTGGTTCTGGATGTATTGGTATTTCGCTTAAGTTATATCATAAAGAAATTGGGCTGGTGTTATCAGACTATTCAAAGCAGGCTTTAGAGGTTACTCGTAAGAATCTGGCAAAATATGATGTAAAAGCAGAGGTTTTATGTGGAGATTTGTTTGAAGCATTTAATGGGAGGGTAAAACTGATTGTCAGCAATCCGCCTTATATCGAGAGGAAGGTAATTGATACCCTTATGCCGGAGGTGAGGGATTATGAGCCAATGTCTGCTTTAGATGGTGGAGAGGACGGACTTGACTTTTATAGAAGGATTGTAAAAGAGGCACCGGAATATTTAGAAGATGGTGGATATCTGATGTTTGAAATTGGACATAATCAAGCTGAGTCTGTTCGAAGACTCATGGAAGACAGAGGCTTCCTTGATGTACAGGTTAAGAAGGATTATGCCGGTCTTGACCGTATTGTGTATGGACATTTGTAGCGTTTTGTGCATGTTTATATTTCATGTTTTTGAAATAATGAGTTTTACAGTTGTCTAAAAAGATTAAGAAAAGAGGAAATAAAAATGTTTGATAAATTAGAGGATATATTGGCAAGATATGAGGCGGTTCTTGAGATGTTAAGTGAGCCGGATGTGTTAAACGACCAGAAGCGTTATACAGAGCTTATGAAAGAGCAGAGTGACCTTGCTCCAATCGCTGCAAAGTATAAGGAATATTTAGAGGCGAAACAGGCAATAGAAGACAGCCTTGCCATGCTAGAAGAGGAAAAAGATGAAGAAATGCGAGAGCTTGCAAAGGAGGAATTAAATGACTCTAAGGAAGCGGTAGAACGCATTGAACAGGAACTGAAGATTTTACTCCTTCCAAAGGATCCGAATGATGATAAGAATGTAGTGGTTGAACTTCGTGCCGGCGCCGGTGGTGACGAGTCGGCATTATTTGCTGCAGAGGTGTTCCGCATGTATCAGAAGTATGCAGATAAGATGCATTGGAAGACGGAATTAATCAGTTTAAATGAAAATGGAATTGGTGGATTTAAGGAATGTTCTTTCATGATTAATGGTAAGGGGGCATTTTCAAGATTAAAATACGAAAGTGGTGTGCATCGTGTACAGCGTGTACCGGAGACAGAATCAGGTGGTCGTATCCATACCTCAACCATGACGGTGGCAATTATGCCGGAGGCTGAGGAAGTGGATTTTGAACTTGACTTAAATGATTGTAAATTTGATGTATTCCGTGCATCTGGTAATGGTGGACAGTGTGTCAATACGACAGACTCGGCTGTACGTCTTACGCATATTCCAACGGGTATTGTTATCTCCTGTCAGGATGAAAAGTCACAGCTTAAGAACAAGGATAAGGCACTTAAGGTATTACGTGCAAAATTATATGACATGGAGCTTCAAAAGGCGCATGACGAAGAGGCAGAGCTTCGTAAGAGCCAGGTAGGAACCGGTGACCGTTCTGAGAAAATCCGTACCTACAATTTCCCACAGGGACGTGTAACAGACCATAGAATTAAGCTTACCCTTCATAAGTTAGATCAGGTTATGAATGGAGACTTGGATGAGATTATTGATAGTCTGACGGCAGCGGATCAGGCAGCGAAGCTGGCGAAGATGCAGGAGAACTAAAAAATGTCAATTGATTAAAAAACTAAATTATCCATGGAGTTTGTGTATGTACTTGAACTCCATTTTTTGCTTTATAAGTGGAACAAATAAAAGGATTATTTAGAATTTTTATAAGTTAAAAGAAAAAATTGTAACCTTTTTTATTATTTTTACGTCTAATCAATGTACAATAAAAATGCTCCGGAGATAAAATGAAATGAGGTGAAGCCTTGGAAGCAGATATAGTAAGGAAACTAGCGGCTAAAGCGAAGCGTGGAAATGTAGATGCATATGGTAAGTTAATGGAATATTACAAGGAATATCTATATAAAACAGCGATGCTATCTGTTAAAAATGAGCAGGTAGCACTGGATATGATAGGAGCTTGTATTTTAAATGGGTTTCAGAAAATTAAGACTTTAAAGAAGCCGGAATATTTTAAAACCTGGATTACTCGAATTTTATATAATACGATTGCAGACTATTACCGCAGTGAGTGTTATACCGAGGATTGGGATAATGTACAGATTCCTGAGCCTGAAAAAATGATTAGTAAAGAGGAAAAACTGGATTTGTATCAGGCGATTGATTTATTGTCAGAAAAATATAAAACGGTAATCATTTTAAAATATTTTGATGATATGAAGATATCTGATATTGCTTACATCATGGGTATTCCGGAGGGTTCAGTAAAAGCTTATTTGCATCGTGCAAAAGAGGATTTAAAACATTTGTTAACGGAGGTTGATTTATATGGGTATGAAATTTGATGATATTGATGTTCCAGCAGAATTAGATGTAGTTGTAGAAAATAGTATGATGAATATTAGGGAACAGCAAAGAATAAAACGAAGAAAAGCATGGATTGTAAAAGGATGTGGTCTGGCAGCAGCATTTGCTTGTGTTGTTTCTATTGGTTTTGCTAATCCTGCGTTTGCGGCAAAACTTCCTTTGGTGGGACATATTTTCGAAGTTATGCAGGATAAGTTCTCTTATGGTGGGGATTATAGTGGAATTGGAAATGTTTTAGAGGAGAATTCACAAGAGGGCATTGATAAAACAGATGATAAGTCTCAAACCGGTAACAATAAGAAGTATACACAAACAGTAGATGGTGTAACTGTTACATTATCAGAAATCTATTGCAATAAGCAGGCGGTTTATCTTTCAATGGAAATACATTCAGATAAAGCCTTTCCGGACATGTATAATCCACAGATATTTACTTCTGAAAAATATAGTTTCAATCCATCGCAGCAGGGAGACTGTCCAGTGTTAAATGGAGAAAAAGTAGATGATCACACATATGCAGGTTTGATTCGCTTTGACTTGAATGAGAAGGTGATAGACACTTCTGAAATTGAGAAAATTGCAGATGATATCAAAGAAGGTGCCACAGATTATGATTATGAAAAGCTGATTAAGGTTACAGAGGTTCCTGACGATTTTTCGTTGGATTTGACCATTGATCAAATTCGAGGAGATTTAAAAAATCCACCAAAACCAGATGGGGGAAAGACAGAGGAAGAAATAGAGCAAATGTCAGATGAGGAATGGCAGACATTTATGAGAGAATGGGAAAATGCCAATCCTGATTGGGAGGAGAAGGAAGCTACTATATATAATGGTCCATGGAACTTTTCATTAGAGGTTGCAGTAAATAATGATGATACACAGGTAATTGATTTGGAAAGCAAAGTAGAAAATGGTATTGGTTTTTCTGCAATTAAAAAGGACCGATTTGAAATTACGGTTTATGGACTCAATAAAAATCCGTTGGATATGGGAGAGTATTTCCCAGTCTTATTGGATGCAAATGGACATTTAATGAGTTATGGAGATGGAGGATGCGTTAATACAGTCGCAATAAACAATAGCGATGTAAGCACGGTAGACCTTTTCTTGGTTGACAGTGACTTGTGGTTAAATAGTTTGAAAGGAGAATGGTGGAAGTCAGAAGACGGACTTACAAATGAAGCAGATATTAAGGCATTTAAACAGCTATTGCTGGATAAATGTGCTTATCATACTGAGGTTCAATTTAAATAATGCAATGGTTGTGATTGGTATTTGAAAGGTCAGGACTTAAACTTATCGATTTCCTAACTGCCAGAAAGCAACTGCACTTGCAGCGGCAACATTTAAGGAGTCAACCCCATGGGACATGGGAATGCAGACTGTATAATCGCAATCTGCAATGGTAGAGGATGCCAGCCCGTCCCCTTCTGTGCCTAATATAACAGCCAGCCTGTCTTCGGACATAAGATCCGGATGATCGATGTTGACAGAGTCTTTACGTAATGCCATTGCGGCAGTTTTGAAACCAAGGTCGTGAAGGTGTTTGATACCTTGTACAGTCCAGTCCGTAGATTTATCACCGATAAATGTCCATGGAATCTGGAATACAGTCCCCATGCTGACGCGGATTGCGCGGCGGTATAGAGGGTCACTGCAGGCAGGGGTAAGCAGTACCGCATCCATGTTAAGGGCTGCGGCTGAGCGAAAGATTGCTCCTACATTTGTTGGGTTCATGACGTTTTCTAAGATTGCAATCCGTCTTGCATTTTGACAAACAGCTTCTACAGATGGCAGGTTAGGGCGATACATGGCGCAGAGTGCACCACGGGTTAATTCAAAGCCGGTAAGCTTTGTGAGTATATCAAATTCTGCAGTATAGACAGGGATATCACCGCAGCGGGCGATGATATCCTTTGCCTGTCCTTCAATATGTTTTTTCTCCAGTAATAAAGAGACAGGAACACAGCCTGCGTCTAATGCACGGTCAATCACTTTAGGGCTTTCTGCAATAAAGAGACCATTTTTCGGTTCATAGATATGCCGTAATTGATTCTCCGTAAGACGGGCATAGATATCAAGTTCTGGTGCATTAAAATCATTTATTTCTATAATCTTTGACATAGTGGTCTCCTTAAAACTTAATATAGCAGCACATTGCTTGCAATATTATAGCATTGCAGGAATTGCTTTTCAATGAATTGTTAAGTTAGTTATTATGTGGGTTAAATGAAGATAAAATGAATTGACAAAGAAGTCACCGAGTGTTATGCTGAGTTTATCTTAAGGAGAGAGGTGAAAGGATGAGAAGATAATTTACTTTTGATTGCATGAAGATTTTTTTTCAGTATAAGAAGTTGATTTCGATACTGTTTAATCATGTTGCCAAAAGTGGATTATGTTCTCATAACCTCTCTTTTTGTGTACAGTGAAATAGCGGATTTGTGAAATCCTTAAAAAAATGAGGTTATAGTATGTAATGGAACTGTTTGGCAGCAAACGGTTTTTTTTATTTCAAAAGATAAGATATATCTTGTATTGTTTGATAAGAAAATCAAGAACCTTGGAAGGAGGAATCAAATATGGCACAAATTAATGTAAATAATTTGACGTTTTCGTATGAAGGAAGCTTTGATCATATTTTTGAAAAAGTATCCTTTTCCATTGATACAGATTGGAAATTAGGATTTATAGGAAGAAATGGAAAGGGGAAAACGACTTTTTTGAATTTATTATTGGGAAAATATCCATATGCAGGAAGTATCAGTACTTCGACGGTATTTGACTATTTTCCATATCATATCAAAAAAGAGCAGATGCAATTGCCGGCAGCGGAGTTTATGGATGAGATAAAAAGTCAATGTGAGCTGTGGCGTGTTATATGTGAATTAGAGCAACTGCGGGAAAATGCAGATATTTTGTATAGACCATTTCAAACATTAAGTCCGGGGGAACGTACGAAAGTTTTACTGGCTATTCTATTTTCGGGAGAAAATGATTTTCTATTGATTGATGAACCGACGAATCATTTGGATCAGGAATCCAGGGAACAGGTAAAAGAGTATCTGTCTGCCAAGAAGGGTTTTATTTTGGTATCTCATGACCGGGATTTGTTAGATGCCTGTATTGACCACGTTCTTGTATTAAACAGGCAGACGATAGAAGTTCAAAATGGTAATTTTTCCAGCTGGTGGGAAAACAAACGTCGGAAGGATGCATTTGTAAAAGCAGAAAATGAAAAGCATTTAAAGGAGATAGGAAAGTTAAAACAGGCGGCAGCGCGCACCGGTCAGTGGGCAGATAAAAATGAACGTACAAAGATTGGTTTTGACCCGGTAAAAGAACATGATCGGAATATTAGTACCAGAGCCTATATTGGTGCAAAAACCAAGAAGATGCAGTCACGCGTAAAGCAGATGGAAAAACGGATAAATCGGGAAATGGAAGAAAAAGAGGGGCTTTTAGTGGATTTAGAACAGCCTGTGGATTTGAAGCTGATGCCGCTTATCCATCATAAAAAGATGCTTGTGAATATTCGGGATTATTCTCTTAAATATACAGATACGGAAAAACCGATTTTTACAGATTTGACGTTTACCATCAGCCAGGGAGAGCGGATAGCTTTGCGAGGGGAAAATGGATGTGGAAAGTCAACACTTATTAAAATGATATTGGAAAAGACAGGTGATTCTAAGAATTGTATATCTGTCTCGGAATCTGGAATCTGTGAAACGGCATCCGGAATGGTGATTTCATATGTGAATCAGGAAACTTCCATGTTAAAGGGAAATATTTTTAAGTTTTGTACCGAGCGGAATCTGGATGAAAGTCTGTTTTGTGCCATATTAAGGCAGCTTGATATGGATCGTGTACAGTTTTCTAAAAATATGGAGGATTATTCGGAAGGTCAAAAAAAGAAAGTATTGATTGCGGCGAGTCTGCTCACCCCGGCACATCTGTATGTGTGGGATGAACCACTTAACTATATAGATGTATTTTCCAGAATGCAGATTGAAAAAGTGTTGTTACAATATCAGCCAACCATGCTGTTTGTGGAACATGATATAAAGTTTTTAAATAAAATAGCAACAAAAGTGGTTGAGCTTTAAAATTATCATGAAAAAAAGTTATGATAACTATTCGATATATATATTGTAATTATATAGCACTTTATGGTAGGATAGAGAATGAAATTGTAATAAATTAAGAGAAAAAGGAGTGAAGTGTTTATGGGAATGACAATGACACAGAAAATCTTAGCTGCCCATGCAGGATTAGAATCCGTGGAGGCAGGACAGTTAATTGAGGCCGATTTGGATTTGGTATTAGGAAATGACGTAACAACTCCGGTTGCAATCCATGAGATGGAAAAGTTCAACACAGATAAGGTGTTTGACAAAGATAAGATTGCAATGGTTATGGATCATTTTACACCAAACAAGGATATTAAAAGTGCAGAGCATTGTAAATGTGTGAGAGAATATGCCTGTGCACAGAATATTACAAACTTTTTTGATGTGGGAGAGATGGGTATTGAACATGCATTACTTCCGGAAAAAGGTCTGATTGTAGCCGGAGAGGCTTGTATTGGTGCAGATTCCCATACTTGTACATATGGTG
>JAQXLK010000356.1 GCA_029012085.1 Clostridiales bacterium
ATTATAATGGAAATTTTTATGATTGCAGGAATTGCAGTAATGACAGTAGGTGGTGTATCCGCAGCCAGTGTTGGATTTTTTGAAAATATGAGTATATTTGGCATGATAAACTTTGTACTAAGTATCGTTCTTGTGGTAGGAGTTATTCTTTCTGTAGTATTCTTCCTATTTACGAATATGATATTTAAAAAACACTTAAATCTTGAGTAATTACGACAAATATCAAATTCTTTTCATCTACACAATGAAAACTTTTCATATTTTCACTTTACATTTTTACCCATAGCACCTATAATATCGAATAGTGTGCTATGGGTTTTCTTATGGTAACTATTACAGTGTATCGCATATTGTTAAGATAAGAACAAATAGTCATTTAGTGTGAAACATATCAGTTGAAGGAGATATGAAAGAAAAAATAAGGAGTGTAAAAAGTGAAAGACACAGTAGAAATCAGATGGCATGGCCGTGGTGGCCAGGGAGCCAAAAGTGCGGCGCTTTTGCTTGCAGATGCTGCATTTATGACAGGTAAATATGTACAGGGTTTTCCAGAATATGGTCCAGAGCGGATGGGTGCACCAATTACTGCTTATAATCGGATTAGTGATAAAGAAATTCGTGTACATTCAAATATTTATGACCCGGATTTTGTTGTGGTCGTAGATGAGACATTATTAGAGAGTGTTGATGTGACAAAAGGTCTGAATCCAGATGGTGCAATTGTTATTAATACTACAAAGAGTGCAGATAAGGTAAAGCCATTTTTGAAAGGTTATGTCGGTGGTATTTATACTATTGATGCAAGAAGAATTTCAGAGGAGGCACTTGGTAAGTACTTCCCGAATTCTCCAATGCTCGCAGCTATTGTTGCAATCAGTAAGGTTATGACGAAAGAGGATTTCTTCCGGGAGATGGAGGCATCCTATAAGCACAAATTTGCCAAGAAGCCGGAAGTTGTGGAAGGTAATATGAAGGCACTACATATGGCATATGAGGAGGTGGAGTAGATGGCAGCAACAGATGTGACAAAGATTACAGAGAAGAGTGAATGGCAGGAGATTACACTGGGTAATCAGGTATACAATGCCGGAACCTCCAAATTATTTAAGACAGGTGAGTGGAGAACCCGGACACCAGTAATAGATATGGAAAAGTGTAAACAGTGTTTACTATGTGTGCCGGTATGTCCGGATAGTTCGATTCCGGTAACAGATTGTAAACGTGGAGACTTTGATCTTGATCATTGTAAAGGATGCGGTATCTGTGCAAAGGTATGTCCTTTCGATGCAATTTCAATGAAGGAGGGACAGTAGAATGGCAAAAAGAGACCGTTTATCAGGAAATGAAGCAATTTCCTATGCAATTAAGCAGGTAAATCCGGATGTTATGCCGGCATTTCCAATTACTCCTTCAACGGAGATTCCACAGTATGTGGCAAACTATATCGCAAATGGTGAAATGGATACTGACTTTATTCCGGTGGAGAGCGAACATAGCTCCATGAGTGCAACAATTGGTGCGTCAGCAGCGGGAGCAAGAGCATTAACAGCAACCTCTTCCTGTGGTCTGGCTTTGATGTGGGAGGAGCTTTACGTAGCAGCTTCTAACCGTCTGCCACTGGCACTTTGCCTTGTTAATCGTGCCCTTTCCGGTCCAATTAACATTAACTGTGACCATTCCGATTCCATGGGTGCAAGAGATACCGGGTTTATTCAAATCTATGCTGAAAATAATCAGGAGGTATATGATAATTTTGTACAGGCATATCGCATTTCGGAGCATAAGGATGTTATGCTTCCAATTATGATTTGTCAGGATGGATTTATCACCTCTCATGCAGTGGAGAATATTGAACTGTTAGAAGATAATGAGGTTAAGAATTTTGTCGGTGAATATGAGCCGGAGAATTTCCTGTTAAATGCTGACCAGCCGATGGCACTTGGTCCTTATGCAGTTTCCAATTATTATATGGAGACCAAGATGGCGCAGAATACAGCAATGAATAACGCAAAGAAGGTAATTCTTGAAGTTGGTAAGGAATTTGGAGAGTTGTCAGGCAGAGAGTATGGATTTTTTGAAAGCTACCGGTTAGAGGATGCAGATTATGCAATGGTCATCATTGGCTCTGCTGCTGGAACTTCTAAGGATGCGGTAGATGCCTTAAGAGAAAAGGGTATGAAGGTTGGTTTACTTAAGCTTCGTGTCTTCCGTCCATTCCCGGATGAAGAGATTGCAGCAGCACTTAAGAACTGCAAGGCAGTTGCTATTATGGATCGAAGCGAAGGTTTCCGCAGTAAGGGTGGACCTTTAGGAACAGAAGTAAAAGCTGCGCTTTATGACCATGCGGTAAATGTCCGTGCATTTAATCTTGTATATGGATTAGGCGGTCGTGACTTTACGGTGGAAGAGGCAGAGCATATCTATATGGATTTAGAAGCTTATGACAAAGAAGGTAAGGCTTTTGAGGAGTATCGTTACATAGGACTTCGTGGTGACGGTTATGTTGAGGAAAAGAAACCGGAAACAGTGGGAACTACAACCATGAATGGTACAGATTATACAAGTAAGAAGAATTAAGAAGGAGGCAGAAGCAATGAGTTACAATTTTAAAGAAGAAATGAACAAACCAGAGCGTCTGGCTCCGGGACATAGAATGTGTGCAGGTTGTGGAGGAACTATCGCTGTTCGTGCAGTACTGCGGGCGCTCCATGAGGGGGATAAGGCTGTTATTGGTAATGCAACAGGCTGTTTAGAGGTATCAACCTTTATGTATCCGTATACCGCATACGAAGACAGTTATATCCATAATGCATTTGAAAATGCAGGAGCAACCATGGGTGGAGTAGAGACTGCATACAACGTACTTAAGAGAAAAGGTAAGATTAAAGATAATTACAAGTTTATTACCTTTGGTGGTGATGGTGGAACTTATGATATCGGATTCCAGTCTTTATCCGGTGCGATGGAGCGTAATCATGATTTTGTATATGTATGTTACGATAATGGAGCTTATATGAATACCGGTATTCAGCGTTCTTCTGCAACACCGATGTATGCGGATACCACCACAACACCGGTTGGCAGCCAGTCGAATGGTAAGATGCAAAACCGTAAGGATTTGGCTGCAATCATTGCAGCTCATGATGTACCATATGTTGGACAATCTACGTTGCTTGGTAACTTTAAAGATTTACACACTAAGGCGGAGAAGGCAATCTATACGGAGGGTGCCTGCTTCTTAAATGTAATGGCACCATGTCCAAGAGGATGGAGATATCCAACAGAGGATATTATGGAAATCTGCAGATTAGGTGTAGAAACATGTTATTGGCCATTGTTTGAAGTAGACCACGGCAAATGGATTCTTAACTATGAGCCAAAGAAGAAGCTTCCGATTGAGGATTTCTTAAGACCACAGGGCAGATTTAAGCATTTATTCAAGAAAGGAAATGAAGATTTGCTTGTACAGTTCCAGGAGGAAGTGGACAGACGTTGGGAAGAATTACAGTTTAGATGCTCGAAATATTAATCCGTGAAGATGGACTGCTTATTTTGGATGTTAGTATAGTGATTTTAGAATAGGTAACAGGATGGTAATTGGTGCAGAGACAGTTTTTGACTGTCTCTGTTTTTCTTCATAATAAAATTATATGTGAAGATATATTGA
>JAQXLK010000357.1 GCA_029012085.1 Clostridiales bacterium
GTATTACATCCCTATCAAGAATAAACTCCCACGCATGCTTTAAATTAAGAATCTTCTGCACATCGGTTGCTGATACACCATTGACCTGTCCGTTCTCAATAATATCCTCTGTCTGAGGAAATGAAGTTGCCACTCCTTCTAGCACAGCCTGATCATAAATATTGGCTTTCATGTTTGCTCTTGCAAAATCTAAATTCTGTAATACTCTTGAAGGCAACTCTTTATCTTCATATCCAAGAGAAACTAATTCTTTATTGATTCTACGGATACTTTTATTTAAGTCTTTTCGTTCTTTCGCATTACGCAATAATAGCTGATACAACTCATCAGAATACGAATCAACATACGTAGACGTCAATTTTCCTGCTACTCTCTTGCGAATATATAAATATTTTGTGCCACTTACTTCTTTTATTTCCGGATTACCATCATATGGCATTAAATTAAGTCTTGCCTGTATATCTGCCCTTTGCTGCAATAATTCTTGTATGTCTGCGTAGTTCGCACCCATTTTTAACACCTCTTTCATTAGGGAACTTTTATAAGTAATATTATAATCAAAAGTTCCCTAAGTATCAACGTAATTTTAGGGAACTTTTTTTGATAAATTCATATCAATAAGTTCCCTAATTATTCATGCTTCCATTGATGCTGCCATTTCTGTTATTTTCATCTTCCCAGCTAACTCCTTTTTAGTTGTGAAACAACCCTTTGCTGTGGAATGATAAGCACCTACACATATCTCTTAACAATCTCCATAAATTGCTCCGGACATGCCTTCCATAGCAGAAATGGTATCATAAAGTCTTTCTCCTGTCCATTTTTAAATCTCCTATAAGATGTAAATGATACCGCCTGACAAGCTCCATACATTTATCATAAATCTCCACATTTTCTAACTGCTGTGCCGTATGGGCATCTGCCCCGATAATGACATCATTTCCAACTTCTCCTGCAATTTCCCAAAAAGCCGGCTGGGGATATCTTTTTCCTGCACTCATGCCCTGCATATTGATTTCCAGCGGAATTTGTAAAAGCTTTGCTTGTCTGCAAAAATCCCGGCATTCCTCTTCATACTCTTCCTTCCGTCCTGTAAATTCCACAAAATCCGGATGAGCAATATAGGCATAGCTTCCAGTCTGCATCCCCTCAATAAGAGACTGCATATAGGTCCGTAGAAGCTTCCTGTCATCTGTCGGAGATGGCAATAACACATGTCCATCGCCATCCACTAAAAAATGCTGCCCGATAATCATATAGTCAATTCCAAGCCTATCTGCCATTTCCTTTTGTTCCGGATAATACTGCTTTGAATATTCTGCCTCAAATCCAATCAGAATCTCTATCTGATTTTTATATTCATGGGCTAATTTTCTCAATGTATCCACATATTCTTCCGCCTGCAAAAAAGTCATCCGCATACCCGGCACAAAACTTTCTGTCAGAGAACAAGGCACGTGGTCTGAAAATCCCAGTCTTTTGATTCCCATACCAATTGCGGCTTCTATATATTCCCGCTCCGTTCCAGCAGCATGCTGACAGCGGTAGGTATGTGTATGATAATTATTTTCCAAAAATCGTCTCACTTTTTCATCTCTCAATCTTATATTATTGCAACACCTGATCAATCACCTGCAAAACACCATATTCCTCATTGGAAGGTGCCACATAGTTTGCATACTGCCTCATTTCCTGCTGTGCGTTCTCCATAACGTAGCTATAATCTACCGCCTGCAGCATTTCAATATCATTATAGGTATCTCCAAATGCCATCATCTGCGATGTGTCAATTTGAAACGCTTTTCCTATCTGCTTCATTGCCATTCCTTTGTTCACGCCCAGGTTCATAATATCAATCCATACTTCACCACCAATGGTAACTGAAAAATTCTCTCCGTACCGTGGTTTAAATACCTGTTCATATTGTGTAATACTATCCCCTTCCGGAAAGAAAATAGTAAATTTATTCGCCTCAACATCAAGACTTCTCATATCATCCACAAATGCAAGCTCTGATAAAAATGTACGGAAGAAATCCTCGTAGCACTGATACTTTTTTAGTACATATGCCCGTTCCATGGCACAAAGCACCGCTGCTCCTTCCGTATGCTCCTCCACAAAATGAATCATTTCCTGATAGTCTTCCACTTTCATGAGGTTTTTATATATCATTTTATTCTGATAAGAAATTGCCCCACCATTGTCACTCATAAAAATGAGCTTGTCCTGCAGATTTGGAAACATTGCCTTTAACGTATACATGGGTCTGCCGCTGGCAATGGCAAAACGAATCCCCTTTTGATCTAATCGTTCTACATAATTTGAAAAATCCGGTGGAAGTTTACTCTCTTCCGTTAAGAGAGTGTGATCCATATCGGATGCGATAAGTTTAATATCCTGTAATGTATTATTTTTCATGATTTACTCCTACCTTGATTCAATCTCCCGTCCCCTGCACAATTCCATCCTCATCAATCACAGCATTTTCAGACACATCATTCAGCAATTTTATAATTCTCACATAATCATCATCCTGCCCATCACATTGGTGTGTCTTGCCGCCACTTTCCATACATGGAATGTAT
>JAQXLK010000358.1 GCA_029012085.1 Clostridiales bacterium
GCTTATGGTAGGACGGATAAACTGTATATCAAACAGTTTATGGAGGAGAAAGAGGGAATTTTTAATATATTCCTTGATACCAGCAAGTCCATGGAATTTGGGGAAAAACCAAAGTCTGTTATGGCATTGCAGCTGGCTGCCGCACTTTCGTATATTATTTTGGAAAATTTGGACCGAGTGTATATCAATGAGATGAAGGAAAATTCCCTGACAAGGGGAAAGGGAGTAACCGGCGTGTCTGCATTTCCACATATTCTTAAGGAATTAGAGCGGATACAGTTTTTGGGTGGAACCAGCTTAAGCCAATCGGTTTTAAAACGCCCAATGCAAAGTGGAGGCGTATCTTTTATCATTAGTGATTTTTTAGATCAGAATGGAATAGAGGATGCTGTGAAGTATCTGGCATATAGAAAGCAGACTATTGTGTTCGTTCAGATTCTTGCAAGAGAAGAGGTGGAAGTGGATTATGAGGGCACGGTTAATATGTTAGATTCTGAGACCGGAAAACGGTTGAAAATTACCATGTCCAATGCGGTAATCAAGCAGTATAAAGATAATCTGCAGGCTATGCAAAAAGGTTTACAGATGCTGGCACGTAAATATGGTGCAGCCTATGTGTTTGTAAGGTCTGATGAAACACTGGTGAATGCCATGCTGCATGGTTTTTCCGGTGTGTTACAGGGAAAATGATTGTGATTTAGTAAAGAAAGGAAATGTCTTAATATGGCAGTTCAGAATATGTGGCCGCTTGCATTTTTTGTGTTAATTCCGGTCATTATCATATTATATCTTTTGAAACAAAAGGCGGTGGATACGCCATTTTCATCCAACCTGCTTTGGCAGGAGATTTACAGGAATTTAGAGGCGAAAACGCCCTTTGAAAAATTGAAACAGAATATTCTTATGTATTTGCAGCTTTTTCTAATGATGTTGCTAATCTTTGCACTCATGGCACCGATGTTAAAGCGGGGTGGTCTGGCAGGAGAAAATGTAGTCATCGTTGTAGATACCAGTGCCAGTATGGAATACCGTTATGATGGGGAAGACAGCAGACTGGATTACAGTATCCGGAAAGCGAAGCAGGAAATTGACGGGTTGTCAGAAGCTGCAGTAGTGACATTGATTTCCTGTGATGGTGAAGCAAATGTGGTATATCAGGGCAGCGATAAGAAAACGCTGAAAAGCCGGTTAGCGAAGCTGGAGGCATCGAATGAAGCCGGAACTTTAAACCAGGCAGTGAATGTGGTGAATTCCCTGATTACCGGTATGGAAAATGTGCAGGTAATTTGTTATACGGATACAGAGTTTGACAGTAAGGAGCTGATTCGCAGTAACAAAGAGGCTTCTTTGGTAGTAGAGAGTGTCTATTCAGAAGGGGAAAACTGTTCAGTAGATTATGTAAACTATACTGTGGGAGATAAGGGAATTGAGGCACTTTGTAAGATAACCAATTATGGAAAAAAGGATGTGGTACAGGATGTCAGTCTGTATGTGGATGATGCTATTGCAGATGTACAGGAGGCATCCGTTCCGGCAGGAGAGAGTACAACGGTTTATTTTTCTCCACAAAATATATCACTGGAGGAAAGTGCAGTTTTAAAAGCAGAGCTTAGCGCCAGGGATGATTTAAATGCAGATAACAGTCAGAGCATTGAGGCGGTGTCTGCAGTGGAGAAGAAGATTCTGCTTCTTTCGGCAGGAAATGTATTTTTGGAAAAGGCACTTTCCCTTGATGAGAAAACGAAGGTTTATAAGTCCGATGATGTAAATGTGTTAAAACAGACGGAAGAGCCTTTTGATTTGTATGTATTTGATGGAATTGCATTGCCAGAGGATTTAGATATGGCAGCTTTTCAAAAGGCGGCGATATTGTTTATAAATTATCAATCTGGTTTTGGGGAGACTCCATTCTTTCAATCGGAAGGGGAAGTGACGGATGCGTTACTACATTTTACGGAAAGTGAAGTAACGGATTATGTGAAGGATTATTCTTTTGGTATTACAAAGGCATTCACCTATGCTTTGCCGGAGGGAGCAGTTCCTTTCGTTGCAACGGAGGATGGAAAGACAGTAGGTTTTTTGGGCAGTGTGAATGGAGTCCGGTGTGCAATTCTTGGGTTTGATATACATAATACAGACCTTGCATTGCAGACAGAGTTTCCGATATTTATGTCGCAGCTTACAGAACAGCTTCTTGGAGCAGCTAGAGAAAAAGCACAGCTTATTAATTTTCCGGTGTCGGAGGAATCGGATGTCACTCCGGTTTCAAAGACGGAGGTAACAGGAAAGGGCATCACAAAAAAGACAGGTGGAAGGGCACTTCGAAATATAGTACTTGTATGTGTCGTTTTACTGCTGATAATTGAGTGGATTGTATATGTTAAGCAGGTAAACAGTTCGAAAAAGAAGCAGTTTTTAGTAGTTCGTGTTTTATTGTTATTGGTCATTATTCTGGCAATGGCTGGTGTATCGATTTCCAAGAAACAGAAGAAAAGCGAGACGATTTTCTTAGTGGATGTGTCAGAAAGTATGTCCGGTAATGTAGAGCAGATTGAAAAGTACTTACAAAAGACGATTCAGGATATGCCGGAAAAGAATCTATGTAGTGTGGTGGCATTTGGAAAGGATACAGCGGTGGATCAGTTCCTGTCGGAGAAGAAGATTTTTTCTTCTTTTACGGTAGCACCGGTAACAACAGCAACCAATATTGAAAAAGCGGTACAAAATGCCAGCTCCATGTTTGATGAAGGGGTATCAAAGCGTTTAGTACTGCTTACAGATGGAAATGAAAATGAAGGAAATATGAGTCTTGCAGCTGCGGCGTTAAAAGGCAGTGATGTGGAGCTTTATGCCATTTCCATGGAGAATTGCATTGGCAGCAGCAAGGAGGTTTATATTGATGGTCTGGATGTTCCGTCTGTGGTTCATGTGGGAGAGCATTATAACGTAACGGTTTCTGTGACCTCCAATGTTGAGACCAACGCAGTGTTATCCATTTATGCAGGAAGGACACTGAAAGGCCAGCAGGATATCCGGCTTAACAAGGGAACCAACCAGTTTGTTTTTGAGGAAGAGGGAGTTGACGGAACCATTGCACAGTATAAGGCTGTCATTGAACCGGAAGAAGATACCATTCTTGTGAACAATACCTATTCAGCATTTGCTCAGATTGAGGCAAAGCCAAAAGTGCTGCTCATTGAGGGTACTGTGGATGAAGGCAATGAATTTGAAAAAGTACTGACTGCTGCCAATATTGACTATGATAAAGTGACACCGAAAGGAGTGCCAACAGCAGTTTCTGAGTTAAACCAGTATAAGGCAGTTCTCACATTAAATGTACATTATGATGATTTGCGGGAAGGCTTTGACGGGGCACTATCATCCTATGTAAAGGATTTTGCCGGTGGTTATATCTGTATTGGAGGAGATAATTCATATGCTCTTGGTAATTACCGGGGAACTGTACTAGAGGAAATATTACCGGTCTATATGGATCTGCAGGGAGAAAAAGAAGTTCCGAAGATGGCTATGGCAATGGTAATTGACCAGTCCGGCAGTATGTGCTCTCCGGCAGAAGATAATACGTCCGTTACGGGATTGGACTTGGCAAAACAGGCAGCACGGTCTGGTGTAGAGCAGTTAAGAGACACAGATGAGATTGGTATTCTGGCATTTGATGATACCTATCACTGGATTGTACCGATGCGATTGGCAGATAACATTTCCGATATTCAGGACAGCATTGCTTCTATTGCCTATGGTGGAGGAACAAGTATTTATCCGGCATTTCAGGAAGCATATGTTCAGATGGTGAAAAGTGATGCAAAACTAAAGCATATTATACTGTTAACCGATGGACAGGATGAATTCCGGGATTATAATGATTTGATAAACCGGGTAAATGAGGCAGGAATAACCGTATCCACTGTGGCAGTTGGTAAGGAGGCAGATAAAAAACTGTTAGAGGATCTGGCTTCTCAGTGTGGAGGACGATATTACTATACGGATATTAATAACTCCATACCAAGAATTTTTGCCCAGGAGGTATATTTATCTACAAGCACTTATCTCATGAATGGAGAGTTTTATCCAACCATTTCCAGTGGAAATGATATGCTTACCGGAGTGTTTGATGAAGGCTGTCCGGCATTGTATGGATATATTGCAGCAACCCCGAAACAGACAGCAGATGTATTGCTTATGTCCGATAGAGAAGACCCTATATTGTCTACATGGCAGTATGGTCTTGGAAGAACAGTGGCATGGAATAGTGATGGTAATAATGAATGGACAGCAGAATATGCAGGCTGGGAAAACTATCCGATGCTTTGGTCGAATATTATTCAATATGTCATATCGGATACAGAGCTTGGGGATGATACGTTAGAGATAGAAAAAGGAGGCAATACGGCAGTCATTCGTTATGAGACAAAGGAATATGATAAAGATACGAAAGTGACTGCTGTTGTGACGGATGAAGAAGGAAATGCAAAAGACATTGTTTTAGATGCAGTGAAGCCGGGAAGTTTTGAAAAAGAGATTGAAATGGATGAAACGGGTGTCTATAATGTAAGTGTCCGTAAGCAAAATGGAGAAGAAATCCTAAAGAATTATAATACCGCCTATGCAAATCAGTACTCGGCAGAATATCAGTTTCAGGACAGTGAGACAGACCTTAAGAGTTTTGTGAATCAGGCTGGTGGTAAAATGATTACGATGGAAGATACCATCTGGAAAAACAGGCAGGAGGCAGTAAAGTCAAGAATATCTTTAACGATACCATTGCTTGTACTATCCATTTTTCTTCTTTTATTCGATATTGCAATTCGAAGATTATCGATAGACGTGCTGGGATATATACGTCGTGGATGGCAGGCGGTCAGCGGATTTGTTGTAAGGAGATTTAGAGTAACAAGGCGCAGTTCCGGTAAGAAAGATACTATCGGAGAAATGACTTCCGAAGGGATATCAGAGGATTCGGCGGACATCGATGGCAGGAAGGAGATGAGAAAATCTGCTACGAGAAAAGCAGGTGAGAAACAGAAAAAGGTGGAGAAGAAACAGAGCGAAAAGCAGAATGAAAAACAAAATGAAATGCTTGATATGAATGCCCTGCTTAAGAAAAAGAGAGATAGGGAATAGACAGGATATTTAAGAGTATTTTAGCTATTTTAGGGTACACTATAGAAGAAATGGGACACGTTGTTTTAAACGTATGCTTAATTATGAGACGAAGGAGATGTATTTTTTATGAAAATCCTATTTTATGATGCTGCAAGCTATGATAAAGATTCTTTTGATAAAGAGTTAGAGAAGTTTGAGGATATTGAGATTACCTATCATGAGACGGATATTTCACCAAAGACGGTGTCGCTGGCAAAGGGATATGATGCAATATGTGCTTTCGTAAATTCAAATCTTGGCGCAGAGGTAATGGATATGCTTCATGAGATTGGAATATCTTTAATTCTTATGCGCTGTGCAGGTTTTAATAATGTGGATTTGGAAAAGGCAGAGGAATATGGAATAACTGTGCTAAGAGTACCGGGATATTCACCGGAAGCGGTGGCGGAGCATGCCATGACCTTAGCTTTGGCAGTAAATCGTCATTTGCACAAGAGTTATATCAGGGTGCGGGAGAATAATTTCAGTCTGGTGGGACTGACCGGAGTGAATTTTCATGAGAAGACGGCAGGAATTATTGGAACCGGAAAGATTGGTGCTGCTATGTGCAGAATCTGCCGTGGATTTGGTATGCGGGTAATTGCTTATGATATGTATCCAAATCCTGATTTGGACTTTGTGGAATATACTTCTTTAGAGGAGGTCTTAAAACAGAGTGATCTGGTTTCACTTCATTGTCCACTTACAGAGGAAACCCATCATCTGATTAATAAGGATACGATTGAGATGATGAAGGATGGCGTGATTTTGGTAAATACATCAAGAGGAGCTCTTGTAAAGACGGAGGATTTGATTCAGGGTATCCGCAGCAAAAAGTTCTTTGGTGTGGGACTGGATGTATATGAAGAAGAAGGAAGGAATGTGTTTGAAAACAGGGAAGACGAGCTTTTGGAAAGCTCTGTTACGGCAAGACTGTTATCCTTCCCAAATGTGATTGTGACATCTCATCAGGGATTCCTGACAGAAGAAGCACTTGCAGCAATCAGTCACACTACCTTGCAGAATGCAAAGGATTATGAGAATGGACAGATTGTGGAGGCAAATCGTGTGAAGTAATGTCTTGCGGACGCTCAGGATTCGATAAAATTGTTTCCAACCGGGCCCGCTTGCGCTTAGTTGTGTGCGTAATGGTATTGTGTTCGGTAAGAATATTTATATAAAGACAGCCGGTAGAATTTTTCTACCGGCTGTCTTGTACTGTAATAATTAGGTTTCTTCCTGTAATCGGCTGACTAATACTGGGATAACCTGTTTCTTACGGGAAACGACGCCTGGAAGAATACAGGTGTTATCGGTGGCAGTTACGTGAAAAGCTTCTTCGGCATACTGTACAGCATTTGCTCCAAATGCCAAAAGAGTGGAGCTTTGTTCGTGAATGTTAGTTAACATAATGTAGGAAAGCTGGATTGGCAGGTTTGCCAGTACATTTGGTACATATTCCTGCATAAGCTCTGCCACATGATCAAGCTCGCGCTGGTTGATGGAGCTAATCTGGCTGACCCCAATGCCGATTTTCTCAATCTGGAATGTCTTATAATCCTGATTAAACAATTCCTCCGGAGTTTTATTCTTAAGGCTGCTGCCGGCTTCGAACATTTCCATTGCAAAGCTCTTTAAATCAATCTGCGCAATCTCTGCAAGGGTTCTTGCAGTTGCCTCGTCAAGAGGTGTGCAGGTTGGAGAACGGAACAGCAGAGTATCGGAAAGAATAGCGGCACAAAGGATTCCTGCTATGTTCTTTTCAATGGTCTGGTTGTTTTCCTGGTACATCTGATAAATAATGGTTGCAGTACAGCCTACCGGTTGGTTTCGGAAATAAACCGGGGAGATAGTCTGTAAGGAACCCAGTCTGTGATGGTCAATAATTTCACAAATCTCTGCATCTTCAATTCCTTCAATTGCCTGGGATTTTTCATTGTGATCCACAAGAATCACTTTCTTTTTGCGGAGTGCTAATAAGTTACGGCGGGAAACCATACCATAATAGTGTCCGCAGTCATCCACAACCGGGAAGTCACGATGCCGTTTGGTTGACATAATCTCTTTGATAGCATCTACTGTTTCATCTAATTCAAAGGTAATCAGATGGTCTTTTCTCATAAAATACCGAACCGGAATACTCTGGTTAATCTGTCTTGCTACACTGTAGGTATCAAGCTTTGTGGTGATGACACTGCATTCCCGTTCCTGGGCAAGCTGTAAAACCAGTGGATTCACCGGTGCGTCTAAACATAAAATCAGACAGCCCACACCCATTTCAATTCCGCAAATCTGTGTATCTACACGGTCACCGACAATCATAATATCATCTTTATCAACCCAGTGTTCTATCATATGTGGGTTGGCGGCACCAATCACAACTTTGCCGTTTATAATGTGATTATGAGGATTGCCGGATACCAATTCGCCCTCTAAGGCATCCACCAGATTGGAATAAGGTGTCTTTGCCTTTGCCAGTACGGTACTGTCATATTCATCCATGTATGATTTTGCAATATCGTTAATCGTGATAATTCCTTCTAACAGGTTGCTGCGTCCTACAATCGGAAGAGTTACAACATCTAATTCCCTCATCATTTTCCATGCTTCTTTAATGGAAATGGTATCTTTAATTCCAGGTGTTTTGCGATATTCGATATCCATAACCTGAGTATTTACATCTTCAATCAGTTCCGGTACATCGACGTTAAAATAATCCAGTACAAAAGCAGTTTCGTTGTTAATCTTACCTGCCCGTCTGGCAGTTGCACAGCCCGGATTTAAAAGATTTTTTAAATTCGCATAAGCAATGGCAGAGCATACAGAGTCTGTATCCGGATTTTTGTGTCCTACTACAATCATTGGGGTCTGTTCCATAATTAATGTCCTTTCTGTTTCGGGTAAGGGAAACATGTATGCTTATTTATATTATTTCACTTCTTTTTATGTATGATAGTAGTTTACGTAAAAAATTGCAAGAGAATATTATGAAAAGTAATAGGAAAAAACGAAACTGTTAGAAGAAAAAAGAGCCCTATTTGCCAAAAAGGTGAAAGGGCTCTTGTAAAGGAAAGATGTTTACTGATTGTTTCCTGTAGTGGCTCCGTCTGTACTGCCATTAGAACGGCTTCCTGCAGCCGCATTGCCGGTTGTGTTGCCGGTACCACTATTATTTGTTGTCTGGTTGGTATTGCCGGTACCGTTGTTTCCTGTTCCGTTGCCATTGGTATTCATTCCGTTGTTATCGGTGGCATTGCCATTATTCTGACCGGCATTACCATTATTTTGACCGGCGTTTCCGTTGTTTGTAACAGGATATTCAGTGATATTTCCGTTTTCATCTTTTCGGTAAATCATTCCGGAATTAGCATCCACATAAAACTCTCCAAATAATGTGCCTTTTTGATCTGTACTGGTATCGTAGAGATTAAAACGGTATCCTTTTGAGCCTTCCTGATAGTCATTTAATTCCTGATTCTCATCACGGATTTCAAAGTTTGCATCTGCATGGTATGAACTCATCGTATTCATGAAATAATCCCTTGCATCGTTGTAGTTATTGAAACCACCGTTGCCAACGAGATCGTTCACAGCGTTACCAACGCCGTCAGCCACGTCCTCTACTGCATTACCGGCATTGTCAGCCACATCTTCTACTACGTTGTTGTCATTGTTACCGCTTGTGGAACCGTTTGTGGTATTATTGCCGCAGCCGGTCAGGGAAAAGCACATTGCCATACCTAAAGTAACAAGACCAAGATAATTTTTGAAATTTCGCATTGTTTGCACTCCTTCTAAGTTGTATTTTTCTGCACGAAATGTGCTTGTGAGTGTTTTTCACTCATCTGTCTTTTGTAGTATGTTCCTAAATTTCCAAACCTATACATTTTTTATTTTCAAATTTGATTTCTGAAATATTCAATACAAAGAGTGGTTTATTTTTGAAACTGTTTCCCCGTATGGTCCAACGTATAATTTTCTCGATAAATAAGGTCAGAAACCAGTACAAAGGAATACCCTTGTTGTTCCAAATTAGTTAACATAACATCTAATGCATCTCTTGTATAGGTTGCTCCATTGTGCAGTAAAATAATGCTGCCGTTTTCCAGATTTTTGTGTTCACATACGGTACGGATAATGGAATCTACCCCGTAATCCTTCCAATCCAGGCTGTCAACAGACATATTGATGGACATGTAGCCCAGACTATGGGCAGTTTCTACGACTTCATCGTTCCAGTCGCTGTATGGTGCACGAAACAGTGTCATGTCTTTTCCAATCAGAGCATGCACTGTCTCGTGGCATTTTCTGATTTCTGTTATCATTTCTTCCTGTGAAAGCTGGGGCATATGTTTGTGGGCATTGCCATGATTGGCAATTTCGTGTCCGGCGGCATCGATTGATTTTATGGCATCGGGATTTTTTTCAGCCCAGTCACCGGTTACAAAAAAAGTAGAAGGTGCGTTATGCTTTTTTAAAATAGCTAAGATATCGGCAAGGTCTTCCGTCCCCCAGGCACTGTCAAAGGTTAGTGCAACCACCTGTTTTTCGGTGTTGACACTGTATATGGGAAGTTCATCTCGGAAAAAAGCAGATACAGGAGAAAGATCCTTGTTTCTAGAATGAATACTCATTCCATACAATGTGACGAGAAGCAATAATGTAAGGGAGAGATATTTCATAATGGAAATGGAAAAAGAGGATGACATAAGACACCTGGAAAAGTGAAATTTGATTCTATTATATGTTGAAAAAGGGATGAGTAGAACGAAAAGGAGCTGTCAAACGACAGCTCCTAAAAATAATTATTTAATAAGTGTAATTCCACCGATTAATGGAACAGGCTTTTCTTCCTGATTGATTGCAGCGATAAGCCCCATAATCCAACATACAATGATGAAGATTCCCCAAATCTGTCCGATACAAGGAATTGGAGTAAGTAAGCCAAATAAGAAAATGACTAAAGCTTGGTTTAAGTGGAATCTTGCGCCCTCTTTATCACCTGCAACAAGGGCAATAATTAAGCCAATCCATGTGATATAGGCAACAATACTTGTTGTTTTTGTATCCATTGTTTCATCCTCCTGTAAATAATCATGTATAAACAGATAATACTATATAATAAAATGAATAAAAAGGCAAACAAATTATAAAAAAATACTGAAAAATATCAGTATGTAGTGTAAAATAGAACAAAGAGATAGTCTTATTGTGTTTTTTGATACAGTTAGAAATCAGGAGGAACAGAATTGATACGGATATGGAACGCACTGCGGTATGGGGATTCAGGGACAAGAAAGAGTATAGGAAGTGTAATATTTTTTTCGGTGTTGGGGATTGGGTTGATTATTGCATCGGGGCTGTCAGGACAATTTTATTTGTTTGTTCTGGGTATGCTTGCAGGTGTGGCAGCGATTATTATATCCCAGTCATTTACACTTGTAGATGATAATTTTGTGGCAGAGACAGGAAAAAATAAAAAAAAGGAATCTGTGGAAACGGTGTCGGTGGTAAAGGAGAAAAGAGAAGACAGCAAGAAAGAGATGCCATCAGAGGATATGGTTCACAAGGAGCAGAAAATCGAAGAGGCAGAATTTTCCAGATATAATGAACAGATGATAAAAAAACTGAAACGTAAGTATCATGTAAAAAAAGATCATCGGCCTGTTCTGATAGACAATTCGAAGTCATACCGGATTAAGGAATGTCCGGCGTTTATCTGGCGGGTACATAATAAGGTATATCTGCTCTTGTTGGAGAAAGAGCCAAGACGTATCAGTATATCAAGAGAGTTGATTCGTCATGTGGATTATGTACCAAATGTACGTGCAAACCGGGAAAAGGAATATCTTGCTTTTCGAAAAGAGAATCTGATTACCAGTGTATTTAGTGGTTATTTACCGGATTATTATGATTCAAAAGCAAAAGATACAAATCTAAAATATAAAAATCTGTATCAGATCTATCCGGATATTCAGTTCTCAAACCGTTCCATATCACAAGTCATGGATTTGTTATGCCTTAATTTTATGCCGGAAGATAAATTGACCAAGTCAGATAAGGTGAATGGATATTTTAAGCGTATCTATGCAGCGAATATATTATATAAGGATCGAGTATATAGCATAACAGAATATAAGGAAGCTGTGGAGACGGCATTAGAGGAAATGTGCTATGCGGAGATTCCGGCAGCGGAATTTGCTATTACAATGGAAAATCTTGTTCAGGCAAGACTCATTTCACAGGAATATGCAGATCATTATCTGGAAGTTCGGAATAAAACAGGTAAGAAAACAGTGGTAACGACTTATCGGCGGTGATGATGTCGTGGAGGAAGAATAGAATGGAGAGTTCTATTCTTTTTCTGCGGCATTTTTGTCTTAAAGATAATGATATCACAAAGTGTGGAAGAATTCGGAAAGGATATAAAAAGGATACATCTTTGTAGTATTCTGGAAGGGAAATGGAGGGAGACATATGCAATACCATATTTTATTAGTGGAGGATGATTCACAGATTCAGGAAATAATAGAGGATTTTTTTTCTGAGAAGGGTGCAGAGCAGATAAAGCTTCATATAGCCAAAGATGGAGAAACAGGTATGGAAAAGATATATGAAAGGGAGTATGATCTGGTGATTTTAGATGTGATGCTGCCCGGAATTGATGGCTTTGAACTTTGTAAGCAGCTGCGAAAGGAAAGTATATGTCCGATCATTTTTTTAACAGCACGAGGAAGGGAGGAGGACATTTTATATGGTTATGACCTTGGCTGCGACGATTATATTGTGAAACCATTTTCGCCCGCAGAGCTTTATGCCAAGGTACAGGCTTTACTGAAGCGTGCAAAGGGCATGGTTGGTGTGAAGGTACTTACTTGCGGAAACATTTCCCTTAATCCTGCAAAGCTTCATGTGGAGGTAAGTGGAAATATAGTGGAGCTGCCACCAAAGCAATATGCACTTTTGAAGTATCTGATGGAGCATAAGGGGCGTGTAGTGGAGAGAGAAATCCTGTTAACCAGAATTTGGGGCTATGATTATGATGGTAATGAACGGGTGGTAGACAATCATATCAAAAAGCTTAGAAAGGCACTGGGAAGTGAGGGCAGTAGAATTAAAACCGTATTTACAAAAGGATATAAGTTGGAGTAGAGGAATAAAAAACGTTAGTGAAGGAGATGAAAAATGAAAGTTTCAAAAAATGATAAAAAAAGGCACAAAAAAATGGAAAAACTCTGGAAAAGAGGAAAAAGCAAACCGGTATTTGGCAAGATGTTTTTACCTGCATTTTTATCTTGTCTGCTGACAGCTTTCATAGTTAGTACACTTGGGACATTTATAGCAATAGGTGCATATAGTTTTATATGTGAAACTATTTTTAATGATGCTGTTGATGTTGTTGAAGATAGTCTGGTACTCAGATATCAGAAATGGAAGGAAAGATATCATATACCTATAGAAGAGCAAAGTAACCGGAACAAAAAAATAGAAGTTAATAAAAATGCCCAATATATAGATTCTTTACAGGGAGAGGAGGCACTTTTAAAAAATAGTCTGGAAGGGGCATTATATGGATATTTATTTTATTCTGATATGGACAAGGCTCCTGCAGCAGCGCTTTATAATGTGGAGGATAAGACTTTATATTGTGATAATCAAAAGAAGGTCTGTCTGTATCGGGGACGAGAGCTTAGTCCGGATGGTGTAGTACGTACCTATCAATGTCCGGAAGAATATTTTGAAAAGGTACTGCCGCAGTTAGAGGCTTATAATGCAGATGTGAAAGATGATGATATGGTAAATTATAATCTTCGGTTACAGGAAGTCTATATTCAGGGTGGAACATTTCTTCCCGGTAAGGCGGATATTGTAAAGAATGATTACCGGACAGGGGAAGATGAGCAGGTTGTTCAAAGTTATGATTTAACACCGAAGGATACGGATGGTTATACATTTTATTCTATGAAGAGTGAAAGCTGGGGATATGATTATAAGTATGTAACGATAGAAGGGATTGAAGAAACGAATCCAAATCAGAAGAATTTGGAACAGTTTCTGTCAGGTGAGGCTTTAGAGAATGACAGCTGGTGGAGCCAGGTAGGATATGATCTCTATGAAGGAAATGTAACCTGCTATGCTAGTAAGAGAGTACACTTTGATGAAAACGTAGAAAAGCAGCTTTTTGTGACAGCAAGATATAATTTGTTTGAAGATTATGGCTGTTGGATCTATTTAGGTTATGGAGTAATTTTTTTGCTGACTATATTGATTGCTGCAGGCAAGTCTTATCAAAGGTATACGGCAGCAATGGCACAGTATCAGATTGATACTTATCGCCGGGAAACTACGAATGCAATGGCGCATGATTTGAAGAGTCCTCTCACTGCTGTATATGGATTTGCAGAGAATTTGAAAAATCATGTGCATGTAGAAAAACAGGATTACTATGTGGATGCAATCATAGAAAATGTTCAGTATATGGATCATTTGATTGACCATATATTAGAGCTCTCAAAAGCAGAATCCATGGTTTGTGCAACGAAGAAGGAAGAGGTGGATTTGAAACCGCTTTTACAGGCTCAGCTTGATAAACAGATGGCGCTTATTAAGGAAAGGAAGCTTGTAGTAAATCTTTCGGGAAGCGGAAGCATTTATGCAGACGAGCTTTCCATGACACAGATTGCAGATAATCTGATTAGCAATGCCGTGAAATATACAAGGCAGGGTGGGCTTATTAAAGTTTTGATAACAGAGAAGGGCTTTGAGATTGTAAATGAGATGGACGGGAAGCTGGAAATACCGGTAGATGAGCTTTGGAAACCATTTATAAAAGGGGATGATAGCCGTAGTGGCAGACAGGGAACCGGTATTGGTTTAACAATCGTAAAGAATCTGGTGGAACAACAGGGTTTTCATTTGCGGTTAAAAGTAGAAGGGGATACCTTTGTAGCTGGGATAAATTAGTACATCATAAAATATGGAGAAATCATACTGCACAAATGTATCGGATACTTAATTTACGATGTACTGGTAGCAAGAGGGAATGTCGTATCGAATCAGGCATTCCCTCTTTTTCAGAGGAGCTTTGTTGCTAAAGTAAGACTGGAGTTGCACAAGCGAAAATCTTTATTAAATAGAAAGATTGGTAAGCATACGTAAATGTTCCTCAAAGCAGACTCCGTCATTGATTGGAATATCCATTTCTTTCGAAGTTTCTAGACAGGTGCGGATAAAGTCACTGGCTGTTTGCACCGCATCTTTCAAATTAGTGTTATGTAAACTAGAGCCTGCCACAATAGATGCAAATACATCACCGGTTCCCGGTCGCAGCGGCAGAACCTTCTTTGTATAAATCACTTCAAATTTTCCATAATCATAGATAGCATTTCCGATGGTATCATTCTTTTCAATTCCGGTTACGACAATACGTGCCGGACCATCAGAAGCTAAGCTTTGGCACATATTTTCGATTTCAGAAATTGCAATATCCTCGTGGTAGGCATGGTTCGTCAGAATACAAAGTTCCGTTACATTTGGTGTGATTAGGGTTGCCTGTGCCACCAGCTTTCGCATACCTTCACACATTTCTTCCGTATAGGAATCATAGATTACACCGTGATCTCCCATAACTGGGTCTACAATCCGATTGGAAAAAGAAAACTGTGCCATCATATCAAGAATAATTTGTATCTGTTCTTTGGAGCCTAAAAAACCGGTATAGATACCATCAAATTCTAAGTTGAGTTTTTTCCATTTGGATAAATATTCGTTCATATAAGGAGTAAAATCCAACATGCTATAATCTGGATATTCGGTATGGTTGGAAAGAATTGCCGTGGGTACAATCCCGCAGGAAATTCCCATAGCAGATAGAATGGGAAGTGCTACAGTAACAGAACAGCGGCCGAAGCCGGATATATCATTTACGATTGTAATTTTCTTTTGCATGATGTTCTCCTTTCGAATTGCAGGTGTAATAGGAAACTGTATTTAAGATAGTATATTGGGTTAAAAAAAGCAAGCGAAAAAACTGGCACTGTTAAAAAAAGAAAAACTGGCTATTTTTTTAGTGCCAAGTCAGGGTTATGATACAGTCCATAATGATTTCGGTTTTTCACATTACGGAATCCTGAATGTTGAATACCGGAAAGGTAGAAAGGAATGGAGAATACAATGGAAAAAACAATAGCGAATGACAATGTGATAGCGAATAAGAGTGTGAAGGCAGATAGCCCTGCAAAACAGATTGCAATCGATGCCATGTTTGTGGCACTTACACTGGTATTTACAGCCTGTGTGAATATTCAGATACCAAGCTTTGGTGGTGCAGGCGGTTTGATTCATTTAGGAAATGTACCATTATTTATTGCGGCAATGATTTATGGTAAGCGTACCGGTGCATTAGCAGGTGCAATTGGTATGGGACTTTTTGATATTTTAAGCGGCTGGGCAGCATGGGCACCATGTACCATCATCACCTGTGGCCTTATGGGATTTGTGGTTGGTGCAATCTGTAAGAATAAAAAGACGATTGCAGCAAAGGTTGCAGCAGTAGCAGCGGCATTAGTAATTAAGCTTGCCGGATACTTTATCTTCGAAAGCTTTATTATGGGAAATGGTGCAGCGGCAGCAGTAAAGTCTGTACCGGGTAATATTATTCAGGTAGCAGTAGCAGCCATTATTGTATTTATTATTATCAATCCGCTAGAAAGAGGACTTCGTTCAGTAGAGCAGTAAAAGCCTAAAAGAAAATTAGCTAGACGAACGCTCCGGATTCGATAAAATTGTTTCCAACCGGACTCGCTTTCGCTTAGTTGCGTGCGTAATGGTACATAAGGCTGCAAAGAACGCAGCCTAAGTACCAACGGACGCAAATAGTCCTTATGGAAAACAATTTTATCGAATCTGGTGCTGTGAACTGGCAAAGGTGTAAAAGTAAGGAGAAGAGAGAGTCTGTGAAATAGAGAGGGATTCTCTCTTTTTTCTATATATTATTTTGTTAAAATTCATAAAGTAAAAGACGTAGAAAGGAAGAAGTATATGTATAAGATGATGACACCGGGACCGACGATGGTTGCGGAAAATGTAAGAAAAGCAAGAAGCATGGAAACCGGGAATCCGGATTTGGACTTGGATTTTTATGATTATTATAAAGAGACCTGTGAGCTTTATAGTGAACTGTTACACACAAAGAATGAAAGTCTTATTTTGAGTGGAGAGGGAATTCTTGGTTTGGAAGCCGCTGTGGCATCTCTAACAGAGCCGGGTGACAGGGTTTTGGTGCTGGATAATGGTGTGTTCGGAAAAGGGTTTGCAGATTTTGTGGAAATCTATGGCGGTAAGCCGGTGCTGTATACCACTGATTATCACAAGGCTATTGAAGCAGAACCACTTCGGGCATTTTTAGAGAAGGATTCGGATTTCAAATATGCTACAGTGGTGCACTGTGATACACCAAGCGGTATGTTGAATGATATCGCTGTCATTTGTCCACTGCTTAAGGAATTTGAAATTCTTACGGTGGTAGATTCCGTATCCGGTATGTTTGGTAACGAAGTAAATGTAGATGCATCCCAGATTGATATCCTTTGTGGCGGTTCCCAGAAGGCAGTGTCCGCCCCGATTGGGCTTACCATGGTTACCATAAGCGAAGCTGCAAAGCAGGCAATGGAAAACCGAAAGACGAAAATTGCTTCTTTCTATGCCAATCTGATGACATTTAAAGATTATTACGAGAACAAATGGTTCCCATACTCTATGCCGATTAGTGACATCTATGGTCTCCGTCAGGCACTTCAAAATATAAAAGAAGATAAAGATATACTAGCAAGACATGCAAGAATTGCTACTAAGACGAGGGAAGCAGTGGTGCGTTCAGGTCTTACCCTATATGCAGAAAACGGATACTCCAATACCGTAACTGTATTTACTATCCCGGGTGGTGTAACGGCAGAACAGATTCTCACAACCTTAAGAGCGGATTATGGCATTATGCTGGCAGGTTCTTTTGATGTGATGGCAGGTGAAGTCATCCGGATTGGTCACATGGGTTATAACTGTACGGAAGAGAATATGGCAGAGACATTGGATGCACTTGGAAAGACATTAGAAAAGTTAGATGTTTCTCTAAAAGAGCCGCTTCGGTATGAGATGTAACTTATAATCTGATAGGTAATTGCGAAACTAGTTTTTTGGAAGCCTACATTTGTACAACTTACATTTTGAAAGACAGTGTTTCGCAATTATCTATTATAATCTGATTCTGGGAGGAAACGGATATGCCATTTGTAAATGAAAGATTAACAGAAGAACAAAGGGAAGAGTTTGCAAACAGAGGGATAAAGAGACCATGGTCTAATCGAACAGCAAAACCTATATACAGAACAATAGATACAGATAGAAATATGTGTCTTTGGAATTTGGGAAATTTAGGAAGAGACTTTTTTGAGCATGATATGTTTTTATTTGAGTGGAATGGTGAAGAGTATTTTGTAATTATGGAATACGTAGATCCAAATCCTAAAGAAGATTATATTATATGGTCTGTTTCTGAATTTGAAAAAAATGAGATATTTGATAAGCCTTTTGCAGAAGATTTTAAAGAGGCATTAATGATGTATGGTGTTAGTGGAAAACCAGATTCAGTTGTGGATTTTAAAGTTATAGTTAATTTAAAGAGAGAAAATAAGAATGGATAAACAAGGTGGAAGATAAGGAAAAGGTTTACACTTGACACCAGGAGGTCGGTTAATATAGACTACAAAAAGACTATATTAACCGGCTTTTTGTGTATGAGAGCAGAATGGAGATGTTATGAAGGAAAGAGAGAATTTTGGTTCCCGTTTAGGGTTTATTTTAGTATCGGCAGGCTGTGCCGTCGGCCTTGGAAATGTATGGAAGTTTCCCTATATTTGCGGTGAAAATGGCGGAGCAGCATTTATATTGATTTATTTGGTATTTCTATTGATACTTGGATATCCTATATTGATTTGTGAGTTTGCGGTGGGGCGAGCCAGCCAGAAAAGTATTTCCCTGGCGTATGATGTATTAGAGCCCAAGAATACAAAATGGCATTGCTTTAAATGGAGCGGGATGCTTGGAAATTATCTTCTTATGATGTTTTATACAATGGTGGGAGGCTGGATGATTAACTATGCTTATCAGGCAGCAACGGGAAAACTGCAGGGACTTGAAAATGCGGCAATCAAAGAAAACTTTGATTCCATGCTGGCTTCTCCGGAGACAATGATGTTTTGGATGATTTTGGCAGTATTACTTTCTCTCGGAGTTTGTGCATTAGGGCTGCAAAATGGTGTGGAAAAGATTACAAAATTTATGATGAGCATATTGATTATTTTAATGGTAGTGTTAGCGCTACATTCGTTGACGCTAGAAGGCGCCATGGACGGTGTGAAATTCTACCTGATTCCGGATTTTTCAGCCATGCAGAAAATGGGAATTGGCTCCGTAGTATTTGCAGCATTGACACATGCATTTTTCACTTTGAGCATCGGTATGGGTTCTATGGAAATCTTCGGAAGCTATCTGAAAAAGGACAGAACGCTGCTGGGCGAGGCAGGGAGCATCGTCGCAGTGGATACCTTTGTAGCATTGATAGCAGGTTTTATCATTATCCCTTCCTGTTTTGCCTACGGTGTCCAGCCGGATGCGGGACCTTCCTTATTATTCATTACTCTGCCAAATGTATTTAATCATATGCAGGGCGGAAGAATCTGGGCAACAGCGTTCTTTGTGTTTATGGCGTTTGCGGCACTATCTACCATAATTGCGGTCTGTGAGAATATCATTTCTTTTTACATGGATATGCTTGGATGGGAGCGGAAAAAGGCAGTAGCAGTAAATATAATTGCCATTATTCTCTTATCTTTGCCGGCAGTTCTTGGATACAATGTTTGGTCTGATTTTTCTCCATTGGGAAAGGGCACAACCATTATGGATTTGGAGGATTTTCTCGTATCCTATAATATTCTGCCATTGGGAGGACTGATTTTTGTACTGTTCTGTGTAAGAAAAAATGGATGGGGATTTTCAGGTTTTTTGGAAGAAGCAAATACAGGTACAGGAAGAAAGCTTCCAAACTGGATCCGGTATTATATGACTTATGTTTTACCATGTATTATCGTAATTGTGTATTTGAAGGGATATTATGATATTTTTGTGGAAAAGGGAACTAAGGTATTGATTGGCTGGATGGCATTTGCATTCATTTTACTGGGGACTGTGTTTGGAATTGTCTTTTATAAAGGGAGAGGTCGATAATCGCACTTAGTGCAGTGCAGACCTGAGAAGTTGTATAGGTTGACGCCGGTTCATCCGTTGAAAGCAGTCTGTAATCGCAGTTATTAAATACTGCTTCTTGCAACTGGGCAGACAAAGAAGAAGTGAAAATGTATTGCTATTGTGTGTACGGATTGGTATAATATAGCTAGAAAAGGAGACACTAAGATTTTTGAAAGGAGTGTTACACTATGGCAACAAAATCAGCTAATTTGTACGCAAGAATAGAGCCAGATGTGAAAGAGCAGGCAGAAAGCATCTTGTCAGCACTTGGTATTCC
>JAQXLK010000359.1 GCA_029012085.1 Clostridiales bacterium
GTGTACATTTGTCCATTTTGATTTAGCCTCCTATAAAAACTACAAAAACTCCAAAGAGTTTTTAGATTTTTTATAGTATGGCACAAAGTCAGCGGTTAGTTAAGGCGAGTGATTTGACGTTTACGATTATTCAGTAAAAACGACAGTTTGCGGGATGCAGGGCATCGGTATAATGCCTATGGATAAAAAAGAAAGGAGATTTCTATGCGCAAAATGAAGGAAGCAGCAATAAGCTTTCGGAAAGTGACGAAGCATTAATACGTGAACTGAAGGCCTTAATGGAAGAGATGAATAAATAGAAATTTGAGGGGAAGGAGTAATAGTACACCTCAAAGCCCCATTTTAGTAAAGTAAGCGTCTAATTTCAAGGAGACACCCCGAAATTAGACGCTTACAATCCTTTCATCAGCCAATCGAACTGTCTGACATCAATGCGTCTGGCTTCGGAAGAATCGCGTGGCCAGGAGAAGTGACCATCTTTCACACGCTTTGTAAGGAGAAGATAGCCGTCACCTTCCCATAGGAGTCCCTTGATCTTATTGGCATGTCTGCCACAGACAATATAGATACCTGCGAAAACGGAAGGATTGGCGTAAGTTAGTGAATCATTACTTCGACCCCCTGCGGAATAACACAACAAACACTGTCATAAATAAAATCTTAATATCCAGCGTTAAAGACCAATCATCAATATATTGCAAATCTAATTTAACTACTTCATCAAAATCCTGAATATCACTGCGTCCGCTGACCTGCCATAAACCGGTAAGCCCCGGCTTTATGCTCAGACGTCTGCGGTAATAAAGATTATAGTGCTGGAATTCGTCAATTGTCGGAGGTCTCGTACCGACAAGACTCATCTGGCCGATTAAAATATTCCAAAACTGGGGAAGTTCATCGATACTTGTCTTCCGAATAAATTTACCAACTTTCGTTACACGCGGATCATCGGTCATCTTAAACATGAGACCATCCATTTCATTTTTACTCATCAGTTCCTTTTTGCGTTCTTCTGCATCAATATACATGGAACGGAACTTATAGATATAGAATTCCCGGCCATTTTTGCCCATTCGCTTCTGTTTGAAAAAGATGGGACCGGGGGAATCGATGCGGATAGCCAGTGCCACGAATGGAGTCAGGATGGCTGTGATAGCCAGTCCGACTAAAGCACCAATAATATCAATGATACGTTTTACCATCATACGTCTGTAATCAAATACATTGGCAGCATAGGAAAGAACAGTGAATCCGGCAAAATTTTCGGTTGTCTTGTGAGCTGTCAGTATATCAAAGAAATCTACGTTCACATTAACTGTGATTCCGGAATATTCAAATTGATTAATGATTTTTTCCAACTGTTTATTACTGTATTCAGGGAGATTAATAAAGACCTCATCCATCATAAGAGAAGGGGCAACCTCGTAAAGATTGACCCGGTTGGCTACAACGGGGATACCGTCATAATTCTCACCGGTATGGTCTTCGTCCATCAGGATAATGGAGGATACTTCGTGTCCCCATTCCGTAGCGGAGTTCATCTGTTTTAAAGTCTGTCCGATCAGGTCGGAAGTTGTGATGATTAAAGTCTTGTTGCTGCCGGAGCTTTTTCTGTAATACTTAATCAGAAAGTGCTTTAAAATCAGGTGACCGGCATAGGTGAATAAAATGTTATAGATAAAAAAACTGACAAATACAATACGGGAAAAATCCTTGGCAAGCTGGGTTAAGAAGAGAAAAAGACCCGTGATAACCATTAAAAACAGATTGTATTTTACAACGGCGATAAGTTCTACAAAATATCCCCGTTTAAAAATCGCGACATTCCAGTCTAACAGAAAATAAGCAAGTACATGGAAAAATATTAAATAAATAATAATGGAAAGATACATGTCCTGACTTGTCTCTGTATTGTGGAATGTGTCAGAGAGACCACGGGTATACATTGCGGCAATATATGAAACAATAATACAAAAACATTCCAAAACAATTAAGCAGTAGTTTTGGACCATGCGTTGTTTTTGAACGGCATTACTCATAAAAAGCACCTCTTAATAAAAGATAATTTTGCATACTATCTTAGTATACTATAAATTGGACAAAACGGGAAGAACAAAGAGCAAAAACTTTACTTTTAGCAGGAAATACATTATACTAAGTAAGATTATGGAGAAAAAGTATGTTTAGTCAGATTTGCTTAGGATTCATATGGTTTGTAATAGTTCCCATGGTAATAGGATGCGGGTTACTGACACTGTTCAGGGCGGATAAGGCATATCTGTTATTATCTTATCCTTTGGGTTTTTTTGCTATGGGAGCAGTTTTTCAGATTGTATCGGTTAGGTATATTTATTATCACAACCCGTTGCACGTAGTTATCAACAGATGGCTGACAGGAATTGGTATATTATTATTTGTGTGTGGGGTGTCGGTCGTATTTACCTCCTACTCTAAAAGAAAAGAAAAATTAAACAGGCGAAGATGTCCCATTGAGCACACATTGGCTGCGGCAGTTATTCTGATTGTGGCGCAGATTATTCTGGCAGCAATTGGTCAGACAACGGATGCGGATGACGCCCGGTTTATTGCCTGCGCAACGGCAGCTGTTGAGACAGATACAATGTATGTATATCATCCGGTTACAGGGGAAGAGATGGGATGGTTTCAGGCAGAGACCAATAAAGATGTTACATCCCCCTTGTCTGTTTTTTATGCACTCATGAGTAAGCAGACGGGAATCCATCCGGCTGTAATTGCACATACTGTAATGGTAGTGTGTGGATGTATATGTGGATATCTGATATATTACTATATTGGATATGTCCTGTTTGGTGGCGAACTTCGTAAGACCGGGACGTTTTTGTGTATAATCAGTGTTTTGAATATTTTTGGAAATGTAACGGCAAAGCATGTCTCCGGATTCTTTATGACAAGATTATGGCAAGGGAAGGCGATGGTGGCCTCTGTTGTACTGCCGGCAACGGTATTGGCATTTTTATTGGTGATGGAATGGCAAAATGAAGGAAAACGCCCTTATTTTATGTGGGTGTTTCTTTTGGTGACAATGTTTTTTGGATGTTTATGTTCCGGAATGGGCATTGCGTTACCGGTTATGTTTGTAGCAATCAGTTTTTTTGTGGCGGCCGTTAGACAGAGAAGCTTTTTGATATTATTGGGAGGCTTTTTATGTTGTCTGCCGAATCTTTATTATTTATGGTTCAGCCGGCTGTTAATATAAGTGGGAGAGAATGGTTTGGAATATTTACAAAGAGTGGTTGAGAGTAGTCAGATGTTTTCAAATGCGCTCGGTCCGATTACAATTCTTTATTTGTGTGCTTTGTTGTATCTGATTGTGAAGCGCAAAGAAATACGGTATGGAACGGAACTTGTCTGGATTAATCTGTTGATTCTCCTTATTGTGTTAAATCCGACATTTGCGGATTTGTATCTGAAAGAACTGGTCTGGAGGAGTTACTGGGTGCTGCCGGTATTGGTGGTGATTGCCTATGCGGCAGTTGATTTTTTTCAGAAACAGGCATTTGATTGGAAGAAAAAGCTTTGTATCCTGATGGGATTTATCATTTTGTGCCTTGGGGGATTCGTTTATGATGGCAGTTCCTGGAGCCTTGCCGCCAATCCTTACAAGATACCGCAGGAATATATTGAGGTTTATGATTATTTATTGCAACAGGATAAGGATCCCAGAGTGGTAATGCCAAAGGGGTTGTATACGTATGCCAGACAATATTCATCCCAAATAAAACTTCTGTATGGTCGCGATATTGAAGGGTATATGTGGGGCGTGGCAGATGAGAGTATAGTAACGTTGGCAGATAATCTCATGTCGGCGAAGCCGGATTATGAACAGGCTTATGAGGCATTGACAGCATACCAATGTGATTATCTTGTTATAAATACTAAGAAACAGACAAAACCGGATCAGGTGCAAGGGTTTCGGTACAAAACAACGATAGACGATTATGCAGTCTATCAAATTCTGTAAGAGAGTAATTGTAAAAGAAAGTTTGGATATGGAACATAATAATCAGGACAAAAAACAGAAATGTAATATTTTGATCGTCCATAACCGGTATAAGATAGCGGGAGGAGAAGACAGTGTCGTGCAAAATGAAGCAGCTTTATTAAGGAAACACGGCCATAAAGTGACACTGTACTTGCGCAGCAATGAAGAGTTAGAGCAGTATAATACGGTTCAGAAGATATTATTCCCGTTTCAGGCTGTATTTTCAATCAGGTCATATAGAGAAATCCGTAACATCCTTCATAAGGAACAGATCAATATCGTGCATGTGCACAATACACTGTCTGTGATTAGTCCTTCAGTGTATTACGCCGCGAGGAAGGAAGGAATCCCTATTGTACAGACAGTCCACAATTTCAGACTTGTTTGTCCCGGAGCGCTCCTTGTCCGGGAGAATACAATCTGTAAAGAGTGTATCGAGAAAGGACTGGGATGTGCCGTAAAGCATAACTGTTATCGCGGTTCCAAAATACAGTCTCTGGTCAGTGCGATGATTTTATGGATACACCGAAAGACCGGGATATACAAACACTTACATTATATTTGCCTGACAGACTTTACCAGGCAATTATTGATGCAGGCTGATCCACGGATATTTGACATTAGGCGGATGTATGTGAAACCTAATTTTGTGGATATACCAAAGACAGAAAATATTGTGCCGTTTAACGAGCGAGAGCAAAGTTATGCCTATATTGGCAGGCTGGACGAGGCCAAGGGAATCAGGGTATTACTAAAGGCGTGGCAATTGTTGCCGGAACGCAGGCTTTATATTGCGGGAAGCGGTCCGCTGCAGGAAGAGATCAGCCTATTAATACAGCAGGAACAGAGAAAAAATATTGTCTTTTTAGGAGCAATTGCCCATGATAAAGTTTATGAGCTTATGGGGAAGATAAGGGCATTGATACTTCCGACACAGTGGTATGAGGGATTTCCTATGACGATTGTGGAGGCATATTCCTGTGGCACGCCGGTGATTGGCTCTAAACTGGGCAATGTGGAGGCAACGGTGCAGGACGGCAAAACGGGAGTACTGTTTGAACACCATAATCCGCAGGCGCTGGTTGATGCTGTTTATCGGCTGGAGCAGATGGATGGCAGGAAAATGCAGGAGAATATTCGGCAGATATATTGTGACCAATATACAGGGGCAGTAAATTACAGACAGTTGACAGATATTTATGAAAAGATTATTCTATCCTGTCAGAGTTGAAGGAGAATTATGGAGACAAAGAAAACGATTGCAATAGATTCTAATGTTCTGATACTTTTTGCGGTACAATATGCGATTGCGGCAAGTTTTATGCTTGGCGGGTCTGTCAAATATCTGCTTGTCCTTGGGATTGCAGGCATGTTAGGGATGATGTATGTATGGAAGCAGATTCCGGCTTATTACTGGGTGCTTGGTCTGCCGATTCTGGTATACTGCCTGATCGGGATTCCCCTTGCAGTATTTCAGAATACCGTTTCAGTGCAACTCTACAGACAGTTGTTTTTTTATGTTGTTCCCCTTGTTGTTGCCATGAGTATGGTGTTATTGTTGCAAAACAATACAGAGTCCATTGTGACAATATTATTTTATGCAACCTTTGCTGCATATCTGACTCAGGTTATTACGATTCTGTCACCGGGAAAGTTCACGTTATCCCCGGAAAACGCGGAATCGTCCCAGTATGCCTTTATTTTCGGAGCCTTTGTATTGTATTTTGTGTATCGTAAAAAACCGATAACATTGGCCTTTGCGATTTTTGCAGACTATTTATCCGGAAAACGGATTGTATGGGGCGCGACGGTCATTATCGTTGCGGTATGGCTTTTCTACCTTTTGCTTGCTAAGCTGCATTTGTTAAGGCATAATT
>JAQXLK010000360.1 GCA_029012085.1 Clostridiales bacterium
ATCCCACATGTAATTATAAACACGATAAGCACTTCCTGCAACTACTACCGAGAGCCCTATACCAAAGAGCGTCGTTGCAATCCCAATCATTGCACTTAATTTTGAAAAGATTTGTATTTTTTTTCTTGTAGCCATGTAGGAAATGATTATCGCAAAGACAGTTACTAATAAGCTTGTTCTCGAATCTGTCAATAAAAAGAAAAAGATGTTAATTATCAATGTCAATAAATAATGATACCATTTCATGCCTTCCGCATAAAGATAAAGCCCAAGCGTTGTCAATGCCCATATCATGCATTGCAATGCATTAGGATGTCCCATCCCTAAGGTATATCTCGTTTCCACTCCGCCTCGCCCATAATCCTGTGTCAGAGAAATTGCACCATAAACTCCCATAACAGACAATAACATAATTAGGACACTTCCGACCAGCGTCATGTAGAATACCATCTTAAGGCATTTTCTCATATCAATTCCCTTACAGGCTGCAATAAACATAACAATTCGGATAATTTCATTCCTGCCCGTAGCAAAGTACGAAACTGCCCCCAATATGCAAAAGGCAACTATAACAAGATATTCCTTTTTTGAGTCTTTTGTCAGACCGACTTTCGTCAGGAACAGAAGAAATGTCAGACGAAATATCTGTCCCTCTATAGGGTTCGTATATGCACTTTTATCAATCAAGACCAGTAATACCTCTATTACCACTCCCACATAAAAGCAGCTATATGCAATTTTAGAAAGGATTTTTTGTTTTCTCTCAGATATTATCACTGCAGCTCTCCCTGGGGACTTATAAAATGCCACCCCTTCCAAAGTTCTTCCATTTCCTCTTTTACAAAGGCTTGACTATTTTTATGAATAGTAGGTCTGATCATAATTTTGTTCTCATTTGAGTTTAACCTCGCTCCCCAAAAACTGAAGGTGGAATTTGCACAGATATTATGCTCGCAGTGGCTCATAAGCCACATATCATAAAAGCTGTCTTTTCCATGGTTAATGTCTACTATGGTATATTCCTTCCCAATATATCTTTTCTTCACATAAGGAATGTCATCAGAAAATAAGTAAAAATGCACATTGGGGATCTCATTTCTCATTATTTTAATTGCGCTTTCATAATAAGCATCTGTACAAATATTCCCAAACATTTCCACATTTTCTTTGTCCAGATAGTCTCCTCTTCTAATGTGCACACTGACGGATGGACAATGTTTCATTTCTTCTGCCATCTGTTGATTCAGCTGATTGTCACTGGGCGGGAACTGTATCTTTTCTCTTAAATCGTACAAAATATCCGCATAATATTTCTCACATGCAAAATAACCACTTAAATACATATTCTCAAATGCGAAAATTTCCGGATGATACATTCCACTTTCATGAAACCAATGTACTGAAGCCGGTAACAGCTTTCTTCTAAGCTTGCCAAATATTCCTTCCGAACCAATCAATACCTCTTTTTCATCTTTTGTACATGTTTCATAAATTAATCGGTCAAAATATGCAAGTTCAAAGTCCCTTTCTGCCAGCACTTTCCCTTTCTGATTTTCAAGAAGAAACCATGACACATCCAATCTTGCTTCCTTTCCCATACTCACAAATTTTCTGTATAATGCATACTGCTGAAGTTGATTTCCAAGTCCTCCAGCCAACTGAATAATTATCATGCAGAACCTCTTCCTTATCCTTCTTGTTCTTCTGTCATCACAAACAATGACAGTGCAGGTCCAAGTGACCACGGATACGCACCATAGATCTGCGGATACATACTAAATCCTTGACACTCTGCAAGGCATCCATAAATTCTGCCATCTTTTACAGAATTCCAAAGTGCCTCTCTTCCCCTCATCATGCGGGATTTATGAATGCCAATCAATACCTTGGTATCCAGTGATCTTGCAATGGCATAAAGAATCATCGCCGTAGCGGAAGTGTCCACCGGACCTTCCTTGGCTCCCAGCTGCCAACTATATAAGCCCCCTTCCAGCTGATATGCCTCCACCTTATCCACCATTCTCCTATAAGCCTGTTTAATGATTTCATAACTGGGTCTGGTATCTTCCATATAGGCAAGGCTCTCTGCCATACCAATCATCAGCCAGCCTACTGCACGTCCCCAGCCGATAATACCGTACTTTACACCACTTTCATACTGATATCCATGATAAGGTAACCCCGTCTTTTCGTCCATTCCATTGGAGATAAAGTTCTGTATCTGGGTAACTGCAAGATTAACTGCACTCATATCGCCATATGTAGTTCCATATTTACACAAAAATGGACAGACTAACCCAATCCCATCAGCAAGAATATAGTCATTTTTCTGCTGCGGGCGATAAGGCAGACTTCCCGCCTCATCCGTCTCATGCTCAAACAGATACTTTGCCATTGCTTCTGCTGCTTTTTTGTATTTTTCATCTCCGGTAATCTGATGCAAGTCGATCAGGGCCATACCGCTATACGCATCATCCATGCAATACATCCTGCATCCCCACCTTATCCATCTGTCAAAGTATTTCTTCAGACAACTCAAAATAACTCCTGCTTCTTCGGAATTTCTATGCTTCATATAATAGTCTGTAAGTGCTTTTGCCAGTAGACCATTAGGCCAGCTGATTTTATCAATGGGACCCTGATTATTTCCGGCAATTGTCTTAATTGCCCTTTTCAAATAATATCCCATATTGCGCTCAGGGTAACAAAGCAATTCATATTCGGCTTCTTTTACCATCTCCAGCATATGACTTCTCCTTTCAATTCATTATCTCCTATCTGCTTTTCCACAGATGATATAATTTCAAATAAATCCACGGCCAGTTTCCAAATAACATTGTCTTAATTCCATATCCTGCCGGAAGATTTCTTCGAGCCCCCCTCACTTTTAAAGCCTCTTTTACCGTTTTCTGGCACTCTTCTACATAATCCTTATATTTCTGTATCTCAGGAATAGACAATACCGATATTTTCCCTGCCACAAGAATTGCAGCCACTGCCAAAATCGCTTCTATTCGCGGAATGCAATCCGGGAAATCCCTCCTGATTATCTCTGCCGCCAGTTTCCAGCTCTTAACCTCATCCATGTAAGCCGGCACAAAAGGACGCAACGTCACTCCACTCTCATTGATTCTATAGTGATACCCCTTATAATCTATAATAGTTATTCTGTTCAGCTTTGGCAAAAGATCTATCAGGAACATCATATCCTCACCGATAGTCAGTTCCTTTCTAAAGGTAACTCCTTCTATTACCATTCTTCTATAAAGGACACCCCAACAGTGGGTATGCTGCTTTAATAAATAATCTGACACATAGGTTTCCCGATCAACCGTTTTGACCACATTTTCCTTATCCTTGGAGAGGACTGCCAACGGATCGCCATTCCATCTATGATATCCGCAGGACACCATGTCACTATTTTCCTTTTGAAGATATTCCACCAGTGTTTCAAGCATCTGCTCATCCAACTTGTCATCCGCATCCACAAATGTGATATATTCTCCATTGCTTAGCACAATGCCTTCATTACGAGCACTTGAAACTCCTCTGCTGTTTCTGCAAATCAATCGTATTCTGCTATCTTCTCTCGTCAGATTTCTCACAACCTCTGTAGTTCCATCAGTAGACTGATCATCCAAAACAATGATTTCAAACTCTTTCCATGTCTGTTTAAGGACGCTCGCTATACACTCCTCAATCCATGCTACACCATTATAAACAGGGATAATCACACTGACCATATCTTTTATCATATTGGCAGTTTCCTCCTATCAAGCTATCAAAGCAATTGTGAGAGCAATTCCCCTCCCTGAGCAGCACGCTCCTTATATTCAGGCATAATCTTTTTCAGATGACTGCGTTGCTCTTTTTCATGTTCCTTTAACCATTCAAAGGCAGTAATCAGTTCTTCTCTTTTTTGAAGACTCTGCACAGGAAGTACATAATTTTCATCCGTACCGAACAAGTCTCTGGCTATCCCTCTTGCCTTTACGGAATATCCTACTACCAGCGTGGGTATGCAAGTAGAATATGCGGCAATTGTTGCATGAGTTCTGGCACCAATAAACATACAGCATCTGCCGATATATCCCTTTAACTCCGGTGCAGACGCATCTTCAACCTGTACTATGCGTCCTGTGTCTGCAAATGTATCATACAATTCTTCCATCGGCTTTCTGTCATCACCTCCAACCCATACCACATGGGGGATCAATGCAACACTTAAATCGGTAGTTTCCAGAATGTGGGCAATTAGAGCCTTGTAGTTCTCCATAGTGATTCCGGATTTTGTTTCATTTTCCACAATCATGGGACTTACATTAATTCCTACCATCTTTCCTTCTATCCATTTTTCTGGTAATGGCAGTTCCTCTTTCTCAAGCAGGAAAGCGGGATCAGGACACAAATAAACATTTTTATCCACTCCTGCTGCTTTCAATGCCTCGCAGGTAATACTTTCCCTTGCCACAATCATGTCATAACGCTTCATGTCTTCTACTATTTCTTCAGACTTCAGGATTTCCGGCTCAATAGAGCAGCCATAAAGAGCCGTCCTGGCACCACTTCTATGAAACATTCTGTTACTCATAATCAGACGTTCCAGCATATTTTCATAACAGTAATTATCTCCACCAATGGAGATATTCAATTTTCTTGAATTTTTTCCACAGACGGCACCATAGCGATAGCGCATATAGCATTCAGGATCGTGAAAAAACTTCCGCCACATATAATACCATGTATGAATCAACACACTTTTTTCCACCTGTTTTTCCTGAATAATTTCACTGCATAGCGCCGGCAAAGAGTATTTTTCATCCTCTGCCTTTCTACTGGAAATCAATACTACCGCCTTGGGAAGCATCTTAATCAGGCTGTTGGCAATTGCCTCACACCCATGATTATCGCTGCCTGCATGCATATATAGTACAATCTTATCATCCTTCATGGGGAACTCCCTTCTGACGTCATTTCCTGTTTTCTGATTACCTTGCATAATACAGCAGCATTGCCCCTCTAAGTAAACTGATCATAAGATGATTGGGGTGCTTAAGCACTGCATATAACAGTTTATTTGACATCTGTCTTACTGTAATTGGTGACCTATTTACAATTTCCCTGTTTTCAGGCATTTTGCAGATCTGCCTGATATTTTTACGATATCCTTTCGGGTTTCCTCTTGCTTCATTTTTCAATACGAGAAGCAGCATATGAACATGCTCCTGTTCAGCCTTCTCCCGCATTCCTTCTTTCTCCTGCGACAGATATTTGGCTTCAATGATTCTATCAATTGCAGCTTTAAGCAGCTGCATATTCTGAAACATGGTTTGATCATATCCATGTACAATCGAAGTTTCCACATATCGATAATGATAGTATGCTTTGTGATCCATGATGACCAGACGCTGGCAATCCAGCAACGCAGGAATTACCATAAGAGAATCATCCCCCATTCTTACGTCTTCATCGCAGTATTGAAGATTTTGGATAACAAGTTCTCTGGAATACAATTTCATACAACGTGAAAAGGATACCTTCCTGTTTTCCTCTCCCAATAGTTGATACCTGACATTCTCTTTAAGCTGATTCCCTGTATATTCTCCCGGTGCCAACCCCTGCCATACATATTGCTGCCCCTTTTGCTCCTTTTCTATCACATAATCACAGGCAACAATTTCCTTGGATTCTCCACTAAGACAATCCACCATTTCTTCAATCATACGAGAATCTACCCAGTCATCACTGTCCATAAAATTCAAGTATTCCCCGGTAGATTCCAGTGCCCCCCTCGTCCAAGTTGAAGTGACACCTCCATTTTCCTTGTGGATCACCCGGATTCTTTTGTCCTGACTCGCCAATTCATCGCAGATGCTTCCACTGTTGTCTTTTGATCCATCATTTACCAATATAATTTCAAGATTTCCATAGGTCTGACCAGTGAGGCTTCCTATGCTTTTATGAAGGTAAGCTTCTGCATTATATACCGGTACTACTATGCTTACTTTATATTTTTCGTTCAAGTCAGTACTCTCCGATTTCTTTATAGAACCCTACTAAGGCTTCCACATTGCGGTTTACATCGTAGTTGCTTATGATCCTGTCTCGGGCATTTTGTCCCATTTTCCTACGTTGCTCTTCATCCTTAAGCAGTTTAATCAGTTCATCTGCCAGTGTATTTGCATCTTTTGGTGGAAGAAGTATACCTGTTGCGTCAGACTCATCTCCCATAATCTGCGGAATACCACCTACTGCCGAAGCCGCCACACACATCCCCGCCGCCATTGCTTCCAACAGGGATATCGGCTGACCTTCAAACCATGTGGGCAATACAAAAATGCTACATTCCTGAAACATTTCTTCTCTTTCCTTAACCGAAATCCAGCCTGGACACAAAACCAACTCTGAAAGCTTCTCTGCTTTCTCTTGCAAACCTTCATTGCCTTTTTCCCACACACCACCCAAAACCAGTTTGAAATCACAAATCTGTTTTTGTATAACGGGTACTGCCTCCAACAGTTCTCCAATCCCTTTTTCCTTGCACAGCCGTCCCAAGAAGAGAATCTTGTGGCTGCTGTAATCTGTCTTCTCTTTCCCAGGGATTACAATTCCATTCTGAAGCACATGAATCTTATCTTTATCTACAATTTCCGAAAAGAAACTTTTCCAGCTTTCGGACAGCACTAAAAATATCTCTGCCCTGTTTAGCGTTCTCTTAATCTTCAGACGCTGCTTTTCACTGCATCGCCCATAATAAAAACCTTCAAAGTCGCCACCATGCTCGTGAATCAGTATTTTTTTCCCAAACGACCATGCTGTATCGATAAAAATTTTCTTCCTATAGCAACTGGCATCAGCCGCCATATTTACATGTACGATATGGTAGAAAGGAAGCTTGAAAAGGAACATAAAATAAGCAATCATTGCCTGTACCAGCTTTCGGATCTTACTTCCATCCACCATAGTTGCTATATATTTCAACTTAATCTTTCGATTCAATCCTGCTACATAATAATTATTTACGACCGCTGATATCCCTCCATGAACGCTCCTGTCAGGTCCAATCATCAGCACCTTTAACTGTTTCTGCTCTTTCATCTAAGCTGCTCTCCAAAATTTCCTTACTTAGAACCTCTCCCTGCAATCACAACCCACACTGTACGCAGTAAAATCTTAATATCCAGCGTGAGGGACCATCCATCAATATACTCCAGGTCGTACTTTACTACATCATCAAAGTCCTCAATATCGCTGCGCCCACTGACCTGCCACAGTCCGGTAAGTCCCGGGGTCATGCTGATGCGCCGCCTATAATATTGATTATATTTCTCAAATTCATCCTCTGTAGGCGGTCTGGTTCCCACCAGACTCATATCGCCCTTAACCACATTGTAAAACTGGGGCAGTTCATCGATACTGGTCTTTCTGATAAACTTTCCAACCTTAGTGATACGGGGATCATTTTCCATTTTGAACATAAGGCCCTGAATTTCATTCTGGCTTTCCAGTTCCTTCTTTCTCTCCTCCGCATCCATATACATGGAACGGAATTTGTAGATCTTGAATCTTCGTCCATTTCGTCCAATTCTGATCTGCGAAAATAGAACCGGTCCCGGAGAATCCAGCTTGATTGCAATGGCAACAAAAGGGAAAAACACCAGCGTAATCAGCATTCCCAGAAGCCCGCCTGCAATATCCATCACCCGCTTAATCAGCAGTCTTTTATAGCTGCTCTGAAATCTG
>JAQXLK010000361.1 GCA_029012085.1 Clostridiales bacterium
ATATCTCTAGATATCCCATAAACATCATTCAATTGATAATTTTCCATGTTTCTCCTTTCTGTTAACAAGAATATTTAGTGTCTGCTCATTAAGCAGATATTTACAACACCAACTCTTACATCTGCTCCCGTCTATACACCACAAAACCGGAACAGATGCAAATCAATGCATTTACAACATCTTCAAGTACTGCCCGGTCCGGATAATCAGGCATCTCAATTCTACCATCGCCAACCTTGCGCCATTCTTTCTTGGGATTATTTCTTACAAAATCCGTTCCTGCTTGCAACAATGTCACAAGACTGCCCGTATATTCCTTATCATCAAGTGAATCTAATATTCCTGCTACCTTCTCTGCCATCCTCCGTCATAAATCAAATCAAACTTCACTGACTATTTTGAATAAATCGCATCATTTTTAGAAAGAAGATACACACAATATTGATTCATGCTGATTCCTTCTCTCTTAGAATGTTCAGCAAGAGAACGATGCAGGCTGCGAGGAATTCTTAACTTAAACTGCCCTGAATAGTCCTCTAAGCTACTCGGCTCTTGAATTTCTACACCATCTTCAATGGCAGCTTCTAACCAAGCTCTCTTCGCATCCAAAGCATTTGCAACAGCAGCTTCTATCGTTTCTCCACAGGTAATGCAGCCGGGAAGTTCTGGAAAAGAAACCACGAAACCGCCCTCGTCCTTATCCTCTACAATCTCCATGCGATAATTCATTGTCAAATACTCATTCAGCGTTTTCATCATTCACAGCCTCACTTTCCACAATCTGCTTTACCATCTCAACATACACTTTTTTGATTGGTTCATGCTTCGGTATCGTAATCGGCTGACAACCAGTTTTTCTAAAAGTGTAATGACTGCTCCCACCTTTTGGGGTGCATTCATCACATATCCATAGCTTTCCAACACCTTACGCAATTCATCAAATCGGAGGTCTTTTGATAAAGCATATATCTTCGTTAACAGTTTATCCCATTTTGACATTCTAAATTCCTCCTGCCTATATTATATGTGGTGTCGTATTTGATGTCAATAATTGCCAAAGGCTTCTGACGATACGGATGAGCATATGACAAGGTGATTACTGAACATCCATTACTTGCAACCACTGATCAATATATGGTGTTTAAAACAACAATCCATTTCCACATTATCCAAAACTTCCTTTCCACACTTTATCATGAGGCAGGCATTGCAAAAATGATGCACACATTTATGAATTGATTCTACAATTGCCGTAAGCGCTTCAAAACATAGCTGTATAAGACGGCAGCTTTCAGGCAGTTTATCTGACCATGGAAGCATGGCATCTATGATTTCAGGATGATTGCAAAAGTCTGCATTTGGCATCTCTGCAGCGTATCGTCCAGTGAGCCATATTTGCTCTTGAAATCTCGAGATTCATCTGGTAAAAATCCTTTTCCTGACGGGCAAACGGAGCACCCATCCCAAACTTCTGGTACATAATCTGTGTAGCCAAGGAATGTGTGGCTATGGAATGAGGCAGCACCTTGTCCGGAACGGATGCTTTTTGTATGTGTGCCGGTCTGTCATTTCCATCAGAACTACATGACTTGCACTTTGCAATCTGACGTACAATCTGTTTTACGATTAAAGTTGCAGACTTAAATTCCACTTCAGTACGCATAATCTCTTTCTTCCATCAAATGAGTGACTTCTGCAAAACAGGTGGTTTTATTATCATCATTCATTGAATCAAGGATCTTTTTGCGCCAGTAATAATAGGCATGTTTTGAAACCTGATTCTGGTTGCACCATTCATCAACAGATAAATCACTATGCTTAATTTCTTCAAGACGTTGTTTCCATAATAAGAACTTTTCTCTTTCCATATGTTACCTGGATAAATTTAATCCAGGAAATTATATCAGGTATAGGTAGAAGGTTACAGAACGCTATGTTTTGGAGCACTTACCATTGGAAATCTAACCATTTCAGATACATGACGCTAACTAAATGACATTGATTGATTTTCTGTTACCAAAGTATTGCCATTAATATCTTTTTAACTATCCCTGCTCAATTCAATATATTCATTATAACTTCTAAAAATAGAATCACTTAATCTTGTCCCCGATGATATTAACTTTGCGAGAACCTTTAATTGTTCTTTACATGCAATACTGTTTGTGGCATGAGGATAATTTATCGTATGATCAATTTCTCCCCAAATTTCTTCAAACAGTGTCCTTACCTGTATCTCACAACAAATTGATTGTGAATTATCATTATACGGTTTTATTACATAATGCACACTAGTATAAAATGTTTCTTTAAGCTGATGTCTTATGCCAAGACTGTCATACGTTTTTGCAGCTTCTGGGTCCCATGTATATGCTTTAGGTTCTTCAACTAATCTCCATTCTTTTCTTTCATTGACTTGACGCATTATTTCACTATGTATTATCTGAAACTGGTCTTGATATAAATAAAGAATCCTAACCCCAACCAAATCTGTAACTTCATTTCGAAAATTATCTATTGATACTTTTCTCCCATTTTCCTTTTTTCTTTGGATTTTATCCCTTAGATGTTCCGGATCTTTAATTCTTGACTTGATAGAATGAATTACTGAATTTTGATTCACAATAAAACCCGGCCAACTCAGGAAAAAATTTTGTACTTGTTGTTTAAAGCCTTCAAGTTCATATCTCAATAATTTATCATTTTTATAAAAATTTATTATTTCATCAATACCCTTTTCATCTGTACTCATAGAATCACAACGCCTCCGTGCGTTTTATAAGATCTGTTGCAAATTCAACATATTTATCTTTAATATCCCTATACCGACCAAAACTGCCTCTATTCACATCAATCATTTGTTCTTGTAAGTATTGAGGCTCTGTTTGTTGTAACTTTGTAAATACCTCCGGTACTTCCCACATTGCACATTTTAAAGCTTGTGCAACGGATGGATATGTATTATGCGTATGAATAATAGCTCCACCTGCAATCGGCATATCAATATCATCCACTTTAATTTTGTTGGCAGACTTTATGTATTGATTAATTATTTGTGGAATTCTCTTCGCATAACTATAATGTGCATCAGCTAATTGGTACTCATTATCACCATCATATTTTTTTGCATTATATAAAGTGTATCCTATGAACTGAACAAATTTCTTGGGGAACTTTTCTCTTTTTTCTTCCGAAATCAACCTATATATTACTTCTAACTCTTTCCCCCATGAGTCTAAAGAGTTTCCAATATTTCGTATTCCATATAAACTAAACATATCCGGTTGCGCAGGAATAATAAAACCATCAACAGTAGAAATGATCGTTTTATTTAAAATTCCAAGACTCGGTGATGTATCGACTAACACATAGTCTATATCAAGTATTTCAGCATATCTCTCGCACAATCTTCTTATGCAGGTTATCGTTCGAATACTCAAATTATCACTTTGATATAAACCACTCCATCTTTCAGATATTTTATTTTCAAATTGATGTATCGAAAGCCTTCCGGGAATCATATATACATTTTCACTTACTGTTCTTGCTGGCGGCAATTGCTCAATGTCATTTATACCATCTTCGGTCGGTTTTAAAAGGAAATGAATTGAACGAGTTTTATTCATGATTTTAACAAATCCTTGTGAATTTTTATCCTTGGTGTCTTCAAAATCATCAATATAAGGATTTTCTTCCTCCCAAATATTTTCCAATTCATTTTCTCTCATAGCGCTTATTGTCAAGTTACATTGTGGATCTAAATCTACAAATAAAACTTTCTTTCCCATTAAACCGAGTGCTTTTCCCAAGTGAAAAGATAATGTGGATTTTCCTACTCCACCCTTATTATTAAACACGGAAATAATTTTCATAATATTCACTCCCCCTACAAAGTCTTTTGCAAATCTTGGACTTCTAAAAGTGTTAGCCCAGTAAGATTAGAGATTTCCTCCAAAGCATACTTACCAGCCTTTAACATCTTGACTGCAATCGAATTCTTTTCTTCATTCGCCCTTTCAACCGCAATTTTTTCACTAAATTCTTCTACTGCTTTGCACACTTGGCTTCGACTCCTTCCGTTTCCCTGAAATGCCTTACCGGCTCTGCACTAAAAACCTCATCAACCCACGTTTGATTTGTTTATTCTTCTTTTAAAATAGTTTTCACTTCTTCTATATCCTTCCCTGTCGCAACCGCAATCTGTTCCAGTGTAAAACCGTTATTATGCATATTTTTAGCCACTTCTGCCATTCCTTCTGCGATTCCGGCCTCTTTTATTCCCTGGCTCAAGTTACACATAACGCTCACGTCCTTTCTTATGCTGTCTTCTATCGGGATGTTGTATTCCTTATTAAGCAGTTCTAATCGTTCATCCTGCGTAAGTT
>JAQXLK010000362.1 GCA_029012085.1 Clostridiales bacterium
TTTGTGGTGACAAGAGGTATGGATGGATGCTTACATGCCTATCCGAATGATGAATGGGAGCTCTTTGAAAATAAATTGAGCAAGCTTCCGACTACAAATGCACAGGCGAGACAGTTCGTAAGATTCTTTATGGGAAGTGCAGATGATGTGGAGGTAGATAATCAGGGAAGAGTTCTGTTATCTCCGGCTCTTAGAAAGTTTGCAGATATTACAAAAGATGTAACCATTGTCGGCATGGGTGACCATGTGGAGATTTGGAGCAGAGAAAAATGGGATGAACAAAACAATGTGGAAGACATTGATTTTGATGAGATTGCCAAGGGATTTGAGGAACTTGGAATCATGATTTAGGGCATAAGAAGGAGGAGAAACGTGGAGTTTTCACATAAGTCGGTTTTACTAGATGAGACCATTGAAGGACTTAATATAAAAGCAAACGGGACTTATGTGGATGGCACATTAGGCGGTGGAGGACATGCATTTCATGTGTGTGCACGTTTGTCCGGTGAAGCAAGGTTCATAGGAATAGACCAGGACGCTGCTGCGATTAAAGCAGCAAGCGCCCGTCTATTACCATATCAAGATAAAATAAAAATTGACATTGTAAGAAGCAATTATCGAAAAACCCCCCAGGTAATGAATGATTTGGGAGTCAGCGGTGTTGATGGGATTGTTTTAGACCTGGGGGTATCCTCCTATCAGCTAGACACACCAGAGAGAGGATTTACGTATAGAGAGGATGCGCCTCTCGATATGAGAATGGATCAGAGGCAGGAAATGACTGCTAAAGATATAATTAATGGTTATTCTGAAATGGAATTATACAGAGTAATCAGAGACTATGGCGAAGAAAAATTCGCAAAGAACATCGCAAAGCATATATGCCGAGCGAGACAGGAAAAAATCATTGAGACTACATTTGAACTCAATGACATAATTAAGGCTGCTATACCAATTAGAGCTAGGTCTGCAGGAGGGCACCCGTCGAAAAGAACATATCAGGCTATCAGGATTGAATTAAACGAAGAACTGACCATTCTCGAGCAATCCATCGACCAAATGATAGATCTGTTGAATCCGGGGGGCCGAATTTGCATAATTACGTTCCACTCGTTAGAAGATCGGATTGTAAAGAGGATTTTTAAAAACAATGAGAATCCTTGTACATGCCCTCCCGACTTTCCTAAATGTGTTTGTGGTAAGGTTTCGAAAGGAAAGGTCATTACGAGAAAACCAATTTTACCGACTGAAGGAGAGTTAGAGGACAATAGAAGAAGCAAAAGTGCAAAGCTTCGTATTTTTGAAAGAGCATAATTGGTTGTTAGTAAATAGAAAAAGTACAGAAATGGTGGTAACACCAGCATTCGATGAGGTGGGTATGCCGAAAACACGGATGAGAAACGTATTTAGAAAAGGGGAATGTGACATTGGATTCAAGAAATTATCAGAGAGATTATTATATCGAGGGTAATACAGCAAGAAAGCTATATACGGTACCGCAACAGGTTGAAAGACCTGAGCACAGGGAAAAGAAAGAACGTCAGGTTAACGAGAGAGTAAAACGAAATACAAATCGTGCAAAGGCATTTGATTTAAAATATACAATCGCACTTGTGGCGGCAACTGCAGTTTTGTTTGTATCCTGCGTTAGTATGTTATCTTTGCAGGCGGATATTATAGAACAGAGAAGACAGATTGCTATATTGGAAAGTAATTTAACAGAATTAACAGATACAAATAATGAAACCAGTAAAAGACTGGAAAGTTCAGTTGATCTTACAAAGGTGTATGATGTAGCTACAGGAGAATTGGGTATGGTTTATCCGAAAACGGGACAGGTTATTTCCTATGAGGCAAGTAATCCTGACTATGTAAAGCAATATAAGGATGTACCCGCAAAATAAATTCAGGTGATAATATGGCGAAGAAAAGAAAAAGATTTCTTGCAAGAATGCAATATAAGCTGTTAGTTATTGTGATGATTTTCATCACTGCTTTTGTGGCATTGGTTGCAAGAATTCTTTATATTAATGCAAAAGATGGTAAAAGATATGAAAAAATTGTACTTGCACAGCAAAGCTATGACAGTATTGAAATTCCGTATAGACGAGGCGATATTTTAGATCGTAACGGAACACAGTTAGCAACCAGTGAAAAAGTGTACAATCTAATTATTGAACCCAAAAATGTTTTGCAAAGTGATGAAGTGAAAGATGCAACAGTGAAAGCTCTTCTTAAATATTTTGATATAAAGGAGGAAGAACTGAACAAGGCATTATCCGATGATACATCACTATATAAGAAAATGCTAAAAAAGCTTACATATGATCAGGTAAAACCTTTTCAGGATTTTCTTGCCACAAAGGAAGGGAAGAATGTGAAAGGGGTATGGTTTGAGGATGAATATGAACGATATTATCCTTATGGCTCTCTTGCCTGTCACGCTATCGGGTTCACGGTTAGTGGTAATGTGGGACAAGGTGGTATTGAAGGCTATTATAGTAGTGAGTTGAATGGAATCAATGGAAGAGAGTATGGATATCTCACTGAGGATATGACATTAGAGAGAACTACAAAAAGTCCGATTAATGGACATAACATTATTTCCACAATTGATGCCAATGCACAAAATATCGTGGAAAAGAAAATTAATGCCTTTATGACGGAAACAGGTGCAAAGAATGTTTCTGTACTCGTTATGGAGCCAAATTCCGGAGAAGTGCTTGCTATGGCAAATTCCAATGGATTTGATTTGAATGAACCATATGAGGATAGTGCAATAGAGTATATGTTTAAAAAAGACAATATTGGTCATCTGTTAAATGATGAATCCCAGTCGTATTTTAAAGAAGACAAGGATAAAGGTTTGTCAGAGGAAAAGACTACATTAAAGGCATTGTTGGAAAATGGAGAAATTTCTCCACAGGAGAAAATAAAAACTGTGAATGAAGATTATGAGGATTTTCGGTTGGTGTGTCTTAACAGAGCGTGGCGGAATTCGATTATCTCAAATGGATTTGAGCCGGGCTCTACTTATAAAACTTTTACAATTGCAGGAGCGATAGAAGATAGTGTATTAAAGGGTGATGAGGTCTTCTTTTGTGGTGGAAAATTACAAGTGGAGGATTGGCCGATATTTTGTCATAATCATGAAGGTCATGGTCAGGTTACAATTGAACAGGCATTGATGCAGTCTTGTAATGTAGCATTAATGGAAATTGTTCAGGCGGAAGGACGCTCTACATTTTCTAAATACCAGAATGTATTCGGATTTGGAAGAACCACCGGAGTGGATTTACCGGGTGAGGCTGGTGGATTGATTTATCCGGAGGAAAAACTGAATCCGGTAGAGTTGGCAACATCCTCTTTTGGTCAGGGTCTTACTGTGACAATGATGCAGATTGGAACAGCATTTTGTTCTGTAATTAATGGTGGAGATTACTACGAGCCACATATAGTAAAACAGATTGTGGATGAAAATGGTGGAGTAATTAATAATATTGAGCCAACTGTGCTTCGGAAGACGTTGTCATCTGATACTTCATCCTTTATGAGGGAAGCCTTGCATCAGGTAGTAGAAAATGGTACTGCAAGAAAAGCAAAGGTAGAGGGGTATACAATTGGTGGAAAAACTGGTACGGCTGAGAAGCTGCCTCGTGGCAACGGAAAGTATCTTCTTTCCTTTATTGGCTTTGCACCGGTGGAAAATCCCCAGGTTGTGGTTTATGTTACAGTAGATGAGCCACATGTGGAGGACCAGGCAAATTCAGGTCTTGGAACGATTATCGCGCAAAGTATTTTTGAAGAACTATTGCCGTATATGAACATTTATCAGACAGAAGCTGCTGATAATAGTAATTCTGTTGATAATGTGGGTGATGAGGTTGCAGGGCCGATATATGAGGGCAACGCACCGGATGAGCAAATCAGCCAGGAATTAGGCGAAGATACTTCAGAAGAAGGAACTTCTGAGGAAGGGACAACGGAGGAGGGAACAACGGAGGAAGTTCAAACGGGAGAAAGTACGAGTGAAGCTTCTCCCCAGCCTCTTGAGGGAAATTAAAAAGCATATGGTGTGGAACCTCCGGTGGTGGCTTCCATTACTAAAAAGGCATGGATTATTTCTGGTAGAAAAGTCCATGCCTAGATTATCTTTTGAGATGAAAATGAATGTGAAAGAAATTGATGGGTTTACGCATAAGTTAAAAAAAGCAGTAATATGATAAAAAAAAGGCATAAGGTCGCCGGTTATGGTAAAGACTTTTAATAAAAAGAAAATTTTTTTTGTGGCGATTGGCATGATTGCGATATTATGTCTGTTAATTGGCAGGCTGGGTTTTTTAATGCTTGCAAAGTCAGAATTTTATTTGAAAAAAGCAGAAGCGCTTCATGAAAGGGAAAGAAGTATAAAGGCAAGAAGAGGTATCATATATGATCGGAATGGAGTAGAACTGGCAGGAAACAAACCGGTATGTTCCATATCTGTTATTCGTTCACAGATTACAAATGAGGATCAGGTGGTAAAGGCGCTGTGTGACGTATTAAATTTGGATGAAACGGATATTCGCAAGAAAGTGAAAGCAAATACCATGCGGGAAAAAATTAAAAGCAATGTGGATAAAGAGACTGCTGACCGGCTTCGGGAACTTGACTTAGATGGTGTTATGATTGATGAAGACTATAAGCGGTATTATCCATATGACAGTCTTGCCAGTAAGGTGCTTGGTTTTACCGGTTCCGATAATCAGGGTATTGTTGGTTTAGAGGTTTATTATGAAGAGGTACTGGCTGGTGTTCCGGGCAGTATTTTAACGCTCACGGATGCCCATGGTGTAGAGCTTTTAAATGAAGCAGAAAGCAGGATAGAGCCGGTGGCGGGCAACAATCTGTATATATCAATTGATGTAAATATGCAGACTTATGCAGAACAGGCAGCCTTGAAAGTGCTCAAAGCAAAACAGGCAAAACGGGTATCGGTTGTTTTGATGAATCCGCAAAACGGTGAGATTTATGCAATGGTGAATGTACCGGAATATAATCTGAATGAACCATATACCCTTGTTGATGTGAAAGATTTGTATGTAACGCCGGTTGAAGAGGAGAAAGAAAAGATAGAGACATCAGCCGGGAAGCAAAAACAGGATGCATTAAATAACATGTGGCGTAATTTTTGTATAAATGATACCTATGAGCCGGGTTCCACTTTTAAAATTGTAACAGCAACAGCTGCGCTGGAAGAAAAGGTTGTTAATGTAGAAGATACATTTTCCTGTCCTGGGTTTCGGATTGTAGAAGACCGTAGAATTCGGTGTCATAAAGTAGGGGGGCATGGACTTGAAACATTCCGACAGGGGATTATGAATTCATGTAATCCGGTTTTTATGGATGTGGGTGCAAGGGTTGGCGTGGCGAATATGTATAAGAATTATAAAAAGCTTGGTTTATTTGAAAAGACGGGAGTTGATTTGCCGGGAGAGGCTTCTTCGATTATGCATAAGCAGGAGGATGTGGGAGCGGTTGAACTGGCTACCATGAGTTTTGGGCAGTCCTTTCAGATTACACCGTTACAGCTGTTACGGGCTGTAAGTGCAGTGGTGAATGGTGGAACATTGGTGACACCTCATTTTGGAATGTATGCTGTAGACGAAGAGGGAAAGAGAACAAAAACATTTTGTTATAAAGAAAAAGAAAATGCAATTTCAAGGGAAACATCGGATGTTATGAAAGAACTCTTAGAAGCTGTGGTGGCAGAAGGCTCAGGCAGTAAAGGGCAGGTGGAGGGATTCCGGGTGGGAGGGAAAACTGCAACATCCGAAAAACTTCCAAGAGGAACAGCAAAGTATATTTCTTCTTTTTTAGGATTTGCTCCGGCAGATAATCCAAAAATAATCGGCATCATTATGATTGATGAACCGGTTGGGATTTACTATGGGGGGACGATTGCAGCTCCTGTTATGTCGGAAATGTTTGCAAATATACTTCCATATATGGGGGTGGAAGCTTCCTATACAGAGAGTGAGAAGACGGAGGAAACAATGTTAGAATTCTTTGAAGATACAGTAGAATGAGGGTTGATAAATAAAGGAAAAAGACTTATACTAATATAGTATGTGCAAAAATGGCACAAAATATAATTACAAAAGGGTAGGAAAGAATATGAAGCTTGATTTTACAGTGTTATTGCCGGTGTTGATTGCTTTTGGTATTAGTGTGGTGTTGAGCCCGGTGATGATACCATTTCTAAAAAAATTAAAATTTGGACAGTTTGTAAGAGATGACGGACCGGAATCCCATTTGAAAAAGTCGGGAACTCCGACAATGGGTGGTTTGATTATTTTAGTAAGTATTGTTATCACTTCTTTGTTTTATGTGAAGAGCAATCCTATTATTCTTCCGGTATTATTTGTAACACTGGGATTTGGTCTGGTGGGATTTTTAGATGACTATATTAAGGTTGTTATGAAGCGTTCCATGGGACTTCGTGCATGGCAGAAAATGGCGGGACAGTTTGTGATAACAGCAGTGTTTGCGTATTACATTGCAAACTATACAGAACTTGGTACTTCTGTGATTGTTCCATTTACCAATGGACAGGAATGGGATTTGGGATTTTGGTTTTATCCATTTCTATTTTTTGTTGTAATTGGAACAGTAAATGGAACAAACTTTACAGATGGACTGGATGGTCTGCTTTCGTCAATAACGGTTCTTACAGCAACCTTTTTTACTGTTATTGCAATCGGGACTGCATCCGGAATAGAACCAATTACCTGTGCAGCTGTTGGTGCGTTATTAGGCTTTTTGGTGTTTAATGTATATCCTGCAAAGGTGTTTATGGGTGATACCGGTTCACTGGCTCTTGGTGGATTGATTGTTGCAACGGCATTTATGTTAAAGATGCCAATATTTATTGCGATTGTGGGATTCATTTATTTTATTGAGGTGCTTTCTGTTATTATACAGGTAACATATTTCAAAAAAACAGGAAAACGAATCTTTAAGATGGCACCAATTCACCATCATTTTGAACTTTGTGGATGGCCGGAGACAAAAGTAGTTGCTATTTTTTCTATTGTAACAGCAGTGCTTTGTCTGGTTGGTCTGGTAGCATTTTGAGTATGATTTTTTGGAAAGAGTACAGTTAGAAAATTGGAGGATAATATGGATTTTCGAAAGAGTGTGTTAATTGCAGGTACGGGAAAAAGCGGAGTGAATGCCGGTAAACTGCTTCTTAAAAAAGGTGCAAAGATTACATTTTATGATGACAATGAAAAACTGGATGTGGAGCAGTTTTTATCAGGATTTGAAGAAAGAGAAACGATAGGTGTTGTTTTAGGAGCGATAGATGAGGCAATCTTAAAGGATATTGACTTAATGGTTATTAGTCCTGGTATTGCGGTGGATTCGGCAATTGCAAATCAGGTAAGAGCTGCAGGAATTCCGATATGGAGTGAGATTGAATTAGCATATCAGGCAGGAAATGGTCATCTGGCTGCAATTACAGGAACAAATGGTAAAACAACAACAACTTCTCTGGTGGGAGAAATGTTTCAAAACCTTACAGACAATAGTTTTACGGTTGGTAACATCGGAATACCATATACAGAGGTTGCATTGCAGATGAATGAAGATTCTTATACAGTTGCAGAGGTTTCCTCTTTCCAGTTAGAGACAATAGTAGAGTTTAAACCTCATGTCAGTGCAGTGCTGAATGTGACGCCGGACCATTTAAACCGGCATTATACGATGGAAAATTATGCTTCTGTAAAACTGGATGTATGTAAGAATCAGACGGAAGACGATTTTCTTGTGTTGAATTACGATGATCCAATCACAAAGGAAATGGCAAAAGATGAGAGAGTAAAAGCAAAGGTCGTATATTTTAGCCGTTTACATAGTTTGGAAGAGGGTATTTGTGTTAAAGATGATGCCATCATGATTCGGGAAAATGGTGTGGAAACAAAGGTAATTGATACGAGTGAACTGGTATTGCTAGGTGGTCATAATCTGGAAAACTATATGGCAGGTATTGCTATTGGCTATTATATGGGAATTCCGATGGAGATTATTGTAAAGACCTTAAAGACTTTCAAGGGTGTGGCACATCGTATTGAGTTCGTAAAGGAAGTGAACGGTGTTACGTATTATAATGATTCCAAGGGAACCAATCCGGATGCTGCGATAAAAGGGATTCAGGCAATGAACCGAAGAACCGTATTAATCGGCGGTGGTTATGATAAAGGTGTTGCCTTTGATGACTGGATTAAAGCATTTGATGGTAAGGTGAAAAAACTTGTGCTGTTAGGACAGACTGCACAGATGATTGCAGATACGGCAGCAAAATATGGATTTACGGATGTGGTATTTGCAAACGATTTGAAAGAGGCAGTTTCTATGTGTGCCGGGTTTGCAGAGCCTGGTGAGGCAGTACTGTTATCCCCTGCCTGTGCAAGCTGGGGAATGTTTGATAATTACGAGCAGCGTGGAGATATGTTTAAAGAGTATGTAAATGAGTTAGGAGCGTAGTCTATGGCAAGAAGAAGGCCTGCAAGAGTAAACAACAGAACAAGAAAGAAAAAATCATCGATGTTATTTAAGAGCGATTTCTTTGATTATTCGTTATTGTTTATCGTTCTGTTTTTAGTGGCATTTGGCCTTGTGATGATTTACAGTACCAGTTCTTATACGGCAGAGTTAAAAACGGGAAATGCAACCTATTATCTGAAAAGACAGGGGATTTTTGCTGTTTTAGGAGTGATTGCGATGCTGGTGGTATCAAGGATTGATTATCATTGGTGGAAAAAGTGGTCGTTATTTCTGATGTATGCTATTATTGGGCTTTTGGCCATTGTATTGATTATTGGAACTGCTTCTCATGGTGCAACCAGATGGATAAAGATTGGTCCAATCCAGTTTCAGCCATCTGAGGTGGCGAAAATTGTTATTATTTTATATACCGCACATGTTTCGACGATACGTGCTGCAAGAATTGGGGATTTTAAAGTACTGATAAAGGTAATGGTTTTACCAATGGTTGCCATTGCTTTGATTGCCACAGAGAATTTAAGTACGGCCATTATTTGTGCCGCGATTACTGTTATGATTGTGTTTATTACCAGTCCAAAGATAAAACAGTTTGTTGGTATCGGTAGTATTGTGGTTTTAATCATGGGTTTCTTCCTTATGATTGCATCCTATCGTCTGACACGTATTAAAGTATGGTTTCATCCGGAAAAATATGCCAGTACAGACGGTTTCCAGACGCTGCAGGCATTATATGCCATTGGCTCCGGTGGAATTTTCGGGAAGGGGTTAGGTCAGAGTATCCAAAAGCTTGACTTTCTTCCAGAGTCTCATAATGACTACATTTTTTCTATTATTTGTGAAGAATTAGGATTGTTTGGTGCGGCTTGTGTGATTGCCATCTTCGTGTTATTGATTTGGCGGTGTATGATGATTGCAATGAGTGCTCCGGATTTGTTTGGAGCATTGATTGTGGTTGGTGTTATTACCCATATTGCAATTCAGGCTATGTTAAATATTGCAGTTGTGACAAATTCCATGCCACCTACCGGTGTGCCATTGCCATTTATCAGTTATGGCGGTACGGCTCTGTTTTTCCTATTGGCAGAGGTTGGTCTTGTTTTATCGGTTGCGAGACAGATTCGTATTGCAAAAGAATACTAAATGGGTTGATTAGATGCACATCTTTTTTCCTTTTTGCATATTATAGTATATATGGCAGGAAATGAGTGTGGATTGCTTGAAGGCGATTAGTGTAAAAGATGCTTCTGAATTGAATGGCAGTATTGTAATACAGGGTTCAAAGAATAATGTCCTGCCTATTATGGCAGCAACGTTACTTTGCAATGGGATTACAAGGATTTACAATTGTCCAATGATTGAGGATGTACGGGTGATGTGTGAGCTTTTGAACTGTCTTCATGTGGAAACAAAGTACGAAAATCATGTGTTGACAGTGGATACAGGATGCTCCTGTTATGAGCCGTTGCCCTATGAGCTTACATCTAAATTAAGGGCATCTGTGTTGCTGTTAGGTCCAATGCTGGCAAGGTGGCAAAAGGCAGAGATTGGTATGCCGGGAGGTTGTGCCATTGGACTGCGTCCTATTGACATTCATTTAGAAGGATTTATGAAAATGAATGTAGATGTGAAACTATATCGGAATGTTCTTACCTGTTCCACCTATTATTTGCAGGGAACGGAATATACTTTACGCTTTCCAAGTGTAGGTGCTACGGAAAATTTGATTATGGCGGCTGTTGGTGCAAAGGGAAGAACGATTTTACGTGGTGTGGCGAAAGAACCAGAGATTGTGGAACTTTGTAAATATTTGATGCACATGGGTGTACTGATGGAAGGTGTCGGTTCCGATGTATTAATTATAAAAGGAACGAAAGAACTGAGCAGCTGTGATTATTGTAATGTATATGACAGAATTGTGGCTGGAACTTATTTGTTGATGGCAGCAGCGTTACCGTCAAAAATAAAACTGATTGGTATAGAAAATATTTGCTATATAAAAAATATAATGAATGTGGCAGCTTTACTTGGTGTTAATATGGTGCATATTGATAATTATTTAAGTGTAGAGTCTTTTGGAAACGTTCAGGGTGGAATATTTAAAACCGGTTTGTATCCTGAATTTCCTACGGATTTGCAGCCTGTATTAATGACGGTATTAGCAGGTGCTGCCAAGGACAGCACATTGGTTGAAACCGTTTTTGAAAAAAGATTTCAAATTGTGACAGAACTGATTAAATTGGGGGCCGATATAGATGTTAAGGGACGGAATGCGCAAATAAGAGGTGGATGTCATTTGCAAGGGCATACGGTAAAAGCGACCGATTTAAGACAGGGGGCGGCACTTGTTGTTGCCGGACTTATGAGCAGTGGATATACAACAATAACAGATGTTTCTTATATTGAGAGAGGATATGAGGATATAGTGAGAGATTTGCAGGGGGTTGGTGCTGAGATTTCCTATATCTAAGGGCATTTTATGAAAGAAAAGCAGGATAATGTAATACAATTTAAAAGCAGACGGACCGGGGTGATTGCTAAAGTAGTGATATTGGTTTTTGTTATTGGTCTTGTACTTTTGTTTACATCTTTTCATATTGAAAGCATTGAAGTGACCGGTAATAAGCATTACAGCAAAGAGCAGATTAAGGATTTTGTATTATCAAATGGATATATTGATAATACGATTTTATTAATGCTTAAGAATAAAATTCATTCTCCTAAGGATATACCGTTTATTGCAAAACTTGATATTGAATATGTGAATCCTCACAAGATAAATGTGACGGTATATGAGAAGGCAATGGCCGGATGTGTAGAGTATATGAATCAATATGTTTATTTTGACCAGGATGGCTATGTTTTGGAAATTTCACTTACGAAGCTTACGGATACTCCGTGTATAACGGGAATGAATTTTAGCAGTATGGAGCTGCATGAAAAACTGCCTATTGAAGATAAGAAGAGATTTAAATTGATTCTTAAACTGACCCAGCTTATTGGAAAGTATAATTTGACGATTGACTCTATTCGTTTTACATCAGAGGATGAAGTGGTGTTATATTACGAGGATGTTCGTGTGGAACTTGGTGATGGCAGCAAGATAGATGAACAGTTAGTGGATTTGAAACAAATGTTAGAGGGGTTAAAGGGAAAAAAGGGAACTTTGAATCTTAAGGATTTTGATCCGGCAGATAAGAAAGCCTCTTTTAAACTGGATATGGGTACCTCATCAAAGAATGACAAAAAAGAGGAAGATGATCAAAATACAACCGAAAATGATACACAAAGTACGAGTGAAAGCACAGAATCGTCATCTGTCGTGGAATAATATCAAGATAAAGCGGGCAAAAGTGAAAAAAAACACAATATTATGTAAATTAAGGGTTGATTATTTTAACAAAAAACAGTATTATATACGTGTATGTTTACTGAGAGGTTTCTAGAAATAGATAACTTTACATAATGTTTTAGTGAACGATATTATATACGGGAAGAAGAAAAATTTTTATAAGGAGGATATTACCTTGCTTGAAATAAAGACATTTGAAGAAAAAGGACCTGCAAAGATTTTAGTAATCGGTGTAGGAGGAGCTGGTAACAATGCAGTGAATAGAATGGTGGATGAGAATATAAATGGTGTGGATCTCATAGCCATTAATACAGATAAACAGGTGTTGGCTACATCAAAGGCACCTACGAAGATTCAGATTGGTGAGAAGCTTACAAAAGGACTTGGCGCGGGAGCGAAGCCTGAAGTTGGTGCAGGAGCAATTGAAGAGAACAGAGAAGAGATTACAGAGCTGGTAAAGGATGCAGATATGGTATTTGTTACCTGTGGTATGGGTGGTGGAACCGGAACCGGTGCTGCTCCTGTTGTTGCAGAGATTTCAAGAAGCCTTGGTATTCTTACTGTTGGTGTTGTAACAAAGCCATTTTCATTTGAAGGTAAGCCTCGTATGAATAATGCGTTAGCTGGTATTGATCGTTTAAAGGAAAATGTAGATACTTTGATTGTTGTTCCAAATGATAAGTTGTTACAGATTTGCGATAAAAGAACTACGATTCCGGATGCGCTGAAGAAGGCAGATGAAGTATTGCAGCAGGGTGTTCAGGGTGTAACAGATTTGATTCAGAGTCCGGGTATTATTAATCTTGACTTTGCGGATATTCAGTCTGTTATGAGAGATAAAGGTATTGCTCATATTGGTATCGGTCGCGGAAGCGGAGAGGACAAGGCAGTTGAGGCAATCAAGCAGGCAATGGAATCTCCTTTATTAGAGACAACAGTATCTGGTGCAACTGATATTATTATTAACTTTGCAGGTAACATTGGAATGATTGAAGCTTATGATGCAGTTAATTATTTAACAGAGGCTGCAGGTGATGATGTGAATATTATCTTTGGTACCGTTGATAATGAGACTTTAGGTGATGAAGTAAGTATCACCATTATTGCAACGGGTATTGAAGCGGCTGCAAAGAAGAATGCATATGGAAGTTTTGGACAAACTATGGGAGTGAATAGTTTTGCAAAACCGGCAGCACCAGTACAGCCTGCACCGGCACCGGTACAGCCTGCTACACCGGTACAACCTGCCACATCTGTACAGCCTGCTACACCGGTACAGCCAGTACAGACACCGGTACAGCCGACAGCACAGACAAGTACCTATCGTCAGCCAGTACAGGCAGGTCAGTCTGTTCCTAGTTATGGAGGACAGCCAATGGCTTCACAGCAGCCAAAAACGGTTGCAAAGCCTTCTTTCTTAAATGGTTCACAGGGTAGTGCTGCAAATACAGCACAGGCAGCTCCGGTGACCACTGCAAGACCACAGCCACCAAAGCAGGAAGCAGATGGAAGCATTAAGATTCCGGAGTTTTTAAAGAGAAGATAAAAGATATTCTATAAAGAGAATACAGAGACAGACTTTGAAATGATTTTAAAGTCTGTCTTTTTTTGTGTTGTTTTGCGAAAGTAATGCCTAAAATTCGACCTTTTTTGAGAGTAAATTTTTTTATACTTTTACTAGAACGAAAGAAAGTGGATAAGGCAGTACCAAATAATGATAGGAGGATGATATGCATATAACGATGTATCTGGATATTATCTTTTGTATCAATTTTCTTGCGAATTATGTAATTCTTTGGTTAACTTCGCATATCTTAAAAGAGCGGATTAACAGAGCAAGATTGCTTACGGGAGCTGCATTTGGTGCAGGACTGCTGCTTTTGTTTCTCTACATACCACGTCCTGTTTCCTGTATTACCGGGCTCGCAAGTGTTGTCGGAATCAGTATGGGAACCGTCTTTGTCGCCTTGGGAAAGCGAGGATTTATAAAAAAATGGTTCTGTTCCACCACAATTCTGTTTCTGGCAGGCAGTGTTATGAATTATATAAAAGAGGTAACCAATCAGACTGTTTTAAATTTTTGCAGCTGGCTGGTTTTCTTTATGATATGCATTGGAATTGTTGCTTTTGGAATCTGGATAAGTAAAAAGATTGGAAGAATGGAAGAAAATGTTTATCCGGTTGAATTATGTAATGCAGGTAAAAATGTATATTGCAGAGTTTATCTGGATACTGGCAATTTTTTAACGGATCCTCTGTTTGGAAAACCGGTATTATTAATTAGCAGTCGCATTGCCAAAAGCTGTTTAGGTGATGAAACGTTCCGGATTGTAGAAGAATATGAAAAAAGTGGAATGATTGATTATTCACAAATGCTTATCAATGATATACAACAGAAAAATTGCTTTCATGAAATTGCATTTTACAGTATTGGAAATCCTTCCGGTAAACTGCTTTGTTTTTTAATTGATGAGTTAAAAGTGGGAGGAAAATCCGTTGTATATAGAAAACAACCTGTTGCTGTGGCACCGGAATATATGTTTCAAAAGTCGGAGTATCAGGGATTGATACATAGAGATTGTATTTAAATTGTTAAGCAATATGTGTTTTGTTGGAGGATTAGTATGGTGAATGTTGTCAGTAGCGATAAATTAAAGCTTACCATGATGAAAAGCATGGCAGGTATGTTTTTTATGCCGAAAAAGGAAATTCATTATATTGGTGGTTCCGATATTTTGCCACCACCATTAGAAGCAGAGGAGGAGAGGAATCTCATAGAAAAGCTTGGTACGATAGATGATACAGAAGTAAAAAGTATTCTTATTGAACGGAATTTAAGACTTGTGGTATATATTGCAAAAAAATTTGATAATACAGGAGTGGGAGTAGAGGATTTAATATCCATTGGGACGATAGGGTTGATAAAGGCTATTAATACCTTTAAAGCAGATAAGAAAATAAAGCTTGCTACATATGCTTCGAGATGTATTGAAAATGAAATTTTAATGTATTTGAGAAGAAGTGCAAAGACAAAAATGGAGGTGTCTATTGATGAGCCACTTAATGTTGACTGGGACGGAAATGAATTGCTGCTTTCTGATATTTTAGGAACGGAAGAAGATATTATTTACCGGGATTTAGAGGATGAAGTGGATCGGGAACTGCTAAAAAGAGCAATGACGATATTAAGTGAAAGGGAGAAAATGATAATCGATTTGAGATTTGGGCTTTCAAGTAAAAATGGAGAGGAAATGACACAAAAGGAAGTAGCAGATTTGCTGGGAATCTCTCAATCATATATATCGAGGCTTGAGAAAAAAATTATGAAACGTTTAAAAAAGGAAATGGTTCGGATTGGTTCTTAAATACTAAGAATGATTGTTTGAGTGATGAAAAGAATGATATTATACAGGTAATTTTTGACGGTTCAGAAATTGTATAAAGTTGAACGTTCAGGTGAATCCTTAACTTATAGAAAGTGTTAAGGAGGACATCAGAATGGCTCTTAACAAAGTTGTGATATGTGGGGTGAACACAGCAAAATTACCATTACTGACAAATGAAGAAAAAACAAAGCTTTTTATACAGGTAGAACAAGGAGATTATCGGGCGAGAGAACGGTTAGTAGAAGGAAATTTGAGACTGGTATTAAGTGTGATTCAGCGTTTTTCAGCATCTTCAGAAAATGCGGATGATTTATTCCAGGTAGGATGTATCGGATTGATGAAGGCAATTGATAATTTTGACCGGAGTCTCAATGTGAAATTTTCTACTTATGCAGTTCCGATGATTATTGGTGAGTGCAGGCGGTATCTTCGGGATAATAATGCAATTCGTGTATCCCGATCCCTGCGGGACATTGCGTATAAGGCAATTTATGCAAAAGAAAAAATTTTAAGAGAGGAAGATAGAGAACCGACTATTGATGAGGTTGCGAAAGCAATTGAATTAGATAAGGAACTTGTCGTTATGGCATTAGATGCGATAGCAACACCGATGTCTTTGTATGATCCGGTTTATCAGGAGGGTGGCGATACCCTTTATATTATGGATCAGGTTAGTGATAAAAAGAATAAAGAGGAAAACTGGGTAGAGGATATTTCGCTAAAAGAGGCGATGAAACGGCTGTCGGAAAGGGAATACAATATTATTAAGCTGCGTTTCTTTGAAGGAAAAACACAGACGGAAGTTGCCTCTGAAATAGCAATTTCACAAGCACAGGTATCAAGACTGGAGAAATCTGCACTAAAAAGTATGAAGGGATATCTGAATATGGAATGATATTTTTTACAAAAAAATATATATTTAACGGTAAATGCGTTGTAAAACCTTTCAAAATATGCTATAATCGGGCTTAATTATTGTACAAGTTAGTGTACAGAATAGATTTTAAGCCGGAAGGGCATGAAGGAGGCATATATACATGAAACATTTAATCTTAGTAACTTCACCACCAGCTTGTGGTAAGACCTTTATTTCAAAGCAGTTAGCAAAAGCTTTGACTAATTGTGTGTATTTGGATAAGGATACTTTGATTGTGTTGTCGAAGCAGATTTTTAAGGTGGCAGGAGAGGAATATAATCGTTCTTCTGATTTCTTCCAGAGAGAGATTCGTGATTATGAGTACTACTGTGTGCTGGATTTAGCAATGGAAGCATTGGAATATAATGATACGGTATTGATTAATGCGCCATTTACGGATGAGATTCGTGATGATGAGTATTTAGACTCTTTGAGAGCACAGCTTGCAAAGCATGGTGCGGAGCTTGTTGTTATCTGGGTTAATACAAGAGTTGATGTGTGCAAGGAGAGAATGATAAAGCGTAATTCGGATCGTGACACATGGAAGTTAGAGCATTGGGATGAGTACATTGCAAGTCAGAACTTTACAAAACCGGATAATATTAAAGAATTGATTGTATTTGAGAATTCTTCTGAGGAAGAATATAACGAGTCTATTAAACGTGTGGTAAAACAGTTAAGAGGCGAGTAATGAAAAGCTGTCGCACTTTTAGATTTTTAGTGCGGCAGTTCTTTTGTTGAGGAGGAAAAAATGGCAAATAGAAAACCAGTATTTGCAATTAACTGGACAGAGGTGGATTCTTTGGTGGCAGGAAGCCATGATAATCCACATCACATTTTGGGAATGCATGAGACAAGTGACGGAGTTTATATTAATGCATATTTTCCAGGAGCAGAATCCGTTAAAGCAGTAAAAAAGACCAGTAAAGAGAAATATGAGCTTGTAAGTGACAGAGTAGCAGGCTTTTTTTCTGTAAAGATTTTAGATGAGACAAGTTTTGTGTATTACCTTGAAGTAGAATATGCAGATGGAAAGAAAAAGACTGTAATTGATCCTTATGCATTTGAGCCGGTAATTGATCCGATTGATATTAGCAAATTTAATGAAGGAACTCATTATGAAATCTATGAAAAGTTAGGCGCACATCCATGTATGTTAGATGGCGTGAAGGGTGTGTTGTTTGCAGTATGGGCACCGCATGCAGCAAGGGTATCTGTTGTAGGTGATTTCAATGGATGGAACGGTAAAGTTCATGCCATGAGACGGATAGAGTATTCCGGAATCTTTGAATTGTTTATCCCGGGACTTGAATGTGGAGAGATATATAAGTATGAAATTATGACGAAGGCTGGAAACACATTTATGAAGCCGGATCCATACGCAAATTATACAGAACTTCGCCCGGCGAATGCTTCGAAGATAGCAGATCTTTCGTATGAATGGAAGGATACTTCGTATTTTGAGAAGATGGCAGCTTTAAAGAATGAAATGCCTATGAATATTTATGAAGTTCATCTCGGTTCCTTTAAACGGCCGGCAGACGGAAGAGAGTTTTTTTCATACCGGGAAATTGCAAAAGAACTGGCTGACTATGTGGCAGATATGGGCTATACCCATGTGGAACTTATGCCAATTATGGAACATGAGAATGACAGTTCCTGGGGCTATCAAACGACAGCGTTTTATGCACCGACGGCACGTTATGGTGAACCGGCAGATTTTATGTACTTTGTAGATTATATGCACAGTAAGGGGATTGGTGTAATTTGTGACTGGGTACCGAGCCAGTTTCCAATGAATGAAGGTGGCCTTGCAAGATTTGACGGGGAACCACTCTATGAACCGCAAGATAATCGAAGAAGTGAGAATCCTAGATGGGGAACATATATATTTGATTATGGAAGAAAGGAAGTTAAGAATTTTCTGATTTCAAATGCCCTTTACTGGGTATCAAAGTATCACTTAGATGGACTTCGGATTGACAGTGCGGCATCTATGCTCTATTTAGATTATGGTAAGTCTTATGGAAATTGGATTCCGAATCAGTATGGTGGGAATGAGAATCTGGATGCCATTGCATTTTTGAAGGAATTGTCAAACATTTTAAATGAACGTTTTCCGAAATGTATGTTGATTGTAGAGGAAGAGTCCGGCTGGCCGATGTTAACAGAAAAAACATCAGAGGGCGGAATGGGATTTGATTACCGGTGGAATATGTCATGGATGAGAAATTTACTTTCTTATATGGCATTAGATCCGTTATATCGAAAGTATGAGCATAAAAAGCTGACAAGCAGTTTGTCAAATGCATATGATGAGAATTATATATTAGAGTTTTCGCATAATGAAGTTGTGGGTGGAAAAGGCTCTATTGTAGATCAGATGCCAGGTGGCTATGAGGAAAAGTTTTCCAACCTGCGGTTGTTATATGGTTATATGATGATGCACCCGGGCAAAAAGCTTCTTTTTATGGGACAGGACTTTGCGCAGTGTAAAGAGTTTAATGAGGCGGGGGAGATTGATTGGGATTTACTGGATTTCGATGCTCATACCATTTTACGTGACTATGTGAAAGCACTCAATCATTTGTACAAACAGGAACCGGCATTATATGAGCTTGATAATAATCCGGAAGGATTTGAATGGATTAATGAGAATGCTGCAAATGAGAGTGTCATATCTTTTGTAAGAAAAGCAGGAAGGCAGGAGGATATGCTGCTGATTGTGTGTAATTTTACACCGGTATCGCACAGCAAGTATAAAGTGGGTGTTCCGGCAGCAGGCAGCTATAAAGAGATCTTTTGTAGTGACTACAAGCAATTTGGTGGAGATGGCAGCAAGAATGTAAAGAGTATTGTAAGTAAACGGAGTGCTTGTGATAATCGTAAGAATTCGATTACAATTAGTCTTGCACCGCTTTCCATGAGTATTTTTAAGATGGAGAGTGTGGAAAAGAAAGCAACCGTAAAGAAAGCAGCACCTAAGAGTGCCGCAAAAACAAAGCGAGTTACAAAAACTGAAGAGTAGTGGGATAAAAGGGTTGTTGCATAACGGGTAGCAGCCCTTTTCTTTGAAAGAAAGGTAGGAAATAATATGTTGTTAGAAGCATCATCGCAAACAACGCTTCAGGCGGTGGAAGAAGCCGCGAAGGAAGCAGAGAAGTCTGCAGGACTTGCAAGACAAACATTAGATGATTTGGTGAATTGGTTGATTGGTAAGTCAGGCAGTGCACTAATTGCTGTGCTTGTAATTGTAATTGGTTTGAAGCTTGTTAACTGGTTTGCTAAAGGACTGAAACGTTCCTTTGAACGTTCAAGGATGGAAGCCTCTGTTTCTGGTTTTTTAATTTCAATTATCAGGGTGATTGGATATGTACTGGTATTTTTAACTGCTGCAACTATAGTTGGATTTGAGGTGACAAGTTTTGTAACTATTCTTGGAACCGCATCTTTATCCATTGGTCTTGCCCTGCAGGGAGCATTGTCGAATCTGGCAGGTGGTGTGCTCATTTTGATGCTAAAGCCATTCCAGGTGGGAGATTATATTCTGGAAAATAATAAAGGAAATGAAGGAACTGTAGTCTCTATTGATATTTTTTACACGAGACTAAAGACCCATGATAATAAAGTGGTTGTAATTCCCAATGGAATTCTTGCAGCCAACAGTTTAGTGAATTTGACAGATGAGACGAAGCGTAAAGTTGAGGTTAAGATTGCAATTGCATATCAAAGTGATATTAAGAAGGTGAAAGAGCTTGTGTATGGTATTCTGACAGAGGATGAAAGAATTCTTTCGGAAGAACCCCAAGACGTCTTTATTGATTCCTTTGATGATAGTGGGATGACGTTAGGAATCCGGGGCTGGGTTAGAACAGAGAATTACTGGCCGGTTACTTGGGCTTTACGTGAAAAAGTAAAAGAAGTCTTTGATGAAAATGGAGTGGAGATTCCTTATAATCGCGTGGAAGTGGATGTGCTTACCAAATAAGCGGACGCTCTGGCTTTGATAAAATTATTTCCAACCGGGCCCGCAGCACAAGGCATACCTTCGAACTAAGCTTGCAAGCAAGCTATGGTCTCAGGCATCGCGCTTAGTTGTGTGCGTAATGGTACATAAGGCTGCATCTCGTAGCAAGCTACTCGATGACGCGACGTTCGCCAAATGGAAGTGCAAGCCCTTCCGCTTGGCTCATTGTTCGCGCAAATAGCCCTTATGGAAAATAATTTTATCAAAGCCAGAGCTGTGAATTGGTAATAGTATGAAAAGGAACAATGATAAGACATGAATAAATATACACAAAGGGTTGACAAATATACATTTTATAGTAGAATAGGGTAATATATAAGTGCAGGAGGATGTGTCCTGTATGCATAAAAATAA
>JAQXLK010000363.1 GCA_029012085.1 Clostridiales bacterium
GGTCCTGTTGTTGCTTTATGTACAGCAGGATTAGCAGGGTTTACGAACTGACCTAGGATAACAGCTCCCTCAATCTCCTTTTCCAATTCTTCAGCCTTTGCAATAGCACCTTTCATACCTTTTGCACCTTCCGTAAGAACAAGCTCAGCGCCATATGCTTTCAGAAGATTTCTCCGCTCTACACTCATGGTATCCGGAAGGGTAAGAATTGCCTTATATCCCTTCGCAGCTGCTACCGCCGCCAGACCAATTCCGGTATTACCGCTTGTCGGTTCAATAATGGTTGCTCCCGGTTTTAATTTTCCACTCTTTTCAGCATCTTCAATCATTGCTAATGCGATTCTATCCTTTACAGAACCCGCAGGATTCAGATACTCCAGCTTAGCAAAAATGGTTGCACCACTCACTCCAGCCTTCTCACTATAGCGGTTAAGCTTAAGTAATGGTGTTCCACCAATTAATTCCAATGCACTCTCTTTAATCTCTGACATAATGTTTACCTCCTTGCTATTTTTATTTCCTGCATTATATCCTACTATTCCCACTAATTCAATATGCTTTTATGAAAACGCAATCACAATCTCTTGAAAAATTACAGTTTTTTCAACAAGTTTTCATGCATTAATCTATATAAAATCATTTAATTCAGCCTTGTTCTGAAATCGACTTCAGCTTTGTAAAATCTGCACTTATACAACAAAAGAGAGGTTCTAAGCCATACTGTTATAGCTTAAACCTCTCTTATAACGATTTTATATACAAAATGCTGCATATAACGGTACCGATTTAATGCTATCCACCATGCCAAAATTTCTGGTAGATACCCGAATACAATATTCAGGCCGGTATTTTTCCCGGTATACCATCATACTCTTTGCCTTCACGTGATTTCCGGCTTTACATTCCACCGGAATCAACTGTCCATCCCTTTGAATCAAAAAATCTACTTCCGCTGTTCCATCTGATTCCCAGTAGTTCAACTCATAGCCTTGCGTTTTTAATGCAATGGAAAGATAATTCTCGGCAAAAATGCCTCTGAAATGTTCACTCTCTTCCCGTTGCAATGCTCCTAAAGTCATCCCAATCCTCGCAGATAAAATTCCCATATCACTATAATACAGCTTAAAAGCAGTCAAATCCTGATATGCCGCCAACGGGAAAAATCCCTGCTTACATTTGGTACATTTATTTACAATTCCAGCTCGTATCAGCCAGTCAATACTATCTCCATACTGCGAAGCCCTCGCACCTGATTTTATCAGCTTATACTGAAATTTTTTTGTGTCTCTTGCCAACTGCGCCGGGAGCGAATCATAAGTCTCATAGATCCGCACAGTTTCACTTGAATCAGCATATTTTGCCATATCAGCGATATATGAATTCAATATCATCTGACGAAGCTCTTCCTCCCCTATAGTTACGCTTGGGGCAATAAATGCATTCACTGCTGCCGGCATTCCTCCAGTCTTTCATCAATAATAATGTAAAATCCAACATTTATTCGAACGAATAAATGTTGGATTTTACATTAAATCTTTTTTCCTTCCGTTATGCCCTCCAGCTCTTACTTGTATTCCCCAAGCTTCACCAGACAATCCTTGCCGCAAAAAGCAATTCCATACCGGTAAACCACCGCATAGCCGTCATCTTCTAACTCTCTTGCATATCCCCTGTCTTCAATCTGCTGTAAAGCTTCATCTGCCTTGCTGTCTAACTGGTTAAATTTTTCCGCCACCTTGAACTCTAATACATATGCCGGTTTTCTTCTGGTTACCGGTTTAACAAACAAATCACTCCGTCCGGTACCACCTTCCCGGTTTGACTTTACAATGTAGCCCTTCATACCGGATAAAATGCCTGCAAGAAATCCATGATAAAAGCTTTCATACGCATCATTAAAACTGATGGTTTCAAGAAGCATATCCACAATCTCTTCTTCCACTGTCTCTACATCCAGATTCACCAGTGCCGTGAACAACTTGGAACGGTCTCTGGCCTTTACCTTTTCATCAAACCATCCAAGAATTTTGGTACGGAAGATATACTTTACCTCTTCATTCGGTATCGTAAGCTCCACATATAACTGATTTGTCCTGTCATCTATCCGTTCTCCTACTTTGCGGAAATATCCGGTAAAGAACATAAAATTCCACAAATTATCCATCGACTTATATACCTCATCATAGGTAATATCTTCATGGATTGGCTTTTCAATCGTCTTTCCCTCAATCAATTCCTCTATCTCCATCTTGGTATCTTCATCTGCCATTTCAATCAGCTTGCGTACAATACTGTTGGAACTGGTATTTGCCCAATATGCCTTTGGATGCTGATTCTCATCTTCACATAAATCATCCATTAACTGGATTACACTCCATGGATTATATACATTGGCATTTCCAAACAGATACCCATTGTACCACTCTTTAAAAGTTTCAAACTTTTGTGGCATATGATAATCTTCACAAATCTTCTGAACTACCATATCTGTAAATCCAAAATACTCATCATACCTTTTACTTAGTATTGAAATAATTTTCAAATTATTCAAACCTGTAAAAATAGATTCCTTTGAAATTCTCAGACACCCGGTAACAACTGCAAATTCCAGACTACTGTTCGTCTTAAGGGCCGACTCAAACAAAGAACGGATAAAGGCTATCATTTCCTCATAAAATCCACAGAGATGTGCATTTTCCAATGGAACATCATATTCATCAATCAGAATAATGACCTTTTTTCCGTAATACCGCTCCAAGCATTTTGATAAAAACTGCAGAGCATCTACATATGCCTCCCGGTCTGCTTTCTCAACCATAATGCTATAGTAACGCTGGCGTTCCTCTTCTAATATATCTCCATTCAAAATGTACATATGACGCTTATATTCTTCCGCAATCTGCCTCTTTAGCATGGCATAAGCCAGTTCGAAATCCGGCTGCTTTCCACCTTTCAAGGTCAGATTAATCACCGGATACTGCCCCATATGGGATATATACTGCTCTCCTGCCTCCATAATACGAAGTCCGTCAAACAGATATGAATTGTCCAGCTTCTCACCTTTATCATCCCTTGCATCCTCGAAGAAATATTGCAACATACTCATATTCAATGTTTTTCCAAAACGACGCGGTCGGGTAAAGAGATTCACAGCTCCTTTTTTATCCAACAACTCTTTTATCAACATTGTTTTATCAATAAAATAATAGCCCCGTGTAACCAGCATTTCAAAATTATCAATTCCTATCGGTAATGGCTTGTGATTCATGTCTGCACACTCCTTTTCACACTTTGCAGAATACAACTATATATTCTTAGTATACGGGATTCCATAGGAAATAGCAAGAAATACTACTCCACACTAACAACCGTGTAATCCTTATCCTCCACCGTCTTCTTTAACACTTCGTTTGAAACATCTGCAGAAAGCTTCACTACAGCAGTACCATTTTCATGACTTACCACTGCCTCAGTCACGCCATCTAACCCTTCTAACGCTTTCTTTACTGCTGCCTCGCAATGTCCACACATCATTCCTTCAATTTTCATTGTCTTTTCCATGGTTTCGTCCTCCATTTTCATATTTGTTTTCTTTATTTCTTCATCTGTAACAGTATCTTCTACAGCTTGATAATCTGTTATTATTCCGGTTTCCAAATCCCGGATTGAATGTTTCACTTCCTTGTCACCGCTGGCATCATGAATCTTACACCAGTTAAGTCTTAATGCATTGGTTACCACACAAAAGCTTGAAAGGCTCATAGCCGCCGCAGCAAACATGGGATTCATCTGCCAGCCAGACAACGGAATCCATACTCCCGCTGCCAGCGGAATTCCAATCACATTATATATAAATGCCCAAAAGAGATTTTCATGAATATTCTTAAGAGTCGCACGGCTTAAACGGATTGCCGCCGGTACGTCGCTTAACTTACTCTTCATTAATACCACATCTGCCGCATCAATTGCAATATCTGTTCCTGCGCCGATTGCAATTCCGATATCTGCTCTGGTAAGTGCCGGCGCATCATTGATGCCATCACCAACCATGGCAACCTTTCCTTTTTCCTTTAAGGTGCGGATGACACTTTCTTTCCCCTCCGGAAGCACCCCGGCAATTACCTCATCCACACCAGCCTGTTTACCGATTGCATTTGCCGTTCGCTCATTATCACCGGTTAACATAACAACATGGATTCCCATATTTTTAAGCTGTTCTACAGCCTCACGGCTTTCTTCCTTTATCACATCCGCCACGGCAATCATACCGATAAATGTACCATCTACTGCAAAAAATAATGGTGTTTTACCCTCCTCAGACAACCGCTCAGACTGCATTTTCATATCCTCCGTAATAACAACCTTGGAGCTGATAAATTTGTAATTACCACCCGTTAACTGCCTTCCATTCCATATAGCAGTAAGCCCATTTCCCGGCAAAGCTGTAAATTCCGATACTTCTTCCGGCTGCTGTATTTCAAACTCTGTATCTACATACTCAATGATTGCCTTCGCCAAAGGATGTTCACTCTTATGCTCTAAAATGTAGGCAATCGTAAGCAGTGCCTCCTCTGTCACACCCTTTGGGATAATATCCGTCACCTTCGGTTCCCCATTCGTAATCGTACCGGTCTTGTCCAGTGCCACAATCTGCATTTTGCCAGCTTCTTCTAAAGAAACTGCTGTTTTAAACATAATACCATTTTTCGCTCCGACACCATTTCCTACCATGATTGCAACCGGTGTTGCAAGCCCCAATGCACATGGACAGCTGATTACCAATACAGAGATTCCCCTTGCCAGAGCAAATCCTGCACTTTCCCCTGCCAACAGCCAGACAAGAATGGTAATTGCCGCAATGATGATAACCGCTGGAACAAATACTCCTGATACTTGATCCGCCACCTTGGCAATCGGTGCCTTGGTAGCTGCAGCATCGCTTACCATCTGGATTATCTGTGAAAGCGTCGTATCTTCGCCGACGCGGGTGGCCTCACATTTTAAAAAGCCCGACTGGTTTACCGTTGCAGCTGACACCACATCTCCCGCTGCTTTATCCACCGGAATGCTTTCTCCGGTTAATGCCGACTCATTGACTGCACTGTTACCTTCCAATACCACACCATCTACAGGTATATTCTCCCCGGGACGGACAACAAAGATATCCCCCTTCTTTACCTGGTCAATGGAAACCTCTGTTTCCCTGCCATCTCTTAGTATAACTGCCGTCTTTGGTGCTAATTTCATCAGACTCTTCAGGGCATCCGTTGTTTTTCCTTTCGAACGTGCCTCTAACATCTTACCAACGGTTATCAACGCTAAAATCATTGCCGCTGATTCAAAATAAAATTCATGCATGTAAGCCATTACACCGTCCATATCACCCTTAACCTGGGCATCTGTCATGGCAAACAATGCATAGGTACTATATATAAATGCCGCACCGGCTCCCAATGCCACTAACGCATCCATATTCGGCGCACGGTGTAAAAGACTCTTAAATCCATTGATAAAAAACTTCTGGTTAATCACCATAACCGCTATGGTAAGCAGCAGCTGAGTCAGCCCCATGGCAATATGATTGTCATTAAAAAATGCCGGCAAAGGCCAGTTCCACATCGTGTGCCCCATGGAAAAATACATCAATACAAGTAAGAATCCAATAGAACTCCATAACCGCCGCTTTAACGCCGGTGTTTCCCGATCCTTTAATGCATCTTCATAATCATTTACACCAGAGGCTTTTTCATTCTCATGACTTCCCTTTAAAGATGCTCCATATCCCGCATCCTCTACTGCCTTTATAATCTCGGCTGCATCGGCAGTTCCCTCTACGCCCATAGAGTTCGTCAAAAGACTTACCGAGCAGGAGGTTACGCCCTCCACTTTGGAAACTGCCTTTTCCACTCTGGTACTGCATGCCGCACAACTCATACCTGTTACGCTATATTGTTCCATTTTCCCTCCTTGTATTAATCTGTAGGTGATTGCAAAACTCTTTATTTCATTAGCTTCTGCAAAGTTGCCACCAGCTCGTCTATCGTTTCATCCTTACCATCTCTGATGTCCTGTGCCACACAGGTCTTTATATGATTAGAAAGCAGCTCCTTATTAAATGCATTCATGGCAGCACAAACTGCCGAAGACTGAATCAATATATCATTACAGTAAGCATCCTCCTCCACCATCCGGCGGATTCCACGAATCTGTCCTTCAATCCGGTTCAACCGGTGAATCAGACTTTTGTACTCCTCTGGTGAACGTTCCTTTTTCCTGGTACAGCAACATTCTTTTTCTTTATCCATAGCATCACCTCATCATTGTTGAAATACTCGTTACATCTATAATATACCCCATAGGGGTATATTGCAAGTTTTTCTTATTTATTGACTAAAATTGGTATTTCGATTGTGTGGCCAGAGATGTGCGCTGATTAAAAAGAATCTTAATAACTTTATATTTCCAATCTCATCTGCCTATCAATCCAGCTTTTCTGCTTAGCTTCATGGATTACATCTCCTAGCATGTTTCCACCAAGTAAAAATGGTGATGCCGGATCATGTTTCCTCATATTCTCTTTCACAAAAGCAGCATTCGTGTTTGCATAACAATACCTACACAGATGACCACAGGTATCGTATGCTCCTATATCCACTCCAAGCAGGCAGGCACACTGCCCATTACGCTGATTGTTTTTTCTTTTCGGAACATCCAGATGGGAATGTAGCGCAGTTTCAAAGGTATTCACTGTCAAGCACCCTGAACAATCTGCACCAAAAGCTTCCAGCTCATTCCCCTCTGCACAAGGACGGATGGTCATTCCATACTTACCCGCTATCCTGATGAATTCCTTGCCTAAAGTAATTCTATTTTGTTTAGATACCTCCCTTGCATCAGAAAATTCCGCTCTACTTTCTTATAAATATCAATAAAGCTGATGACACAGGATTTGGTATATCCGCAAAGTGTCTCAGCCATCTTTTCAAATTCTGAAAAATGCCATTCTACTGAATGTTTACCATCAATAAAAATCGGATCATATCTCCATCCCATACTGTCTATACCAACGATTTCTGACAGCCTTTTAAAATTCTCCATCACCTTTTCTTTATCCGGTACATTCGGTTCTATATCTTTCCCATAAGGTGTTATGGTTACAAACCAGTACTGACCATATGGCTTTAACACATCCATATGTGACAGCATTGGCTCCGGATTCTTTGTACAAAATGCAATAATATCTACCACTTCAGGTGAGAGACTATATTTTGTTACCTGACTTGGATTATACGGATTGCGAACAAGCACATATTCTTCCTTTATTCTGTTAAGAAACCATTTCGAATAAAATGCCGGAATATCCGTCCTCATACCTGTCTGTATGATCACTTACGTTTCACTTCCTCTACTATATCTTTGATGCTCTCTGCCATATCGGCATTAATACCTACTGCTCTGCTTCCAAAGCTTTCCGGTACAACTGCCTGTTCAAGATTCAGTCTAATCAGACTTATATTATCATGCTCTCTTACAAGCTTTTCAAATGGAAACCGGATAATGGTCGGTGTATTAAATCCTACTCCCAGTTCTAGAATAACCAGATTCTTATCTATCGCTTATGACAGATAATCAGAAAATCTTCTCTCTGCCTCATACCAGGCATCATCCTGGACAAAATAATTATCCTTTCGAAGATTCATGTCCATTGGTCCGCCACAAACAGGACACTTCGGCACCATATTAGTTGGAATCCTGCAATCCCTTCTTGCCTGATCCATCCTACGAAACAATTCTACTGCATCATATATTTTGTCATGACAGGTTCTGCCACATTGAATGTGAAAATAATCTCCCTGCGTACAGAATATCTTTTCATCCGGCAGCCCTGCTTTTACAAACTGAGCATCTGCATTGGTGCTTAATACAAATAAATGCTTATCCGATAATGCATTAAGAAGCAGCTTATGCAATGGAGTTACATCGAGAGTTATTCCAGCAAGCAATGACTGTTTTGACCAGTAGCCCCAATAGCTTTCTTCATCCGGAAAGGGATAAAATCCCGCAGAATACATATCCTGCATATATCTGCCTTTGCCATATTTTTTCTGAAACTCTCCAAAGTTTTCTTCAAAGAATTTTCCACCATACTTTGCACCGGCAGCCGTACTCATTCCGGCACCAGCTCCAATTAGCACATATTCTGCGTTCTGTATCATTTGGGCAGCATCTCTAATCTGCTCATTATAAGCAGTATCCTGATAAGTATAATCTCCCGCCGGCATACCACAAAGAAAAGATTCAAATGTTATTTTCTGATTTGGAAACTTTAACAATTTCACAAACATCACCTTCTATCTTAACAATTCCCTATAGATTTCTTCATCCTTATCTTTAAACACATTATAGATTACCTTAATAGAACTTCCTGTTTTCTCTTTATATTCTTTCATCGTTTTCACAGCAATCTCGGCTGCTCTTTTATTTGGAAACATGAATACTCCTGTTGATATACAGCAAAATGCAATGGACTCCACTCCATTTTCATCCGCAATTTCAAGGCATGACCTATAGCATGATGCCAACAGCTCCTCATGCTCTTTCGTCAATTTTCCCTGCACAATCGGACCTACCGTGTGAATCACATAATCACAGGGAAGATTATATGCCGGGGTAATCTTTGCCAGACCGGTTGGTTCCTCATATCCCTGTTTATCCATAATTTCAGCACATTTAAGTCTCAACTGAATGCCTGCATAAGTATGTATACAGTTATCTATACAGTTGTGACATGGCTGATAGCATCCTGTCAGGCCGCTATTTGCAGCATTTACAATTGCTCCGACCTGAAGTCTTGTGATATCCCCCTTCCAGATATATACATCTTGTTGTATCTCTTCCATATCCGAAAGCGTAACAACACCCTTTTCTGTATTGACCTGGAGTAAATATTCATCCTGAACACTTATAAATTCATCTTCAATTGTGCCAGGCATTCTAATATTCATAAGAGACCGGAGCATCGTTTTTTGTTCATCAATGCCGACAGGTATCTGTATCTTATTGTACCTTGGCTGTTCTCTTAATAATCTCTCAATTAGAAACAGGCGTTTTTCATTCTGGTTCATTTCCTCATCTTCTTTCAATGGCTTTTACCGGACAGTTTTCATAACAGTTTCCGCAGTGCAAACAATGATTCTGTCTAATAGAAAAAGGCGCTCCTTCATCAATACACCTCTGTGGGCACATTTTCTTGCAGGTTTCGCAACCAATGCAGCTTTCTGTTATGTAATATCCTTTTTCTTTTATTTTAACATCTCCCAGGCAGTATGTCTCTCTAAATATTGGATTAACACCAAGATTAAAATACTCTACTTCTGCCTTATCAATGCAAAAGATAATTCCAATGCTTCTGGTATCTCCCGGATA
>JAQXLK010000364.1 GCA_029012085.1 Clostridiales bacterium
CCACGGCTTAGAAGGCCGTTGCTCTATCCAGCTGAGCTACGGACACATTTGATTCTCGCAATTGCGAAAATAAAGAGCGGGTGATGGGAATCGAACCCACGTATCTAGCTTGGAAGGCTGGTGTTCTACCATTGAACTACACCCGCATATAATGGTTGAAAAATCGGGGTGACAGGATTCGAACCTGCGACCTCTTGATCCCAAATCAAGCGCTCTAGCCAAGCTGAGCCACACCCCGTTTTCACGGTGTCATCGCTGACGCAACAATTACTTTAACACAATGCTTTTAATCTGTCAACCTCTTTTTTCAACTTTTTTTAAGTTTTTTTAGCTGCTTGACATTTCCCGAACAGCACGTTGATTATAATAACAAACTTTAACTGTTTTGTAAAGCCCTTTTTTTAATTTTTTTCAAAAAATTGTAAATTTCTTTTCAAGCAACACGAAAAACAACGAAAAAAATCAGCCTTCATGCCCTATATTCTTGAACAATCCGGCTGTTTTTTACATGCTTTTCCGTTACATACTTCTTCTATCACTTACTCTCTTTTGACTCTACAATCTCATTCACGATGCTTCGTGGTCTGCCCTTTATCTCTTCATAAATACGAGCAATATAGTATCCAATGATACCAAGACTAATCATCAAAAGACCACCAATAATTAAGAGTAGCAAAATTACAGTTGTAAATCCCTCCAATGCTCTTCCGGATGCCCATCGAACCAGAGACTGAATCGCCAGTACCACTGCAAAAAGTGAAAATACAACTCCCGACACTGTAATAAACTGCATTGGTGCTGTTGTAAATGAAGTAATGCTGCCAACCGCATATTTTACTAATGACTTAATTGACCATTTTGTTTTACCATATTCACGTTCTTTCACATCAAATTCTACCACTGCACTCTTAAAGCCCAGCCATGAAGAAAGTGCACGGAAGAAAATATTCCGCTCCGGAAGTTTTATGTACTCATCTACCACCTTGCGGTCTAACATCTTAAAATCAGAAGAGCGATACATCTCAATACCGGTAGATTTGCTAATCAGTCTGTAAAATAACTTAGCAAAGCTTTTGTAGAATATACCCTCTTTTCCTCTAGAACGTTTCACGCCTTCTATGATTTCATATCCCTTTTCCCACATACGGTACATTTCAACCAAAGTCTCTGGCGGATGCTGTAAATCACAATCCATTACTGCACATACATCACCTGTAGCATGAGATAGACCACTAAAGATAGCTGCCTCTTTTCCGAAATTACGTGAAAAAGATACTCCAAGGATTTTTCCATCCTTTACACGTCCCGCTAATTCCCGTACCTTTTCAAAACTATTATCTTTCGAGCCATCATTTACAAAAACAAGCTCAAAGTCAATTCCTGCACCTTTCAGCACGTCTCTTATAGCTTCATATGCACGTTCAATATTCTTCTCTTCATTATACACTGGTAACACAACTGATAACATGTTAAACTCCTCTTCTTACCCTAAAATACCATCAAGATATTTTTGATAATGTAAATACTTTCTATATTCATAGAAAAAGGAACTCTTGCCACGCAACAGTTCCTTCTCTATCCTACTCAAATCCTCGGATGAGATGCCTAAACGATAAGAAACACATTCAACCTTCATTTAGTGCTAAAAAGCATTCCCACACAGCCGATTAAGCCTCTTTCTCAGCTGCTGATGCTTCTGCAGCCTTAGATTCTGGCTTTACCTCATCCTCATCATCAAAAAAATCATCATCGAAATCATCATCAAAATCATCTAAATAATCTGGTGTAAAATAACGATACACTGCATAAGCAATACCTGCTACAGCTGTAATTGCACCGATAATAGCGAGTACCCAGAGAATTCTTCTGCTTGCTTTCTCCTGTGGATCCTCTTTCTTAATCAGCTCCTGAATCTTAGCTACATTAATTAAATCGTCAATATTCTTCATCATATAGATTCCTTCCTTTCCATCCAAACCGGACAATCTTCCAAAGTTGTAACTAGTATATCACATTTTATACGGTATTACTATACAAACTTTAAAATTTCAAAAATTTTTACACATCAATCTTTTTTAGCTTTGCAAAGGATGCAAACATTCGTTTTACACCAACATTTTCAAAGTCAACCGTTACTTCATAGTCCTTGCCACCTGAAACAAGTTCCGTCACCACACCGGTTCCAAATTTCACATGACGTACAGTATCCCCCACTTTATAGTCAATAGCAAGACGTTCTACCTTAAATTCCTTACCAAATGCCGGTTTGCTTCCAATTCCATAAGAATACGGCTTACCAGTCACACTGGAGCTAAGTCCTGCCATGGTATTCTTTGCTTCACTCAAGGCATCCTTCTGTCTTCGCATGGCAAATAAACCATTTCCATTCATTTCAATCACTTCCTCCGGAATCTCATCAATGAAACGAGAAATCGGATTGAAATTCGTTGTTCCATGCATCATACGCTGTCTTGCAGCACTAAGATATAGACGTTCTTTTGCTCTTGTAATGCCTACATAACAAAGACGCCGTTCTTCTTCCACCGCATCCTCGTCCTCCGAAACCAGTGACATTTTACTCGGAAACAAATTGTCCTCCATACCCCCAAGGAAGACCACCGGAAATTCCAGTCCCTTAGCACTATGCAGTGTCATCAGTAAAACCTTATCTTCACTTTCATCCAAACTATCCACGTCTGCCACTAAGGCAATCTCTTCTAAAAGTTCCGAAAGATTTGGATGTTCTGCCTCCTCTTCGTAAGTAACAATCTTATTCTTAAGTTCTGTAAGATTCTCCATTCTGCCTTCTGCCTCATCAGTGCTTTCTGCCACCAGTTCATCCCAATAACCGGTACGCTCTAATATCGCATCAAAAATTTCACTGATAAAAGCTCCTTCTTTTAGCATATCTCTCAAATCCATTATTAAATCGGTAAAACCTTCCACCTTAGCTGCAGCCCGATTAAGCCCCGGAATATTAGATACCTCAAACATAGCATCCAAAAGACTCATTCCATATGTGTCTGCATATGCCTGAATCTTGTCAACACTGGCTGCACCAATACCCCTTTTGGGCACATTAATAATACGCCGGATTGCCATATTATCCTGTCCATTATCCACAGCCTTAAGGTAGCATATTAAATCTTTAACCTCTTTACGCCCGTAGAAATTCTGTCCGCCAATAATCTTGTATGGAACATTTTTCATCAAGAGTTTTTCCTCAAAAATACGGGACTGTGCATTTGTACGATAAAGAATCGCAAATTCATTGTAAGACCTGCCTTCTTCTTCACAGCATTTTACAATATTACGGATTGCATATTCCGCCTCCTGATATTCCGTATCATAAAGAGAAAACGAAACCTTATCCCCTTCCGGAAGTTCAGTCCATAATGCCTTCTCTTTACGACCCTCGTTATGCGCAATCACTCCATTTGCTGCATTCAAAATATTCTTTGTAGAACGGTAATTCTGCTCTAACTTAATTACCTTTGCTTCCGGATATTCCTGCTCAAAATTAAGGATATTATAAATATTGGCTCCGCGAAACTTATAGATAGACTGGTCATCATCACCAACTACACAAAGATTCCGATACTTAGAAGCCAGCTGTTTAATCATCAGAAACTGAATATGATTCGTATCCTGATACTCATCTACCATAATATAGCGGAAACGCTCCTGATAACTGTCTAATATCTCCGGATGAAACTGAAAAAGTTCCACCGTTTTAAAGAGCAAATCATCAAAATCCAAAGCATTACTTGCCCGAAGTTGTTTTTCATACTCATGATACACACGGGCAGTCTGCATCTTACCATAATTCCCACTTGCAGACCGGTCATACTCAGATGGCGTAATAAACTGCTCCTTCGCCTTGGAAATTTCTGACATCATCTTCTTTTCCGGATATTGCTTCGGATCCATGTTAAGCTTCTTTAAACATGCCTTTATCACTGCCTTTTGGTCATCACTATCATAAATAGTAAAATTCCCCTGATACCCCTCCAGCTCACTGATATATCTTCTAAGTATCCTTACACATAGAGAATGAAATGTAGACACCCATACACTTTCTGCACCATAAGATACAATCCTGTCAACACGGTCACGCATCTCACCTGCCGCCTTATTGGTAAAAGTAATTGCCAAAATATTATAGGGATTTACACCCATTTCCTCAATCAAATATGCTATTCGATGGGTAAGTACACGTGTCTTACCACTTCCTGCGCCAGCAAGCAAAAGCAGCGGTCCTTCGGTACAAGAAACCGCTGCCTGCTGCATATTATTAAGTCCATTCATGCTTATATCCCTAAACTACTCTTAAGTGCTGCTAACTCATCATCCACACTTGCAGAAGGCATGGCATCATACTTGGCGCTTAAGTTTGATATGTCATCCTTATCAGTGGAACCCTCGTTTAATATTGCTTCCGCATTTGCTCTGTCAAGCATAGCATCTGCCTTTGCTTCCATACGGTCAAATGCCGAAATGCTGCCAGAAGAATCTCCAATAGAGCTCGACATCTTATTCATTCTCTCCTGAGCCTTCGCCATCTGAACCTTTGCTTTAATCTGTGCCTTGCGGCTATTCAAATCACTGATATCACGAACCAGCTTATCATGCATCTGACGCATTTTTGTTGCATTCGCACATGCCTGATCATATGCCTGCTGAAAAGTTGCCTGTTTCGATGCTAATTTTCCTTTCTGTTCTAAGAACTTGCGGGCATCATCTTCATTTCCAGCCAACAATGCTTTTTCTGCATACTTCTGTAATTTATCAATCTCCTCATTGCATCCATCAAGCTGTCTTTTCGTACGACTCTCCTCTGCCATAACAGAAGCAGTCTCTTTCTTTACCTTTGCTAAATCACTTTCTAAATCTCTCAAACATTGATCAACCATCTTCTCCGGATCTTCTGCTTTATCCAGAAGTGCGTTAATATTGGCAGACATGATATCCGTGAAACGTTTTAATACTCCCATGCTTTATACCTCCGATTGCTTTTTATAGATATATGTATTATACATGAATCCAACAGCAAGTGCAAATATTTTACACGAATTCGATTAGGTTGTATAGGATTCATAATATTTTCCTCTTGCAATATAGTTTCAAAAACTATATACTGTAACCTAGATATGTTTCTAATATATTTTTCCTTCAATACGAAGTGAAATCAGACTATTACAAGTAAAACAAAGGGGACAACAATGAGTATCCACACTTTTAATGAAATCAAAGAAAAGCTAAACGAATGGATTAGCTTAGACTATATCCGTCCTGAGGATATTCCGGCGATTGAACTTTATATGGATCAGGTCACAACCTTTATGGACAATCAGTTAAAAGGAAACAAACGTAACGATGATGACAAAATCCTCACAAAAACAATGATTAACAACTATTCCAAGAATGATTTGCTGCCACCATCGGATAAGAAAAAATATTCAAAAGACCACATTATTTTATTAATTTACATTTATTATTTGAAAAACTTCTTGTCCATCAGCGATATTGAGCAATTATTAAAACCAATGTCTGAACAGCATTTTCATAATAATTCCAATGGCATTAGCATGTCCGATATCTACTCTGATCTTTTTAAACTAGAACAGCAATATGGTATCAAAGTTCGTGAAAGTGTTCAGGATGTGTACGAAATTGCAGATACACAGTTTCCTATTGACAATGATTATCTTAAAACTTTTGCCATGATTACCATGTTAAGTTATGATATCTATGCAAAAAAACAACTGGTTGAAAGAATGATTGATTCTCTGTTCGAAAAACCGGTTTCAAAATCAGAACTGAAAGAAGCAAAAGCAGCTGCGAAGCAAAAAGAAAATAAGTCAAAGAAAAATAACAGTAAGCCGGTGTAGCACCGCCTTACTGTTATTTTTTATTCTTTTCCCTATTCGCTTTCATTCGTCCAAATACCATCTCATATCCGTCTTTTCCATAATTCAACGAACGATTCACCCTGGAAATTGTTGCTGTGGAAGCCCCGGTCTGTTCCGCCACCTCCATATAAGTATGACCTTCCTTAAGCATCTTCGCCACCTCAAAGCGCTGTGCTAAAGAAAGCAGCTCATTCACCGTACATACATCTTCAAAAAAATCAAAACATTCTTCTTCATTCTCTAAAGTAAGAATTGCTTCAAACAACTCACTAACCGCCTGAGTTCTGACACTTTTTCCCATATATACTCTCCTAATGTACATTACTACTGTAAAATTTTACTGTGTTAAAGTATTTTAATTATAATATAGGATTTTTTCATTTTCAACCTAAATTTTCACATCTTCACAAATCCAGACAGAAACCGTTTCACGGTTTACATAAAACTCTCCGCATCCTTCAGCATCAATTTTGATATTGTATTTGGCATTGCCAAGAGCATCTTTAAAGAATCTGCCTGCAAACTTTTTTCCTACATACATACGCTTACTTCCACCGGTACTATCAGACATAATCACAGCTAAACCGGAACCTTTATGCTCCTCATCACCTTCTCTTGTAAAACCTACCACATTGTAATCATCAAAATAGTCATGCTGTGCCCCGTATGCAAGACGTTTCCGAAGCTTCATCATTTTATTAAGCATTGTTTTCTTTGGTGCAATATTGTCATGCGGAATACCATAATAATCACCATAAAAAATGCAAGGATATCCATCCTGTCGAAGCAAGATAATGGCATACGCAAGCGGCTTAAACCAATCTTCCACCCATGACTGCAATGCCTGCCCCGGCTGGGTGTCGTGATTCTCTACAAAGGTAACAGCATTCATTGGATGTCGGCTTACCAATGTATCATTTAACAATGTTGCCATGTTGTAATCCCCATGCGCTTTTGAGGCATCATGAAAATGCATATGAAGCGGAACATCAAACAAAGACATCTGATAATTCACATTTTCAAGGTATCTCTCTAAATGGTTCACATCCCAATGCCAGTATTCCCCACACAAAACAGCTCTTTACCACTGGCTTCCCGCATAGCCGGAATCCAATCTTTATAAAAGTAGTAGCCAATGTGTTTCACTGCATCTAAACGGAATCCATTTACTCCGGTCATTTTCAGATACCACTGTCCCCAGCGATAAAGCTCATCCTTTACCTCTGGATTATCAAAATCAATATCTGCACCCATTAAATAATCATAGTTTCCATTCTCATCATCTACAGCTTCTTCCCATGACTTGCCTACAAACTTATATATCGCATTTCGGGTAGCACTCTGATCCCAGTCAATGCCATCAAAATGTGTCCAGTTACATGTAAAATCAGAATATTTTCCTTTTCTTCCAGGAAATGTAAACTTCGTCCATCCACAAATTGTCTTCTCATCACCAACCATCTGATTCCGGCTTGTGGCATTAAACTCCTCCGCCTGAATATATTCCGTCTCATCGGCACCAATCTTATGATTCAGCACAATATCCGCATAAATATCAATTCCTTTTTTCTGAACAGACTGAACCATCTCTATATATTCTTTCTTCGTGCCATACTTGGTGGGAATACTACCTTTCTGGTTAAATTCACCCAAATCATACAGGTCATAGACACCATATCCAACATCGCTTTTTCCGTTAGCGCCTTTATAAGCCGGCGGAACCCATAGTGATGTTACTCCCAACGTCTTAAGCTTTGATGCCTCCTCCGTAATCTTCTTCCAAAGGCTTGCATCCTCCGGTAAATACCACTCAAAATACTGCATCATTAATCCATTATTGTTCATAAAGGAAATCCTCCCTAATACTTAAAAAATCGTATCTATTCAGAGCTAATCCGTTTCGTTTCGGAAAGTTACAAAAGATAGAATCAGTATATCAAAAATGAGCACAAACTGCAAGCAGGTATAAAAGGCTCTAGTTTACATAATGTCCGAGTTAAAAAGAAGAGTTTTTCATAATATTTCACTTACCATTTGCAGCATCTTCCGCAAAACGGGTATTTATTAACTTATCATAGGGTACCGGTTCCGTAAGTTCACCTGCATCCATCAAAATATTCTGTAACAAGTCAAAACTACTCTCCTCAAAAATCAGATTATTCTTCCATGTTTCCTGCTCGTAATACCTTGTTACAATCTTTTCTATGGTTTCTATATCTGTCTCTTCAAACTGTGGAGCAATCACAGCCGCAATCTCTTCCGGTGTATGGGTATTTACATACTCCATTCCCCTTTGCAAAGCTTTTGTAAATCCTGCTACAACATTTTCATTTTCTTCCATATACTCCTTTGTTGTACAGTATGCCGTATATGGCACATAACCGGAATCTACACCAAGCGAAGCCACCACATATCCTTCTCCGGCAGATTCTAACGCAGTGGCAGATGGCTCAAATTCTACTGTAAATTCTCCCTGTCCACCGGAAAATGCTGCCGCCGTACTTCCAAAATCTATACTTTGGTCAATCTGTAAATCTTCCTTTGGATTTAAACCATTTTTCTTTAAAATATATTCAAATACCATTTCCGGCATACCTCCTGCTCTGCCACCAAGTACTTCCTTTCCCTTTAACATATCCCAACTGAAATTTTCAACAGGCTCTCTTGACACAAGAAAATTACCTGCACGCTGGGTAAGCTGAGCAAAATTCACAGCATAATCAGAGGCACCCTCACTATAAAGATATACGGATGCCTCTGCTCCTGCGAAACCTATATCCGCCTCTCCTGCCACCAGCGCAGACATAACTTTATCTGCTCCAAAACCTGTTACTAACGTAAGGTCAATTCCTTCCTCTTCAAAATATCCATTTTCAATTGCCACATATTGTGGGGCATAGAAAATAGAGTGTGCCACTTCATTTAAGGTAACTTTCTTAAGATTGTTCTCTGATTTCCCACAACCAGAGATAATCACTGATGTTACCAGCACTAACACAAGCAATATGGCTGTAATTTTTTTCATTCTTTTCCTCAATATATTTTTTATTAGTTTATTCATGATTTTTCATATGGTTCCAAATTATTTTTCGTGAATTTTCCTGCACATTAAATACATGTGGCTTTCTTGTCGAAAGACGGATTAAATGCATAGAAATTTTTTGCATCTAATTCATCCTGTACAATCCGCAGACATTCACCAAAACGCTGGTAATGTACCATTTCACGTTCTCTTAAAAACTTAATTGCCTCATACACATCCGGTTCATCCTTAGAAAGCCGCAAAATATTATCATAGGTTAACCGGGCTTTCTGTTCCGCCGCCATATCTTCATGCAAATCCGCAATCGGATCACCAGTAGACTGCAGGGTTGCCGTAGAAAACGGTTCTCCACTTGCAGCCTGTGGCCAAATACCAATCGTATGATCCACATAATACTGGTAAAAACCGGATTCCTCTATTTCATTCATCGAAAGATTCTTTGTGAGCATAGTGACAATGGTACTAATCATTTCCTCATGCCCGAGTTCCTCCGTTCCAATATCCGTTAATGACCCAATTACTTTTCCATTTTTCATGGAATATCTTTGTGACAAATAGCGGGTAGAAGCCCCTTTTTCTCCGTTTGGACCGCCCAGCTGCGTTATTATCGCCGT
>JAQXLK010000365.1 GCA_029012085.1 Clostridiales bacterium
CTTGTGAAAAGATAGCCATTATTTTATAGAGTGCTTACCATTATCTAAGGTTCATGTCAAGCCTGGTGTCCGAAACCAATAACCAATGGTCGTATTCTCCGGCTCTAACACTAATCTTTAAAAAATAGTGGAATCCCTTGAAAATGACAAATATTGACCTTATAATATACACGAATACAGAAAGAAAAACTGCCGGAAATTTTCCGGTTGCTTTGAAGGCAATTTATGTAGTACAATGAATAAGCATTCCGGAGTTATCCGGTCTTATGGAGGCTGCGTATTAGAATAAGGAAGAATATCCGTGAGATGGTTCGGGAAGTAGTAACTACCTACCATCCGGTGAAATAACTGATAAGATAAATATGTTAGAAGAATTTTATGAGAAAACAATAGACATAGACACCTTCAACTGGTATGTCCTGTTTTCCAGAATTGAGAAACAGTGGCAGCTTTGCAGTCTCCTCTGTGAGGAAGGGGTTCATGCATTTCTCCCCGTGATGGAGTATTACCGGAGGGACAAAAAAGAGCTGGATAAAAAGCCCATGTTCCCGGGATATGTTTTCGTCCGGTCAGAGATGAACCAGGAGGAATTCGACCGATTTCTGGATTCTATGGAAGGAAGAAGATGGGGATTTATCAGGCAGTTGAAGGACGAGGGAAGAGCGGCCCTTACGGAGGAAGAAAGAGATTTTTTCAGGACTCTTTTGGATGAGACAGGAGAAGCAAAGATGTCCTATGGCTACCTGGATGGCAATGGAAGGGCAGTGATTACCCATGGTCCGCTGGCAGGTTTTGAAAAACTGATCAAAAAGACTGACCGGCATAACCACCTGGCATACCTTTCCTTTGATTTTTTTGATCATCCCATAAAGGTCGGGCTGACGATTATGACGATAAAGGAATTAAAGTTCCGGAATCTTTGTGATGAAGACACCAGACTGGAGGTATCTTTTGGAAAGAGAAACAGAAAAAGTACAGGGGATACGGGAAAAGCCGTGATTTATGACGAAGAGTCAGATGAAGATATTGAGATAGATTTAAAGGAACTGATAAGCAGGATGACGCAGCTGTAGCTGGTTTACCGCACAGGGGCTGAATTCGAACATAGCGTAGTCAGGTGCCACATGCTTTTGGCATGTGGAATGGCGAAGCTATGTCTGAATTTGGATTCGGTCAGAGAAAAGAAATGGGTGCGGTCGGTTGCCGACAGATGAAAGAAGAATTCGGCAAGAAAAAGGTTGTATTAGAAACCATAGCTGCTGTAAATTGTAGCCCGTTGAATATTTGAAACGATACATGAGGGAATGAAATGACTTCACAATATGTGCTGATTTTATTTTGGGTGGGACTGATTGCCTTGATTAGTCCTGGAAGGAATAATAGATATGAGATGATTTGTGGTGAAGAAAAATACCGCTTTTCGTGGTTGTATGCATTTATTGCATTTTTTCCGGTTATCTGGATGGCAGGTACCAGACGATATATTGCGGATACGTCATATTATATTACAAGTTATCTAAATATGCCCTCCAGTTTGTCTGATATCCCTGAGTATCTTTTACACAACACAAAGGATAAGGGCTTTTCAGCCCTTTCAATCATGATCAAATCGTTGGTTGGACAGGATTTTGTTCCTTATCTAATGATACTGGCGATATTTCAGGGAATATCATTAGTGACTTTTTTTAGAAAGTATTCAGATGACTTGGTATTTTCACTGTTTTTATTTGTTGCGTCCTCTGATTATTTTGCCTGGATGTTCAATGGACTGCGTCAGTTTTTGGCAGTCACAGTCATTCTGTTTGCTGTGCCTTGGATGCTTAATAAGAAATATGTACCAGCTTTTTTGACTGTCTTACTCGCATCGACTTTTCATCAGTCAGCATTATTAATGATTCCTATTATTATAATTGCTCAGGGAAAAGCCTGGAATAAAAGAACCCTTATATTCATAGCTGGAATATTATTAGCAATTACTTCTTTAAGTACATTTACAAATGTATTGGATGATGCATTGACTAATACGCAGTATGTGAATGTTGTTACAGACTATACAACTAGTGGAGATGATGGAACAAATCCTCTTCGTGTATTATTGTATTCCATTCCTGCTATTTTATCCTTTTTCGGGAGAAACAAAATAAAGCAAGAGGGAATACTGATTAATTTCTGTACAAATATGTGTATCATTTCGTCAGGGTTATACCTGCTATCAATGGTAACAAGTGGAATCTTCTTAGGAAGACTTCCTATATATTGCAGCCTTTTTGGTTATATTCTGCTTCCATGGGAATTGGAAAATATGTTTACTTATGAAAGTAGTAAGATACTAAAAACATTTGCTGTTTTAGGATATCTTGTATTTTACTTTTTACAGATGAGATATGTGTATGGTGTTATATAGGTAATAACAATGTCGGGAATACTTATAACTTCTTTAGATTTTGAATTATATTGGGGGATGCAGGATGTCGTTCAGCTTAACAAATACTCGGATAATATACTGGGCGGCAGAAAGGCAATTCCTCAATTATTGGATATATTTGAAAAATATAATATACATGCGACGTGGGCGACGGTTGGTTTTTTATTTGCGGATGGTGAAAAGGATGCGATAAGTTATTTGCCCCCAAAGGATAGGTGGCCAACTTATAGATCAGAAGATTCATCTACTTATCGTTGTTTGGGCTGCACAGGGGATAGTGAGGAGGTGTCCCCCTGTTTTTATGCACCATCACTTATAAGCCAGATTGCTGGAGTACAGGGGCAAGAAATTGGGAGCCATACTTTTTCTCATTATTATTGCAGGGAACCCGGTCAAACAACAGAGCAATTTGAGTCTGACATGTTGGCAGCACAAGAAATAGCAGAAGCTCATAATTATCATGTGACTTCTGTAGTGCTTCCCCGGAATCAATGTGAATTAGAGTATACAAAAGTTTTGAATAAGCTTGGTTTTACTGCTTATCGAGATGAGGAAAATGATTGGATTCATGAGAAAGTAAAATTTCGTCCACTTATGCGTGCACTTCGACTTATGGATGTGTATTTTCCACTGACCGGTCAAGGGGGCTACATTCCTAAGAATGAAAACGGAATCTGGAATTTAACTGGCTCCAGAATGTATAAACCATACTTCAAACCGTTAGCTTTTTTGGAAAAACAGAAAGTCAGACGAATTAAAAAGCAAATGCTTCACGCTGCAAAGAATGGATTAGTCTTTCATTTGTGGTGGCATCCACATAATATTGGTGTTCGTACAGAATATCATTTGAAGCAGCTCGATGAAATATTTTCGTACTATACAGAACTGAAAAAAGAGTACGGAATGGAAAGCTTAAATATGCGCGAAGTTGTAGAAAAATTCCGGGTGGAATAGATTTACCTTTAGGAGAAAGTATTCATGTATCAGTTTTATTATGCTGAAAAAGAAAAAGTGAAAAAATATCCTCAGTATAAAAAGAATGTACAGGATGAGTTTGAAATTACTGCAATTCGTCCTACTGTTTGGGAAGAACATTGTTTGGAATGCTCTGCTCCCGAGTGTTTTAATAATTGTGTTCACTATTTGCCACGATCTGACGGCAGATGTAAGCGGTTTGAAAATGGTATTTATGTTTATTCGGATAAACGGGGGTGTGGAGGACAGGCAGCCAGAGTACAGTTCCGAAAATGGGCCAATATGATGACTCATATATTCCCTGCAATGTTAACAAATGACGAATATGTCAAATTGATTCAGAATAATCAGCATCTTGGCAATATGATTCGTGGTCTTGTTAAGATGCCTATTCCATATAAGCCTAAATTTACGTTGATTCGAATACCAGAATATTTGAGACGTAGAAAGCTTAGAAAACTAACGGGTTTAACTAATCAGCCGGATGCCTTTATATTTCATGGATATAGTTTTGAAGATAAAGAATATAGGCTCATTGTGGAAGTGTTTGATGACCATTTATCAAAGTTCAGAATGTCGTTATTGATGGAACCTGGTGAGAATTTAATTGTTATTGATAAATCACAATTGAATGACGCTTGCTGGACTTCAGGATACCTTGTGAAAGTTTATCCTGAAAACGATTTGGAGACAGAACTTGATATATTATGGTGTGATTTTGTACAGGGAAAAAAGAAGAAAAGCACAGAGCCTGCTGAAAAAGTAAAGTGTGTTGTCTGGGATTTGGATCACACACTTTGGGACGGCATTCTGATTGAAACTGATGATCCGATGTCGCTCAAAGTAAATCAGGAGACTATGAATTGTATCAAAGCTTTGGATGCACGCGGCATTATTCAATCGATCGCCAGTAAAAATGACTATACATCGGCCTGGTCAGTATTGGAAAAGAAAGGGATTGCTGAGTATTTCCTATATCCACAGATACATTGGGGTGCAAAGAGCATCTCAATGGAGGAGATTGCCAGACAGCTGAATATTGGAATAGATGCATTGGCTTTGATTGATGATTCTGCATTTGAACGTGGACAAGTGCAGTCTGTGTGGCCTCAGATAAGGGTATACGACCCTGATGATATCAGTTCTTTATTGGAAAAGAATGAGTTTGATGTGATGGTTACAGAGGAGAGTCGTAACCGCAGAATGATGTATCGCGCAGAAGAAAAAAGAAATGAACTGAAACATTCTGGCGATGAAGATACGGTAGCCTTTTTGAAAAAATGTAATCTACAGATGGAACTGTTCCAACCCACAACTGATGAAGAAAAGCAAAGATGCTATGAATTGGTTGTCAGAACAAATCAACTAAATATGTCAGGAAGGAAATATTCACCAGAGGAATTCAAGTATGTATTTGAAAAAGATGGTTGTAAGAATTTTGCTTTTTCCTGTAAAGATGATTTTGGTTCATACGGAATTGTTGGTTATGGACAGTATATATTAGATCGGGAGTCACTGCGTTTTACTGAATTTGCGATGTCATGTCGAGTGGCAGGGAAGTATGTTGAGAGTGCATTGTTTTCTGCTTTGCTCAAAAAAGAATGTTGCAGCAGTGGACAGTTTAAAGTGAGCAAGACCCCCAAAAATGGTCTGCTGAGAGCAACCTTAGAGGAGATTGGCTTTGTAATTGAGCGGGATGTTGACAATAAGATTACTTATTCCTATCGAACTGCCTTGAAAAATGAGGAATTGGTAGGGGTAGTTGAAAGGAAAGAATGAGATGTGCGATAAGATATCTGTTATCATGGCATGTTACAATTGTGAAAAAACTGTAGAGAAAGCAATAGATTCCATCCTGGCTCAGACATATACGGAATGGGTAATGATTTGCTGTGAT
>JAQXLK010000366.1 GCA_029012085.1 Clostridiales bacterium
ACTATGAGGACTTACTGCTTCTTCTTAACCTCTATAACGAAAGAGACTTAAAGAATCCAGCAGCAATCATCGACGCTAACCATGCAAACTCAAGCAAATGCTATTATGAACAGCCAAGAATCGTAAAAGAGATTCTTCATAGTATGCGTCATAGTGAAGAGGTAAAGAAGCTTGTGAAAGGTGTTATGGTAGAGAGTTATATTGAGGACGGTAACCAGGCTGTTGGAGCAGGCTGTTATGGTAAATCTATCACAGATCCTTGTCTTGGCTGGGAGAAGTCAGAAAAACTCTTATTCGAAATGGCAGATCTATTGTAAAAAAGTAATTGTCTGTAAATAAAAAGACACGCATTGTGTTATTTGGAAAGAATGAAGCTGTCATATCGGGATAATCATTTAATGGTTATTCAGGTATGGCAGTTTTTCGTTTTTTAGGTTATTAGAATAAATGCAAGTTATACTACAAATAGACTCAAAAATTTGTTATAATAAATAAGAGATTTCATATGTTTTTTTCGTTTGCCCGCCTGAAAACAGGAAAACGGAAATAGGAAGGATTACAGATGACGGGGAAACATATAAAGATACAAGGATTTATACGATGTTTTATAATGATTGTCTGCATAGTGTTAGAAGCAGTTGTTGCAATTTGGGCTATGGTACAGATATTCAAATCAGGAATTAAACTGTGTTATTATCCATTTTATAGAGTGACGGAAAAAGTATTTGAGTTACCGGAATATGCATCGGAATTTGTGCCACAGGGGTTATCCTATTGTGAGGAAGAAGATGTCTATCTAATCAGCGGATATATTTATAAAGAAAACGAATCAAAAATATACGTTGTAAAACCGGATGGCAGTTATCGATGCGTTGCAGTTATGAAAGATGATGAGAATCCACTGCGGAGTCATTCTGGTGGGATTTGTGAGAATGGCAGGTATGTATATTTAGCCGGTGGGAATGGAAAATGTTATGTATTTAATAAAAAGGAGTTATTAGATGAGAAAAATCAGTCTGTTTGTGTAGCAGGAGATTTTAAAACCGGTAACACATCCTCTTTTTGTTATGCGGATGATGAGCATTTGTATATAGGAGAATACTATTACAGATTTAAATATGTAACAAGATATGACCATCATTTAACGACACCGGCTGGTGATGCAAATAATGCAGTTATGATTGTGTTTCATTTTAATGATGAGAAGAAAAACGGAGTGGAAAGGGTTCCTGAGATGGGACTATCGATTACCAGCCGCATACAGGGGATGTGTATGACAAATGATGGACAACTGGTGTTGTCGGCTTCCAGCATTTTTCAAGGATCCCAGTTATATTATTATAATTATAATGACATATTAAATGGGGAAAGCGGAAGTCTTAATGTCCGGGGAGAATTGATTCCTTTATATTATGTAGATTCCCAAAGTCTGATTCGTAAAAAGGAAATTCTACCAAAGGCTGAGGAGATTACATTTCAAGATGGGCAAATTTATATGTTGTTTGAATCCGCCTGCAGCAGATTTCAATATGGAACATTGTTAGATGGGCAGTATGTTTACAGTATGCCCTATGAGGATTAGTGTTAAGAAGGAGAAGTGCTATGTTTAAGAGAGTAATATGGATTATTTTAGACAGTGTTGGAATTGGGGAAGCACCGGATGCAGAACGTTTTGGAGACAAAGGGGCGGATACGCTTGGTAATCTTTTAAAGATGCGGGGACATTTACGAGTTCCTAATATGGAACGGTTGGGATTGTTTTCTATTGAGGGGACAACACTTCCGAAAACGGATGTGGAGCCGATTGGAGCATTTGGTAAAGCAAAAGAGATTTCTAATGGTAAGGATACTACGATTGGACATTGGGAGATGGTAGGTATTCATACAAAGCAGGCATTTCCGACTTATCCGACCGGTTTTCCAAAGGATATTATGGATGAGTTTGTGAAACGAACAGGATGTAAAGGATATCTTGGAAATATTGTTGCCAGTGGAACCCAGATTATCAATGAATTGGGAAATGATCATATGAATACAGGGTATCCAATCATTTATACCTCAGCAGATTCTGTGTTTCAGATTGCTGCCCATGAAGATGTGATTCCGTTGAAAGATTTGTATCGAATGTGCGAAATTGCAAGAGAACTTTTGCAGGGAGAACATGGGGTGGCCAGGGTCATTGCAAGACCGTTTGTAAAAGAAGGAGAAAAGTATATTCGAACTGCAAATCGCAGGGATTTTTCATTAAGACCATCAGAAGAAAATCTATTGGTATATATGAAAGAAGCTGGCTACCGTGTTACTGCAGTGGGAAAGATTGAAGACATTTTTTCTGGTGTAGGAATTTGTGATGCAGTCCATACAAAGAGTAATTTAGACGGAATGGATAAGACGGCAGATTTTATGGAGACACAGCATGAAGGCTTGATATTTACAAATCTGGTGGAATTTGATTCCACGTGGGGACATCGAAGAGATGTGGAAGGCTATGGACAGGGATTGGAGGATTTTGATGACAGGTTAGGTCAGATTCTTTCTAAAATGAAAGAAGATGATTTGCTTATCATCAATGCAGATCATGGATGCGACCCTACTTTCCGAGGAACAGACCATACGAGAGAGTATATACCGGTACTGATGTATCATAAGGGTATGCAGCAAGGTGTGAATTTAGGTGTACTTGATACTTTTGCAGATATTGGTGCAACCATCGCTGATAATTTTGGCGTGAAAGAGCTTTCTATTGGAACAAGTCTGAAACAAAAGCTTATAGCATATAAATGAGAACTTTTATTATATCAAGAAATGCTGAGATGAGGTGATGAGCATGAATACATATGATTTGATTATGAAAAAGCGAAATGGAGAGATACTGTCAAAAGAAGAAATCATTTATCTTGTGAATGGGTATACAAGTGGAGAGATACCGGATTACCAGATGTCAGCATTTCTAATGGCAGTATATTTTAGGGGCATGAATTATGAGGAGACTACTTTGCTTACCATGGCGATGGCAGACAGTGGTGACCGTTTGGATTTATCTGGAATAAAAGGAGTTAAGGTGGATAAGCATTCTACCGGTGGTGTAGGGGATAAGACAAGTTTGATTGTAGGACCGATTTTGGCAAGTCTTGGTGTTCCTGTAGCAAAAATGAGTGGAAGAGGACTGGGACATACAGGCGGTACCATTGATAAGTTAGAAGGAATTCCGGGATTTCAAACTTCTATATCTGAAGAACAATTTATTTCCCAGGTGAATAATATTGGATTATCGATTGTAGGACAGACGGCAAATCTTGCACCGGCTGATAAAAAAATATATGCGCTACGTGATGTGACAGCAACTGTAGACAATGTATCTTTGATTGCATCAAGTATTATGAGTAAAAAACTTGCGGCTGGAGCAGATGCGATTGTGTTAGATGTCAAGGTGGGAACCGGTGCTTTTATGAAGTCAGTAGAGCAGGCAAGGCTGCTGGCAAAGACCATGGTTGCAATTGGAACAAAGGCAGGGCGGAAGACACTGGCAGTAATTACGGATATGAATGAGCCGCTGGGAAATGCAGTGGGGAATATTTTAGAAGTGAAAGAAGCGGTAGAATGTCTCAGAGGGCAGGGCGAAGAAAGACTGCTTAAGGTATCTAAGATATTAGCCTGTTATATGCTGATTGCTGCAGGAAAGGCGAAGGATTTAGAGGAAGCAGAAAAGAAGGTAGAGAATGCAATAAAGTCTGGAGATGCCTTAGAGAAAATGAAGGATTTTGTTAATGCACAGGGAGGTAATCCGGAATATATAGAGCATTTAGAGAAGTTTGAACGTGCTAAGTATTCGTTGGCGGTTTCCGGCAGGGAATTGATGGAACATTCAGATTTGTGTGGGGAATTAGATGAAGCCTATCTTGCGTCCTGTGATAATCAAGAGATTGGAATGGTATCTCTTATACTTGGTGGAGGCCGGGAGACAAAAGATAGTGTGATTGATTTAACAGTGGGTATACAGTTGAAAAAACATTTAGGTGACTGTATTCAAAAGGATGACTGTGTTGCGATTCTTTATGGTAATGATAAACAACGACTGACAAATGCAAAAGAACGTTTTTTGAATGCTTATACATTATCTGCTAACAAAATAGATAAAAATCCGGTTGTTTATGAAGTGATTACAGAAAAAGATCTATAAATGCATATTTACAGTAGATTTCTAATAAACTGATAGTAAATAGGTTGATAGGGTGCATTTTGTGAAGAAATATGCTGTATTTATATTGATTTTATGTATGATAGCAGCGATGCTGCCTGTTGAGAAAATGTTTGTTTATGCAAGGCCCGATGCAAAAGAATATCGGCTGGAAGAAGAAAATACAACGGAGACAGGAAATCAGTCTGTTTTAGACATAGAGTCACCATCCGTACTTTTGATGGAACTTAACAGTGGGCAGGTATTATATGAAAAAGACCCGGATACTGCAAGAAAGCCGGCATCTGTTACTAAAATAATGACAATGCTGCTGGCTTTTGAAGCATTAGATAGTGGAAAATTTAAGTTGGATGATATGGTTACTGTTTCTGCAAATGCTGCAGGAATGGGTGGCAGTCAGGTTTATTTAGAAGAAGGGGAGCAGCAAAGCTTTCAAGATTTGTTGAAATGCGTGATTGTGTCTTCGGCAAACGATGCTGCAACGGCAGTTGGAGAGGCGATTGCAGGCAGTGAAGAAGGATTTGTTGCGTTAATGAATGAACGGGCGAAAGAGCTAGGGATGGAACATTCTCATTTTGAAAATGCATGTGGTTTAGAAGCAGAAGGGCATCAGATGAGTGCCAGAGACATTGCAGTATTATCAAGGCATCTTTTGTTAAATCATCCGGAAGTGACAGAATATACTACAATCTGGATGGATACCATTGTTCATAAAACAAAGCGTGGAGATTCAGAATTTGGTCTTGCAAACACGAACAAATTTCTAAAAAAATATGAAGGTGCAAATGGTCTAAAAACAGGATATACATCTGTGGCAGGATTTTCCATGTCAGCTACGGCAACAAGAAATGGAACTACTTTGATTGCAGTTGTTATGGGTTCCAAAACAAAAGATATTCGTTATTCAGATGCTGCTAAGCTTTTAGATTTTGGTTTTGCGAATTGTAGTATTTTTGAAGATGAGAAAGTTTTAGATGGTAAGAATCAGATTGCAGTTAGAGATGGTGTGCAGGATGCTGTACTTGTAGAGGCAAAAACTCCTTTTCGTTATGTTTTTGTTGGTGATAAAAGCGAAGGAGAGATTCAAAAAAAGCTTCAGATTGTTAAGGATAAGGCACCTGTTAAAAAGGGTGATGTTGTTGCAAAGGTTATCTATAGTCAGGCTGGAAAAGAGTTAGGAAGTATGGATATTATTGCAACACAGGATGTGGAGCGTCAAAAGTATCACCATGCATTAAAAAAGATAGTTGAACAGTATATTAACATTTATTAGATAAATAAAGGAGTAACCAATGAATTTGTGCTTGAACATATTTCAAATTATTAGTATACTAATTGGTGTTTGTTTTGTGGTTGTGTGTTTGATAAGCTTTATTGAAAACCGCAGATTAGTGGTAACAAGTTATGAACTCTGGTCAACAAAGTTGCCAAAGGCTTTCGAAGGCTTTCATATTATTCAGCTTTCAGATTTACACAATGCATGTTTTGGTGAAAATAATAGCAATTTAATTGAGCGCATTCGTAAGCTGGAGCCGGATGTGATATTTGTCACCGGAGATATGATTGTAGGAAAACCGGGAAAAGATGTCAGGTTTGCTGCAGATACCATGAATCAATTGGTATCTATTGCACCGGTCTATATGAGCCTTGGTAATCATGAACTTAGAACCAGTATTTATACAGAGTCCTATGGAAGTATGTGGAAGGATTTTTTGGAAAGGCTGGATTCCCAAATTACGATATTAAGGGATGAAAAGATTTTTTTGGAACATAATGGAGAAAAAATTGCGCTTTATGGACTTGATTTGACACCAAAGTTTTACAAGCGGTTCAAACATACTCCGATGAAGGCGGAGTATTTGAATGATTTATTTGGAAAATGTGAACAGGAATTTTATCATATTTTTCTGGCGCATAATCCTGACTATTTTAAGCAATATGCAGGCTGGGGAGCAGATTTAACTTTTTCCGGTCATGTGCATGGTGGGATGATTCAAATTCCGTTTTTAGGTGGTGTGTTGTCACCGATGGTACATTTTTTTCCTGAATATGACAAGGGAGTCTTTGAATATTCCAATAAATATATGATATTAAGCGGTGGACTAGGCAATCACACTTTCAAATTCCGCGTAAATAATTTGCCAGAAATCGTGTCAGTAACGCTTAATCCCGAAATGAATTAGGAGAGTAGGAATGAACGAGAAGAAAAATGAGACAAAAGAGGAAAGAACTGATAAAATGAAGAAAGAAAACAATGTGGAAGTGACCGATTTTGATGAACTGCGTACTGAGCATGTGAAAGAAAACGATAAAGAAAAAGAAAAAGGCAAGAATTCCGAAGAAGAAAAGCAGAAGTCTGAAAAAGAAGAGATGAAAGAAAAGGAAAAAGCAGAAAAAGCAAAGAATTCCGAGGAAGAAAAGCAGAAATCTGACAAAGAAAAGCCGGAAGAAAAGGGAAAAACGGATAAACCCAAGAATTCTCAGGATGAAAAGCAGGAATCAGATAAGGAAAAGAATGCAAATAGTGAAAAAGAAGATTCTGGCGAGAAAAAAGAAACTTCTAATAGTGCAATTACAGGAAGTAAAAAATTAGCAGATATCAAGGCAGCAAAGGAGAAAGAAGAGAAAGAGAATCCTTCTTCTGATGGAACAGTTAAACAAACAACAAAGAGTACAGAAGGGAAAAATAAAAAAGCTTTATGGATTTCGTTGGGTTCTCTTGTTGGAGTTTTGCTAATTGCATATTTGGCAGGTTTTGTATATTTTTTAGGTCATTTTTATCAGGATGTGGCTATTAATGGTGTGAGTGTTTCCGGTATGAATAAAGAAACTGCAAAGAATACTCTTGAAAGCTTTTATAAAAACTATAAGCTGAAGATTATTTTGATAGATGATTCGGACGAAATAATTGATGGAAATGATATTTCCATGGTTATTCAGTTAAAGGATGAATTTTCTGACTGTTTAAAAAATCAAAAAGCATATTTTTGGTTTGTGAATATGTTTAAACATTATGATTTTGCAGTGAGTGCTGATACGTCATGGGATGAAGAGGCTCTAGAGGACATTTTTTCAAATATGGATTCTTTGAAAAAGAAGAATATGCAAAGTCCGGAAGACGCTTATGTTGGAGTTGAGGATGGTAAATTTGCAATTGTAAAAGAAAACTTAGGAACTACAATTGTTGTAGATAAATTTGAAAAGTCAGTAGAAGATGGTCTTCGTAATGTAGTGGCAGAAATTAATCTTTTAGAGCAGGAATGTTATGAACTTCCTAAGGTGTATGCGGATGATGCAAAATTACAAACGGAATTGGATGCAAAGAATGAATATGCGAAGAATGAGATCAAATTGCAGCTGGATGATTTGACTTTAGAACCTGGAATGGAACTTTATGAGGAGGTTTTAGAGAAAAAGGGTGACAGCTATGAGGTCTCAGAAAATAAGATTAAGAAGTATGTTGAAAAGCTGGCGAACGAGTATGATACCCTTGGAACTGACAGAACGTTTACTACTTCATGGGATGACAAACAGATTCAGACACACGGTGAAGCATTTGGTTATGTTTTAAATCAGGAGGATACCGTGAAAGCCTTAAGCAAGGCATTAAAGGAAAAGAAATCTGCTACCGTAGAGGTCATCTTTGATAAAAAGGGATATACGCTGCAAGGTGAAAATGATATTGGAGATACATATATTGAGGTGAATCTGTCTGAACAGCATGTATATGCTTATAAGGATGGGAAAAAGATTGCAGAAGGAGATTGTGTGTCAGGTAATGAGTCTGCCGGGCATGGTACTTGTATTGGTCTTTATGCAATTCAGGCTAAGTTAAGTCCAACGGTTTTACGTGGGGAGAAAAAGCCGGTTACAAAAACAATTACAAAGAAAAATAAAAAAGGCAAAAAGGTTAAAGTAGAAAAAACAACCTATGAATATGAGTATGAATCACCGGTTACCTATTGGATGCAGTTCAATGGAGGAATTGGTCTTCATGATGCAGCAGGTTGGAGAAGTACATATGGTGGAAGCATTTATTATTACAGTGGTTCACATGGTTGTGTGAATCTTCCATTGGATTTTGCGAAGACATTGTATGAGAATTTTGATGTTGGGACACCGGTAATTGTATATTTTTGGGATAATGAGAATCGCAAATAAATAATGTGAGGAGTGTTTTTATGGGGAAAAAGTACGAACGAGTAAAAAGCTGTTTAGATTGTGTGCGTAAAAAAACGGATTTTGTGCCAAGGGTTGCATTGGTGTTAGGCTCTGGTCTTGGTGATCTGGCTGAACAGATTGAGGTGGTGGATACACTGGATTATGCAGAGATTGACGGTTTCCCTCAGTCTACCGTTGCCGGACATAAAGGAAGATTTGTGTTTGGGTATATGGAAGGAACCCCTGTTGTTATTATGCAGGGAAGAGTTCATTTTTATGAAGGATATGAGATGGAGGATGTGGTACTGCCTGTTCGCCTTATGAGGGCTCTAGGAGCGAATACACTCTTTTTAACAAATGCTGCCGGAGGTATGGGTGATGGTTTTCAGTGTGGAGATTTAATGCTGATTACAGATCATATCAGCAGTTTTATTCGAAATCCTTTGATAGGAGAGAATGAAGAAGAATTTGGTGTTCGTTTTCCGGATATGAGTGAAATATACGATAAAGATTTACAGCAGATTATAAGACAGTGTAGTAAAGAGCTTTCTGTGACACTTAAGGAGGGTGTATATTTGCAGTTTACAGGTCCAAGTTATGAGTCGCCGGCTGAAATACGTATGTGTAAGGCATTGGGAGCCTCTGCAGTTGGAATGAGTACAGTGGTGGAAGCGATTACTGCGAATCATATGGGAATGAAAATCTGTGGAATTTCTTTTATATCCAATCTTGCTGCTGGAATAAGTGAGACTCCTCTTTCTCATGAGGAAGTAAAGGCGGCAGCAGATGCGGTTGCACCAAAGTTTCAGGCACTTGTAAAGCTTGCAATATCAAGGATGTAGGTTACTTTTTTTAGAATGATTAAAGCAATAAACTGAAAAAGCTGTGAAAAAGTAACAGGTGTAGGATGGATTGAGGTGGTTACATGAGAATAAGACTGTATAATGCAAGAATTTTATCCATGCTGGAAAAGGAAGAGATTTACAAAGGTGAAGTCTGGGTAAAGGACAGTGTGATTGAGCGGATTATAAAATATGATAGTAAGAACAAAGACGCATCAGAAAACAGTTCGGAATTTGATGAACAGATAGATTGTATGGGAAATCTGTTGATGCCGGGTTTTAAAAACTGTCATGCACATGGTCCGATGACATTTCTTCGTTCCTATGCCGATGATTTACCATTGCAGGAGTGGTTGAACCAAAAGATTTTTCCGGCAGAGGCAAAACTCACAAAAGAAGATATCTACGTGTTGATGCAGCTTGCGGTGCTGGAATATGTAAGAGGTGGTATTACCACGAGCTTTGAGATGTATTTTCATCCGGAAATGATTGCAAAGGCATGTGTGGATATGGGATTCCGAGTTACAATTTCCGGTACTGTATTTGGCAGTGAACAGCCGGTGGATGGTGCAATTGAAACCCTGATGACGGATTATAACAGATTGCATAAATGTCATCCATTAGTGGATTATAAGCTGGGCTTCCATTCGGAATATAGTTGTTGCGAGGCATTGCTAAAGGAAATTGCAGCATTAAGCCGGCAATTAAAGGAGCCGGTTTATATGCACAACAGTGAGACAAAGAGGGAAGTTGCTGAGTGTATAGAACGGTATGGGAAAACACCAATTCAGGTAATGGATTCTTTTGGTCTTTTTGAGTATGGTGGAGCAGGTCATCATATTGTTTATGCGGACGAGCGGGATATGCAAATACTAAAGGATAAGCATATTTATGTCGTTACGAATCCATCTTCTAATTTAAAACTTGCCAGTGGAGTTGCTCCGCTTAAGGAATATATGGAACATGGAATTTTAATTGCGATTGGCACAGATGGTCCGGCAAGCAATAACAGTCTGAATTTTTTTAAGGAGATGTATTTGGCTGCTGGTCTTCAAAAGCTTAAGTATAATGATGCTGCAGCACTAGAACCGATAGAGGTCTTACGTATGGCTTGTGTAAATGGTGCGAGACTGTTGGGCCTGTCAGAGTGTGATAGTATTGCAGTGGGAAAACAGGCAGACCTGATTTTGATTGATTTATTAAAACCGAATATGCAGCCGATGAACCACCTTGTAAATAATTTAGTATATAGTGGTAGTAGCGATAATGTGATTATGACGATGATTGCGGGAAATATTGTTTATGTAAATGGCAGATATCGGATGAATGTTGATCCGATTCGTATATATGAGAGTGCAAACTATATTATAAGACGAATAGAGTGTTCCATGTAATATTCAAATAGGAGGTCTTTCCATGTGGCTGCAGGTAAAATCCGTATTCACTGTTTTTTTGATGATTACGGTAGAAGCAATTTGGATTGCCGGTATGAGTAGTATGCTTTTATGGAAAAGTAATATTTATGCCAGGGAACGGAAAAGAACCAAACAGCAGTTTGATATAATTGCCCGGGAATTAATCTATTTTCCTGTGGCAAGACAATACATAGATGACATTGACTATGAGGATACCTATGGTGCAGACCGGGAAAATGGCAGTCATGCCGGATGTGATTTGATGGATAGGAAGAATCAGGCAGGAAGGATTCCTGTTATAAGTGCTACAGATGGTGTAGTGACGAATCTTGGCTGGCTGTATCTTGGAGGATATCGAATTGGAATTACATCGGAAAAAGGTATTTATTATTATTATGCCCATTTGGATTCTTATGCAGCAAATATGTATGTAGGAAGGAATGTAAAAGCAGGAGAATTGCTTGGTTTCATGGGTAATACAGGAGAAGGTGAGGAAGGAACGAAAGGGAAATTTGCTGTACATTTGCATTTTGGTATATATATAAACAGAGATGGAAAAGAAGTTACGGTGAATCCATATCCGTATCTTCAAAAGATGGAATAGGGATAGATTACTTTATATAAGAAATGGAGTGAAGGAAATGGAAATTCAGCTTTGGAGGGAAATATTAGACCCATACCGGCTGGCTGTTGATGAGCTTGTGGTAAAGTTTAACCATATTATTGAGGAGTATCGTAATGCGGGACTTTATTCACCGATTGAGCAGGTTACAGGACGTGTAAAAAAGATATCCAGCATTTTGGATAAAATGCAGAAAAAGAATATTGCAATTGAGGAGATTGAAGATCGAATTTCTGATATAGCCGGAATTCGCATTATGTGTCAGTTTGTGGAAGATATTGAAAAGGTAGTGGAAATTATTCATAGCCGTACGGATATGGAGGTTTTGAAGGAGAAGGATTACATCAACAATATGAAAGATAGTGGATATCGAAGCTATCATATGATTATTTATTATGATGTGTATACTCTAGATGGAACGAAGCGGATACAGGCAGAAATCCAGATTCGTACCATGGCAATGGATTTTTGGGCTACAATTGAACATTCTTTGCAGTATAAGTATAAGGGGAATATGCCGGAACATATTAAGGAAAAGCTTCTTCGTGCCTCTGATGCCATTACGACACTTGATCAGGAGATGAGTTCCGTTCGGGATGAAATTATGGATGCACAGAATATTTTTCAGGTTAAGGCGCAGCTTGTGGCAGACATTCTTGTTAATATTCAGAATTTATTTAAGGTTGCAAGTAAACGTGAAGTAATTAAGATACAGGACGAGTTCTTCAAGGTATATGAAACGGAAGATTTAGAGAATCTTGAACGCTTTTCGAAACAGCTAGATATTATTTCAGAGGGCTATAAAGCACAGAGCCTTTATTAATGGCTAGTATAGTGAATATTAATTATCTACATACTAGTCATGATATTTTAGAAAAAGGAAGGGGTAAATAGTGGATAAAAGAATCGATTTACCGGCAGCATTTAAAGAAAAAATGAAAGAAATGTTAGGAACAGATTATGATAAGTATCTGGATTCCTTTGAGCAGGAGGCTTATCAGGGACTTCGCGTGAATACTGCTAAGCTGACCACTGCAGAATTTGAGCAATTGTCTCCATATAAATTAAGGCCTGTGTCTTGGTGCCCAAATGGTTTTTATTATGAGAAGAATGAAAAACCTGCCAAGCATCCATACTATTTTGCAGGATTATATTATATTCAGGAGCCATCAGCAATGACAACTGCGAGTCTGCTGCCTATTGAACCGGGGGATGTGGTGTTAGATCTTTGTGCAGCTCCCGGCGGTAAATCTACGGAATTGGCAGCAAAGCTCAATGGAACCGGTCTGTTAGTGTCGAATGATATCAGTAATTCCCGTGCAAAGGCTCTGCTTAAGAATATTGAGGTGTTTGGAGTTGGAAATGCATTGGTAACCAGTGAACCACCAAATGAGCTTGCAAAACGTTTTCCTTCTTTTTTTGATAAGATATTAATTGATGCTCCTTGTTCGGGTGAGGGAATGTTTCGTAAGCAGAATAATATGACAAAGGCATGGGAAAATAATGGAGTCGATTTGTTTGTTGGATTACAGCGTTCTATTATGAAGGAAGCAGTTACGATGTTAAAGCCCGGAGGAAGTATTATTTATTCTACCTGTACTTTTTCAAAGGAGGAAAATGAACAGTCTATAGAATATCTGTTATCCTTAGATGATGCATTGGAATTGGTGGAGCTTCCTTTAATTGCCGGGTTTGATAAGGGACATCCGGAATGGGGACTTACCGGAAATGAGGAACTTACCAAATGTCGGAGGCTTTGGCCTCATCGAATTGAGGGAGAAGGACACTTTGTGGCAATGGTTCGGAAAAAAGAGGAAAGTGACAGTCCGGCAAAATCTGTACCGTACACATTTTCAAAGGATAAGTTAAGTCCAGAGGCAGAAGATTTTATTAAAACATTAGGATATCCATTTGATTTAGAAAGGATAGATGTTCAAAAAGAGCGTGTGTTCTATATTCCGGAGAAGATGCCATATGTGAAGGGGCTTCGAATACTACGTTGTGGACTGTATATGGGAGATATGAAGAAGAACCGTTTTGAGCCAAGCCAGTCACTGGCTATGTTTTTGAAAAAGGAGCAGTTTCCAAATGTATTGGATTTACAGGTTACAGATGAAAGGGTAGTAAAATACTTAAAGGGTGAAACAATAGAACTTACCGATGAAGAGGAACAGATGTGTAAAAATGGAATCTGTTTAATCTGTGTAGATGGTTTTTCCCTCGGTTTTGGAAAGCTTAACAATGGAACAATGAAGAACAAATATCTGCCTGGCTGGAGATGGATGTAGAGAATAATTTGGAGAGTAGGACATGCAGCAGATTGAAATATCAAAGGATATGGAAGGACAGCGTTTGAATAAGTTTTTGGGAAAATATTTAGATGCTGCGCCCCAGAGTTTTTTGTATAAAATGCTACGAAAAAAGAATATTAAGCTAAATAATGGAAAAGCAGATGGCAGTGAGATTTTATCTTTTGGTGATATGGTTACGGTTTATATGACAGATGAAACCATAGCAAAGTTCCGAAAAGATGGAAATGTGCCAAAGCTAGGAAATAGTGTCACCAGTGACCATTCGGATACTTATATGGATAAAGGTGAGAAGAAAACAACGAGTAACTTGAGCAAGAATCCATTACAGGATATTGAAATATTGTATGAAGATGAAGATATTCTTATGATAAATAAACCGGCTGGGGTTTTGTCACAGAAAGCGCAGGTCAATGATTATTCATTGAATGAACAGATTGTTGATTATTATAGGTTAAAGCATGAGAGTGAAGTTTTTTTTACACCCTCAGTCTGTAATCGCCTTGACCGTAACACCAGTGGAATTATTTTAGCGGGTATGTCATTAAAAGGTTCCAGAATTCTTTCTAGAATGCTGAAGAACAGGACAGTAGATAAATACTATTTAACAATTGTATGTGGAAGAGTGGAAAAAGCGTCTATTATTAAGGGATTTCTTGTAAAGAAGAAAAATCACAACCAGGTTTTAGTCTATCCATCATTAGAAGAGGCGAAACGTGCCGGAGCGGATAGACCGGCATACATAGAGACAAAATATGAGCCGTTACAGTATGGTATTTTCCAGGGTATGGAATTTACACTTCTAAAGGTTAAACTGGTTACCGGAAAAACCCATCAGATTCGAGCACATTTATGTTCAGTGGGACATCCGATTATCGGGGATGGAAAGTATGGAAATAAGCCGGTAAATGACAGGCTGCGTAAAGAGTTTGGTTTAAAATACCAGCTTTTGCATGCCTATGAGATGTGTTTTCCAGATAGAAAAACAGAACCGGAATTGTCGGAGAATCTGGAAAAAAGAGTATTTCAGGCAGATTTACCAAAGGAATTTGTAAAAATCAAAACAGATATCTTTGAAGAAAAATAATTTTTTCGAAACCAGAGCTGTACATTGGATGAGATTTATTATGTAAGTAATCGTATAATTGAGACTTTGGCAAGAGGGAGACATAAAATGGCAACATGGAATTCAAGAGGTCTTCGAGGTTCCACCTTAGAGGAACTGATTAATATGACGAATGATATATACAGGGACAGGAATCTGGCGTTGGTTCAGAAAATTCCAACACCAATTACACCGGTGGAATTTGATAAAAATACAAGGCATATAACGAAAGCATATTTTGAAAAGGATTCTACTGTGGATTATATTGGTGTGGTACAGGGAATTCCGATTTGCTTTGATGCTAAGGAATGTAGTGTGGAGAAATTCCCGCTGCAAAATATTCATGAACAACAGGTGAATTTTATGGAGAAGTTTGAGTCTCAGGGTGGAATTAGTTTTTTATTAATTTATTTTACTGCAAGAAATGAATGTTATTATCTTCCATTTCGACAGCTTCAATTTTTTTTGAAGCGGGTGGAAGATGGACATGCAAAGCATTTTAAGGTGGAGGAGTTGGATGCAAAATACCGAATTGGGAAAGAAGGTCCGGTACTGTTACATTATCTCGAGGGGATTAGCACAGATTTGGCAGAGCGAAAGGTACAAACTTCTTCTGATTAGTATATAGGTTAAAGAGGTAGTTAATGTGGAAGTTTGCAAATAGTGTGTTTGGTTCTCTACTCCTTAAAATAGTTCAAAAGAGCAGAATTTAAGTTCTTGCGGATATCAGGGAATTGTGTAGCGCTTTTTTCAATGAACTCTTTTACCTCCTGTCGTTTTGTAACACCGTCTGCCGGGCATGGATTAGTGATGACTGGCAGCTTGTGGCGTTTAGCAAAGCCGGTCACTTCTATTTCATCTATGTATAACATGGGACGGATAACGGTAAGTCCTGTTCGGTCAAGACGGGTAACCGGTGGGAAACAGTAATAATGTCCTTCAAACAATAATGACATCAGACTGGTTTCTATAAAATCATCTTTATGGTGGGCATAAGCAATTTTATTACAGTTAAGTTCCAGTGCCTTATCATTTAAAGCACCTTTTCTCATTTTTGCACAAAGAGAACAGGGATTCTTTTCTTTCCGTTCTTCAAAGGTTATTTGGTAAATATCGGTATGGACTGTATAAAAAGGCACATCTAATTCTTTACAGTATTCAGAAAGTATTTTTTCTGATACGACAGCATTATTCGATACAGGAATTCCCAAATCTACATAAATGGCAATTAAATCAAAGGGATTCGGATAAAATCGTTGTAAATGTTTCATTCCATAAAGCAAAGTCATACTGTCTTTTCCTCCGGAAAGTCCAACTGCAATCCGGTCACCATTTTCTATCATATTGTATTGTTGTATACATTGTCTTAAATAGCTTAAAAGTTTTTGTGTATTCATATTTAAACTCCGTTCGTATAGATTGATATGATAGCTATTGTAGCAGAAATTAAAAAAAACTGCCAGAAAATAGAGAAAATAGGGATTGAGATTCCGACACTTTACAAATCCCTATCAAATGAAGTATAATATTTCTTAGTGTTTATGTGTAGCTTTTGGAATATGCTACACATAATATTACATCTAAGGAGAGATTTGAATATGGGAAAGATAATACTGACGGGTGACAGACCAACCGGAAGACTTCATGTAGGACACTATGTAGGTTCTTTGAAAAGAAGAGTGGAATTACAGAATTCCGGTGAGTATGATAAGATTTATATTATGATTGCTGATGCACAGGCGCTTACGGATAATGCAGACAATCCGGATAAGGTGCGGGAGAATATTATTGAGGTGGCATTGGATTATCTTGCCTGCGGCTTAGATCCGGCAAAGTCAACGATATTTATTCAGTCAATGATTCCGGAACTTACAGAGCTTACATTTTATTATATGAATCTGGTAACGGTATCCAGATTACAGCGTAATCCAACGGTTAAAAATGAGATTAAAATGCGTAATTTTGAGGCAAGTATTCCGGTAGGATTCTTTAATTATCCAATCAGTCAGGCTGCGGATATTACTGCATTTAAGGCAACTACGGTTCCTGTTGGTGAGGATCAGATGCCGATGATTGAGCAGACCAAGGAGATTGTACACAAGTTTAATTCTGTGTATGGTGAGGCTTTGGTAGATCCACAGATTTTGCTGCCGGATAATGAAGCTTGTTTGAGACTTCCGGGTACGGATGGAAAAGCCAAGATGAGTAAATCTCTTGGTAACTGCATCTATCTTTCAGAGGAGCCGGAAGAGATTAAAAAGAAGGTTATGAGTATGTATACAGATCCTGACCATATTAAGATTACCGATCCTGGTAAGTTGGAAGGGAATACAGTATTTACTTATCTCGATGCATTTAGCAGACAGGAGCATTTTGAACGTTATCTGCCGGATTATGCAAATCTTCAGGAATTAAAGGATCATTATACCCGTGGTGGTCTTGGAGATGTGAAGGTAAAGAAGTTCTTAAACAATGTATTACAGGAAGAACTGGAACCGATTCGGAATCGCAGAAAAGAGTATCAGAAGGATATTGCTTATGTATATGATGTTTTAAAGAAGGGCAGTGAGGAAGCGGAAAAAGTAGCTGCACAGACTCTAAAGGATGTAAAAGATGCTATGCGGATTAATTATTTTGATGATGAAGAACTGATTGCCCGCCACATTGCAAAATATCAGGGGCAGTAGAGAATGAATTTCATACGAGGACATCTTAATGGGATACATAGGAAGAATATAATTGTGTATTTTATAGGATGTCCTTTTTGTTCAAGAATAAAAAAGAAAGA